>CAIQGE010000023.1 GCA_903871335.1 uncultured Actinomycetes bacterium
CAGTTCTTCTTGTACTGATGTACCACGCGCAGCTCCCGGGCGCACACGCGGGTTTTCTCGGTGTCGACGTCTTCTTTGTCATTAGTGGATTTGTCATCACCAACGTCTTGTTGAAGGAAAGGTCGAACACTGGGGGAACATCACTCCTCGACTTTTACGGCCGTCGTATTCGTCGTATCTTGCCAGCAGCAACTCTGGTAATTATCGCGACGATTTTCGCTACGTATCACTGGTTGTCGTATATTTCCGGTGCGCAAGCCGCAAACGATGCGAAGTGGGTTGCCGCGTTCCTGGGTAATTTTCATTTTTCTAGTTTGGGAACTGATTATTTGACGGCCACCCAGCCGCCATCCACTTTGCAGCAATTCTGGTCACTCGCGGTTGAAGAGCAGTTTTACCTCGTCTGGCCAGCGTTGTTTATTGTGGCGACGCTCGTGCGTTCGAAGATCCGGCTCGAATCCTTTCTGATTCCGATGCTTGCTGTCATCATCGGACTTTCAATGTGGTGGTCGATCCACCAAACAGTGACTAACGCCCCGGTCGCTTTCTTTAGTCCTTTCACCCGCGCTTGGGAGCTGGCGCTTGGAGCATTGCTCGCGGTGGTGGCACCGTGGATGAAGTCGTGGCCCGCTCTTATCGGACACGCGCTGCGCGTTGTCGGTCTCATCGGCATTTTGGCCGCTACATGGTTCTTGAGTTCAGCGTCCGAGTGGCCGGGCGCAAACTCTCTGATTCCCGTTCTCGCCACTGGTGCAATGGTCGCCGGAGGATCAATCCTCGTTGACACGGGATTCGACGCGGTCACCAATTTCAAGCCAATCCAGTGGATCGGTCTTATCTCGTACTCGCTCTATTTGGTGCACTGGCCGATCCTCACCATTGCTAAGCAGTATTCATTTACGACGATTCCACTTCATTCCAACATTGAATTGGCGCTGCTATCAGTTGTCGTAGCGGCTCTTTCGTACTACGTCGTCGAACGGCCGATTCGAAACCTTCGACCATTAGTGCGTCGTCGTTGGTTGACGTACGCCATGGGTGCCATCTTGATCGGTTCGACCTACGGAGTGATCTATTGGCACTTACACAATTTTGCGTAGTTGCCTCAGAGTAGTGACGGCGAGCTTGGCTGCGGTGATCGAAAGCAGCTGTCGCTGGCGTCGGCCGTTCAACGTCGTGTAGATCAAAGATTGTGTAGCGAGATCGCGATTTCGCCGGCTACTGATAAGAGTTGTCGCCGGATCGTTGTAGCGGAGTCCCAATGGCGACTGTCCCACGTGTTACCCGCGAGGGAGTCACCGGCGTACAGAATTTGAGCGAACCGAAGACGCCGGTAACGAGCGACCGCCATGAATGCAGACGCTTCCATGTCCACCATCGAGCAACCTTCGTCGATACGTCGGTTCACTCGAGAACGCGCTTCGCGAAAGAGAGCATCCGTGGTCCAAGATCGGCCGCGGAAAAAGGGCATGTGACGAGATGAGAGCACTTCCTCGGCGACTTCAACGCCAAGAGGGTCCGCTGTCAATATTCGGCTCGGAGGTGCGTAGTGAAAGCTCGTCCCCTCGTCGCGTACGGCGGAGTCCACCACCATGACATGCCCAAGGGCGAGGTCGTCAATCAGGGCACCCGCGCCACCCACAGCGACGAACGTCGTCGGTCCTAGGGCGGCTAACTCTTCGGTAAACCCCGCGGCGAGAGGGGCGCCCACGCCAGGGTGCATCACCACCACGGAGCCGTGGGGCGTGGACATCTCATAGACCGGATTTCGGCCGATTTCGCTGCGAAGAGCGTGAATCTCATGGATCTCCCCGTCGGAACGAAGTTGGTCGAGAACATCGTTGAAAAAGCACAACACGGCGACACGCGGAATGTCCCGAGGCTGATGCAGGGTGGTCGCTTCGAAGACGCCGGGTTCGCCGAGATCGTCTTCGAGAAGGGGTACGTCCGCGGAAGAGTTCACGTGGAGATTCTTTCATTGGGTGGCGCGCTACGCCCGTGATGAACGCAGACTACGTGCGATGACGAAGTATCTGTTGTAGTGCGTCAACGGAGTCGATGAGCCGCTGGACGTCTCCACGTACCTTCAGTTTTCCTTGTCGCAGCAGTGTCGCACTATCGGTGTGACCCTGCGCCAATCGCTCGGCGTCCGCGACGTTGAGGTGCACCTGCACGTCGGACTCGGGATTTGACCCAGGGAAGACCTGAGCATTCTCGGGAGACACCTTCAAAGTAAGAGATGCGTCCTCATCGATGGGGGCGCCGTCGAAATGTAGAACCACCGTCACGTCACCACCGAGGGGACTCCCGACAGCAGCCAACTGATCGTTCATCTCCGTGAACCACTTCTCCGAGAGAAATTTAGGCACGGAGACTACGGGGCCGGCTGGACAGCCGCTTCCTCTGCCGATCGCTTGGTCTTGCGACGGATCTTCCGTCCGAGCCACGCCACCGGGTCGTACTGTGCGTCCACGACACGTTCCTTGAGCGGAATAATCGCGTTGTCGGTGATCTTGATGTGTTCGGGGCAGACCTCGGTGCAGCACTTGGTGATGTTGCAATAGCCGAGACCCATTTCCTCACGAATCAGATCGCGTCGGTCATTCGTGTCGAGCGGGTGCATTTCCAGCTCGGCGTAACGAATGAAGAAGCGCGGTCCGGCGTAGTACTGCTTGTTGTCTTCGTGGTCGCGGATGACGTGACACACGTCCTGACACATGAAGCACTCAATGCACTTGCGGAATTCCTGTCCGCGCTCCACGTCCTGCTGGAACATGCGGTAGCCGTCGGCGGGCATCGGAGGCGGCAGCAAGGCCGGCACCTTCTCGGCCTGCGCGTAGTTGAACGACACGTCGGTCACGAGGTCACGGATGATGGGGAACGTCTTCATCGGCGTGATGGTGACGGGTCCTTCGGGCAACTGGTCCATACGCGTCATGCACATGAGACGAGGCTTGCCGTTGATCTCCGCCGCGCACGAACCGCACTTCCCGGCCTTGCAGTTCCAGCGACAGGCCAAATCGGGGGCGTCGGTTGCTTGAATTCGGTGAATAACGTCGAGAACCACTTCACCCTCTTGTTGGGTGACCGTGTAATCCTCAAATTGTCCGCCGTTGGCGTCGCCTCGCCAAACGCGCATAGTGACATCAGACATTTACTTACCCTCCTCGAGCAACGCCTTGAGCTCCTCGGGCAACGTGAGGAGCGGTGATTCCACTGTCGTGATTTCGCTTTTCCAACCGGTGCTGTTCGGCATCGAGTGGGCGAAATTGATCTTGCCAAACTCTGGGTCGGCCTTGGGGAAGTCTTCGCGAGTGTGGCCACCACGGGACTCCTTGCGCTGCTGGGCGCCGCGGGCGGTGCACTTGGAGACAGTGATCATGCTCGGCAAGTCTGTGGCCAAGTTCCAACCGGGGTTGTACTGGCGTCCACCCTTGACCTTGATGTTCGACACGCGCTCTTCGAAGACTTCCAACTGCTTGATGGCTTCGTCGATTTCGCTACCCGTACGGATGATGCCGACATTGGCCTGCATCATCTCCTGCAGATCGCGCTGAATATCGTAGGGATTCTCACCGGTCTCGCGTTCGAACGGCTCGAGAGCTTCCTTGACGGCGGCTTCGACTTCGTCCAAGTTGAAGCCCGTCGCACCGTTGCCGCCCTGGACGTACTCAGCGGCACCCATGCCGGCCCGACGACCAAAAACGATGAGGTCCGACAATGAGTTTCCACCAAGACGGTTGGCGCCGTGCATGCCACCGGCCACTTCACCCGCGGCGAAGAGACCAGGAACGGCCGTGGCTGCAGTGTCTGCGTCCACCTTCACGCCACCCATGATGTAGTGACACGTGGGCCCAATCTCCATCATCTCGCGCGTAATGTCCACGCCGGCCAGCTCCATGAACTGGTGGTACATCGAGGGGAGTCGCCGGCGAATGAACTCGGGCGTGCGACGCGAGGCGATGTCCAAGTACACGCCACCGTGGGGTGAGCCTCGACCCGCCTTGACCTCCGAGTTGATCGCTCGGGCGACTTCGTCGCGGGGCAGTAATTCGGGCGGACGGCGGCCCGCCGTGTGGTCGTCGTACCAGCGGTCAGCTTCTTCGGGTGATTCAGCCGTCTCCGCGCGGAACATGTCGGCGACGTACTTGAACATGAAGCGCTCGCCGTCGGAATTCTTCAGAATTCCACCGTCACCACGCACACCCTCGGTGACGAGGATCCCTCGAACTGACAGGGGCCACACCATGCCGGTGGGGTGGAATTGGATGCACTCCATGTCGATCAGCTCCGCGCCGGCCCACAAGGCCATGGCGTGACCGTCGCCGGTGCCTTCCCATGAGTTGGACGTGAACTTCCACGACTTGCCGACTCCACCGGTGGCGAGAATGACCGAGCGGGCGGAGAAAGTAACGAACTCACCCGTCGCGCGCCAGTAGGCGACACAGCCAGCGACCTTGCCATCCTGATCGTGGACCAGTCGCAAGACCTTGCACTCCATGAACACGTCGGTGCCCATGGAGACCACTTTCTGCTGCAGCGTGCGAATGAGCTCCAGGCCGGTGCGGTCACCGACGTGGGCGAGACGCGCGTAGCGGTGACCACCAAAGTCGCGCTGCAGGATCTTGCCGTCCTTCGTGCGGTCAAACAACGCACCCCACTGCTCGAGTTCGAGAACGCGGTCCGGAGCTTCCTTGGCGTGCAACTCGGCCATGCGGTAGTTGTTCAACATCTTGCCGCCGCGCATCGTGTCGCGGAAGTGCACCATCCAGTTGTCCTCGGGGTACACGTTTCCCATGGCCGCCGCCATGCCGCCTTCAGCCATCACGGTGTGGGCTTTGCCGAGCAGGGACTTGGTAATCAGGCCAACCTTCAGCCCCTGCTGCTTGGCTTCAATAACGGCACGTAGTCCGGCGCCACCGGCGCCAATTACCAGGACGTCATAGTCGTGGTGTTCGTAGGGTGAGTTGATCTCCATGTGCGGCTCCTAGGTCCTAGAACAACTTGTAGTCGGTGATGGCGCCAGAAGCGACCAGACGGATGTAGACGTCGGTGAGGGCGACAAAAACCAAGGAGGCCCAGGCGAAGTTCATGTGCTTGGCGTTGAGGGGCGTCACGAACTTCCAGAACTTGTGGCGCCAAGGGTGCTGCGCGAAACTCCGGACCTGACCACCGCACAAATGGCGACAGGCGTGGCAGGAAAGTGAATACAGCCACAGCAACGTGGCGTTCGTGACAAGAACAAGTGTCCCGACCGTGACGCCGAATCCGAGTCCCGGCTGACGGAAGGCACGAATCGCGTCGTACGTCAGGAGAACATTGAAGACCAGACCGGCGTAGAAGAAGTAACGGTGCAGGTTCTGCATGATGAGAGGGAACTTGGTCTCGCCGCTGTAGCTGGCGTGAGCGTCAGAGACGGCGCAGGCCGGCGGTGACCACCAAAAGGCGCGGTAGTAGCTACGGCGGTAGTAGTAACAGGTGAGTCGGAACCCGAGGGGGAAGATCAGAATCAAGAGTGCTGGTGAGAACCAGCCGGGAGTGTGGATGAGGAAGCCCGAGTTTGAAGCGCCGGCCTCACAACTGGTCGCAAGACAGGGCGAATAGAAGGGGCTGATGAGGTCACGGTCAAAACCGACGTAGTAGTTCTTGTTCTGGAAAGCCGCCCACGTCGAGTAGATCACGAACGCCGTCAGAATAGAGACGGTGACGACCGGCTGGACCCACCAGCGATCTTGACGAAGGGTGGCTACGTCGGGTCCCCCGCGCGTGCCTCCGAGAACCACTTTGGTCGAACTTCCTACGGCCGTCACGGCGGTCTCCTTGCTCGAGTCGATCAGCGTGCGCCCCTCCTTCGAGAAGGCACCAGAGCCATACTACGCAAGCCCTTGTGATGTTCTGAACAAGGCCCCTCGTGCTCTTGTGTAGTGATTCAGGCTCCTCTACGGTGCGAAGTGCCGAGGTCATCCGCGGGCGCCGACAGGCAGCCGCACAGACCAGAGGTTCGTTTTGCGCTCCGTCGGATCGCTGCGAGACGAACAGCGGGGCGCTCCGGGCGCCCGCGGACTCGGCCGGGTCGTTCGTACTGATCGAGAGTGGTGAGAATTGCCATATTCTCCCGTTATGACTAAGGCTCCCGAATCCCTGCCCACCACTCTCGGCGCACTGCGCGCTTCGGGTTGGACACCCCGTTCGGTTCGAGAAGAAATGAGAGTGAATCTCGAAGAGCGTCTCGCGAGTGGTCGCCCTCTGAGCTCGGCGGTCCTCGGTTACGAGGACACGGTTCTTCCGCAGTTGGAAACAGCCCTCCTCGCGGGCCACGACATCATTCTGTTGGGCGAGCGCGGCCAGGCCAAGACCCGCATGATTCGCTCACTCGTCGAGTTGTTGGACGAATGGTTGCCCGTCGTCGCGGGTTCTGACGTTCGCGATGATCCTTTTCACCCCATCTCCGCATACGGGATTGACCTGGTCGCCGAGAAGGGCGAGGACACGCCCATCGAATGGGTGCACCGAACACATCGGTTCGCAGAGAAGTTGGCGTCACCGGATACGTCGATGGCGGACCTCATTGGTGAAGTCGATCCCATCAAGGTCGCCGGGGGACTGTTTCTCGATGACCCGAAGGCCCTGTCGTATGGCCTCGTGCCGAAGTCGAATCGAGGGATTTTTGCCATCAACGAATTGCCGGACCTCTCCGAACGCATCCAGGTCGGTTTGTTGAACGTGCTCGAAGAGCGCGACGTTCAGATTCGCGGACACCTCGTTCGCCTCGAGCTGGACGTGTTGGTGGTCGCCACTGCGAACCCCGAGGACTACACCAACCGCGGTCGACTCATCACGCCGCTGAAGGACCGCTTCGGCTCACAGATTCGCACCCACTACCCCTACGACATCGCCACCGAGATCGCGATCATCCAGCAGGAAATCCGACTCCCGACGAGCCCCAAGCCCATCATTGTCCCCTGGTTCATTGAAGACATCGTCGCGCGAGTGTCACACGTCGCTCGCAAGAGCCATGTCCTGAATCAGCGTTCGGGTGTTTCCGTGCGATTGTCGATTGCCAACTACGAGACGGTCGTGGCCAATGCTTTGCGGCGCACTCTGCGCACGGGCGACGCGTCCGTGGTGCCGCGAGTCAGTGACCTTTCGGCGATTGTGCAGTCCACCCAGGGGAAGATCGAAATCGACACGATGGACGATTCCGACTCCGACCAGATCATCGCGGCGCTCGTGGCTCTCGCAGTGCGTCAGACGTTCACTGAGCACGTGCTGCTGGAGGAAGCGGGCGAGATTATTGACGCCTTCACCCACGAGGTCATCGTGCACGTCGGTGACGACCTGCCATCACAGGATTACCTCGACGTTCTGGCCAGTCTCCCCGTTCTCGAGCCCCCCGTGCGGCGCATCGCGGGACCGACGGCGAACGACGACGAGATGGCGGCGGCGCTCGAATTCGTCCTCGAGGGCCTGCATCTGACGAAACGTCTCGCCAAGGACGCGAGTGGTGGTCGAGCGCTCTATCGGACAAGGAATCGATAGTGCCCGTCCGCTACGGCTTCCGTCAGTGGGACGACGGCGAGGACTATGACGACCTCGATGCCGACGAACTCCTTCGGCTGATTACCGATGAGCTCATGGAAACCGGTGACCTCGACGAGGCCATCGACCGCTTGTTACGAGACGGGTTCACGACCAATGACGGCACCAAGGTTGACGGCCTGCGTGACCTTCTCGAGCGCGCACGTCAACGTCGTCGTGAATTAGAAGAACAAGCCGATCCCGACGGGGAAATGCAGCGGTATCGAGAATGGCTCGAGCGCATCGAACAAACGGAAACGACGGTGCTTGAGGAATTACTCGCCGAAGCAGCCGACTCGGGTGATGATCGCAGAGAGGAAGTCACTCGCGATCTCGTCAGTGAGAAGTCCATGCAACGCGAACTCATGCCCGATCGCCTGGGCGAACGTCTGGGGGCCTACCAGAACTACGACTTTGTGTCCTCTGAAGCACGCGAAGAGTACGAGCAGATGATGCAGGAGCTGCGTGAAGATGTTCTCAACACGTACTTCGAGGCGAACAAGGAGTTCTTGCAAAACCCGGATCCGGAGGCGCTCGCGCGACTTCGCTCCATGATGGACGCGCTCTCCGTGATGATCGAGCAAGACCGTCGCGGTGAACCCTTGGATCCCAGCTTCGAGAACTTCATGGAGAACTACGGCGACTTCTTTCCTGGCGCAGAGACCCTCGAGGACGTCATCCGCGCCATGGCAGAACGCGCCGCGGCGGCGGAGGCGATGTTCAATTCTCTGTCCGGTGAGCAGCAGCGAGAGTTGCGAGATCTCTTCGGCCAGATGATGTCCGACATGGACCTTAATTTCTCGATGTCGCGGCTCGTCTCCAATCTCCGGCAAGCGACGCCGGATCTCGATTGGAACGCTCAACCCCGACTACGAGGCCAAGGTGGCGGACGCTTTTCTGAATCGGCGGACGTCGCCGCACAACTCAGCGAACTCCGCAATCTTGAAGAATTCATGGGTCAAGCCAACGCCGCGCAAGGTCTTCCGGAAGTCGACGTCGAAGCGGTACGGCGAAATCTCGGGCCCGACGCCGCGAAGCAGGTCGAAGCACTCCAGCGAGCCCTTCGGCAACTCCGGGACGGTGGTTTCGTTGATCGGCGTGGTTCGCGTCTCGAACTGACGGCCAAGGGTGTTCGCCAGATTGGGCAGCAGGCGCTCAAGGACCTCTTTTCTCAACTGCGCAATTCGTCGGCATTGGGATCGCACCGCGAAGCGTCCATTGCTCGTGGCGGCGATCGCGAGGAGAGTTCGAAGCCCTGGGAGCCGGGCGAGGCCCTCTCGCTACATCTCCCCAAGACCTTGCGCAATGCGGTGTTCCGTCAAGGCCCCGGCACGCCGGTCCAACTGCAGCCGGAGGATTTCGAAGTAGAGGAGTACGAAGCCGTCCGACGTTCGGCCACCGTATTTGCCATCGATCTCTCCTTGTCGATGGCCATGCGGGGAAATCTCGCTCCGGCCAAGAAGATGACGCTCGCCCTCACTTCATTGATTCGTTCGAAATTCCCCCGAGATTTTGTGGCGGTCGTTGGTTTCGGTGAAACGGCCGAAGAAATCCGTATCGAGGACATACCGTCGCTGTCCATTGACTACAACTACGGCACGAATTTGCAGCACGCCCTCGCGCTTTCTCGTCACCTCATGCGCAACGAGAAGGGTGAGCGACAAATTGTGGTGGTCACTGACGGTGAGCCGACGGCCCACTTGACGGCGGGGGGAGAACCCTTCTTTTCGTGGCCTCCCGTGCCCGAAACCTTGCAACTGACTATGGCTGAAGTGCTCCGATGCACCAAGGCCGGCATCACGATCAATACTTTTGCCCTGGACATCGAGCGCAGTCAGTTTCCGTTTGTTGAGCAAATCAGCCGCGTGAACGGCGGGCGAACCTTCTACACGTCCGTTGACGAATTGGGCACCTACGTGCTGGATGACTTCGTTCGGAACCGCCGGGCCGGATAGGCATGGTATGAACGCCGGAAGTCGGTTAGATTCCCTACCAGCGGAACCCCGTCGCGGCGGGGCTTCGTTCGACACTGGCGGGCGCCTCGGGCGCTCCACGACTACGGGAGATACGCGATGAAGGCGACGTTGCTGCTGGCCGACTACGCCGAACTGTCCAACGGAAAGTTGGGCGTTCTGGGTGGTGGATTGACCTGGTTCTTTGCCCAGTCGGCCGTGCCCCTGTCGGTAGCCGTCCTCTTGGACGCGGACGCGAACGAGGGTGGCGCCAAGTACGACGTGCGCCTACGCATCGTGAACTTGGGCGGGGAGCCGATGGGCTTCATTGGTGACGACGGAAAGCCCTACCGCTACGAGATCGACGACATCATCGAGTGGCCCAAAAAGGACGCCAACATCGAGAACGACTTGGACTTCATCTGGGTCGGCCGCTTTTTCGGTATCAACCTCGACGAGGGCATCCACCGTCTGGAATTTGTGGTCAAAGAGGAAGTCGTTGGTTCCCAGGTCTTCGCCGTTCGCCCCAAGTCCGCCGCCGGGGAATAATCCCGTCACTTTCTATTTGCGTTTTCGGCGATCCTTTGCCACAATGACACCGTTGTAATTACAACGGTGGCACCGACCGGGTGCCCGGTGGGGAGGATCGCATGGACATCATTAATTTGCCCGGGGCAATGGAGGATCGTGGCTGGCAGTCACGGTCCAACTGCATGGGCGTTGACCCCGACTTGTTCTTTCCCGAACGCGGTGCGTCCACTCGTGAGGCGAAGGAAGTCTGTCGCGGCTGCGTGGTTCGTGACGAGTGCCTCGAGTACGCGCTCGAAAATGGCGAGAAGTTCGGCATCTGGGGTGGCATGAGCGAACGGGAGCGCCGCCGTCTTCGCCGCGCCCGCGCCATTGAGCGCCGTTCGGCCGCGAGCTAACGCCCGAGTCTGCTCTCAATCGTGCTGTCGGGCCGCAGGCCGAGTTCCTCCCACCTCGCCTGATCCTCGCTTTCCAGCACCAGCCGCGGAGCAAGTCCCACTAACTCCGACCGCAGGATGCGCCCTCCTTGGGGTAGCAATTCCTGGACGCGGTCGTACACCGTCGACAGGTGCGTCTGTCTCACGTCAATGACGTTGCAGCTCACTTGCACGGCACCTCGCACCGACATCCCTAGCGCGCGGACGTCGGGCGAACGAATCTCGCGGGCAATGTGCCGCGCGTCCGAGAGAGAAATCCCTTCGATCCAGAGATTCCAGGCAATCAGAATGTCCCGCTGCCCCACGGCGCTGGCACCCGCGGTCGGATGGGGACGCGGGGGACCGAAATCAGGCACGAGGTCGTGAAATGCGCCGCGGCGAACGTCGGGCAAGGTGCGCTCGTGGCCGTAGAGGAAGACGGGGACGCCTAAGTCGCTGCCCATCCACTCCGCCGTCTCATTGCGCAACGCGATGGCACGGTCAGTTTGCTCGGGGTGGAGGGCGACAAACGGGACGACGTCCACAACGCCCATCCGCGGGTGCACGCCGTGGTGCTCGTCGATGTTCAGCGTCGCTGCGACCTGTGAGATGAGGTGCCGGACGTCCCGCGACAAGCTGTCGGGGTCATTCATCAGCGTGAAGACGCTTCGATGATGATCGGGGTCCGCGTGAAGGTCGCGTAAAGAATTCCCCGCCGCCAACGAGAAGGCCGCGAGCCTTTCGGACTCGCGGCCTTCAGAGATGTTGATCACGCACTCGAACACGTGCGTGAGGTTAGTTAGTTCGCGCGCACCGTGAGAGTTCCACGACGACGAGCACGCTGCAGGCGACGACGTTCACGTTCGCTCTTGCCGCCCCACACTCCGTGGTCGACGTGGTTGTCGAGCGCGTATTCGAGGCACGCTGTCGCGACGGGGCACTCGGCGCAGATGCGCTGTGCCTTAATGACACCGACACCGTCCTGGGGAAAGAATGTGGCTGCGGGGTACTCCCGGCACTTTCCATCGGCCATCCACTCGGTGCTCATAATCGGAACCCTCCTTATTGGGAACACTTGAATTGTACCGAATGAAAATCACTTAATACCTCGAAAGACTTGTGAGGTTCTTCACATGAAGTCTTGGTTTTCTTATGTAATTTTCACGTTCGAGCGAACAGGGATAACGATGGGAGTAGAATGGGTCTTCGCATAGTTCAATGTGTGAAATAACTCTTTCAAAGGAGCGGCAGTGAGCCAGATTCCCAGCCCCGAGGCCACCGAAGTCGTCGACCCCGTCGGCCACGTCCAGGTCATCTACCTGGGGCCGGTCGCGCCGCACTGGGAGTGCCGCATGGTCTTCGGCGACGAAGAGCAGATTCAAGCATTCGTTGACCGGGTCGACGCCCGTCTGCGCCTACTGCCTCCGCACGACCCGCAATTCCGTCGCAACCGCGAGCGTGTCAACCGTGACGCCGAGCGAGAGAACCTGCTCGTTGAGTGGGTTCTGGGCTACGACGAAGAGAATTAGGCCAACAGCGAGTTCGTGACTCGCTGGTACCAAATCTCCGGATCCCACAGCTCCGACGCGGACGGCAGACCGTCCACCCGCAAGAGTGCGGTGAAGGTCTCGAGGCCGTACTTCTCGACGATCTGGTACACGAAGGCGTCGGCCTGCGTTTGGTGTTCGCCCTGACTCGTGATGCCGAACAGGGCGGCGGCGGCGTCTTCGCCTCGGGCGTCGGAGAGTCGGTACCTCAAATACGCTTCACGAAGGGCGGTCGCCGGACCAACAATCTGCTCGGTCACGCTGAAGGCCACCGCATCAAAAACCGCTCGAAGTACGGCGGCCGCCGCGTTAATGGCGTCAGTGGCGGGTGTGTGATCGGGGAGTTCCAGTCCGTCGAGGAGCGCCTCAGGGTTTCCCATCAACGATGAGAGATCCTCGGGATTGACCATTTGTGTGAGTCGAGTGATGACGTCGCCCTGAACGGCCATGGCGTCGCGAACAGCGTCGAGCAGCACGGCACGGAGCGCGTCGCCGGTGCCGGGTTGTGAGAGAACCGTGGCGGCGATCATCTCGCGAGCGAGCGCGAAAATAGTGGTCGTGTCGGCGTCGAGTGACCAGTCGCTCGCGAAACGGGCGACGTTATTGACGACGAGGAGGCGCTCGTCGTTCTCGCGCGGCAGTGGCAGGGCGGCGAGGGACCACGCACGTTCGGAGAAGTGTCCGGCGACGGAACCCAATTGAAATCCCGTAAAGAGCGGACCGAGCGTCGCGGCGAGTTGGCCCATCATGTTGGCCCCACTGGGATCGAGACCTTCGAGCGCGGGCGGCGGTGTTTCGACCATGGGAAGTACGAGCGGGCGCCACTGCTCGAGCGAGGCCAGAGTGAGGCCGGATCGATTGGTGGCCGTGATGCGATCGTGAACCGACACCGCGAACAACGTGGCGACGTGGCGGGCGACGAGCGGAGAAAATTGCTCTAAACGCTGGCGCTCGGCGGGTTCGGGGTTGGGGTCATCATCGCCTTGTCGAGCAACATTGAGGGCCAGCGTGCGCGCTGTTTCAAACCACGCGTTCGGACCCTGTTGCCCCAGGACGGAGAACAAGTCACCAAAGACACCACCAAAGGGGTTATCAGTCATCCCTACAACTTATGGCTGACAGCCGAGAATGACGTGGGCGGTCATGATGGCGCCGTCACGGAGGACTCCGAGGGTGACGTCGCTACGCGCCCGATCGGCGTACAGAATCGACAACAGGGTGTTCACGGAGTCCAAATTTGCCCCATCGAACGTGGTCAGAATGTCGCCCGGACGCACGGCAGAGGTGGCCGTACCGGGTTCAACGGACTTCACGAGGACACCTCCGCCCTGGGCGTCCTCGCCGACAATACCGAGGTGACTATGGCAACCGCCGTTGTCCGTCACGGCTCGCGCGACTCGAGCGATGTATTCAGCCGAGTACCACTGGTTGCGCGCGGACAACACCGCGACGACATTGCCCTGATTATCCACCGCGATCGTGTCGGGAAAGCCACGCAAATTGGTGTCACTGGCGGTCGCCATGTAGCTCACGACCCCGTTCACCACCTTTTGAATGGGGTCGCCGAGAGTGGTCTGGGCCCAGTCGAATGAGGGGCTGTTCTGGTGCAACGCGAAGACCGGCGACAGAGCTAAGACTGATGCGGAGGCGGGGAGCACACTGGTCGCGGCGACGGGGAGCGAAGTGCCGAGATGCACGATCGAGAATCCCAACGCGTGGTCGGTGGATACGAGGGTGACCGGGAAACGCAGGTCGCTTTGGGATGCGCCGGTCATCGAGGCGCCGTTCGGGATGGGGTTCGTGGTGATCGCGAGATCGCCCGGCGAGATGACGAGTGCTCCGGTCGTCGTGATGTGGCCCTGATCGGCGATGACGAGTTCGATAGTGCTGCGCGCGGCGGGCTGGGCGTACGAGGGAAGTGCCGAAAGATTTGAGGCGACGTTCGCTCCGAGTGACGATGTGCTCGGAGGCGATGACGAGTGGAGAATTAAGAAGACCGAACCAGCGGCGAGCACCATAACGCCGAGGGCGAGCACGAGACGGGGCCGTCGGCGCCGCCGAGGAGTGGCCGTGTCGTAGGTCGGAATCCGGTCGAAATTAGGCAGCTCGCTGGGGTGAATCCACGCCCGACCCTCCGCAGCGGGCGGTCCTGCACTCGCTCGGCGCCAAAATCGCCACCGTGACCCCCGCGGTGGCAGCGCGGGGTCATTGGGGCCGTTGTCCACAAGGGATAAGGCTAGAGGCGTTACGGGGGCGAACGGGTATCGCCCTAGCATTGGTCACCGTGGCAACCGACGTAGCTCTTGATGTGGGTACGTCGCACACACGGCTGGCCACCATCGAGGGGGGCGTCCTCTTCTCCGAACCGACGATCGTGGCGATCAATACCAGTAACGGCGAGGTCGTCGAGGTCGGTCACGCCGCCGCCGCGGCCGTCGTACGTAGTCCACAACACGTGGTGGCCTTTCGTCCCCTAGCGAAAGGAGCGACCGTCGATTTCGACGTGGCGGCGCGCCTCTTTCGATCGTTCTTTGATCGAGCTGGTTTCTCGCGCGTCTCTCGTGTGCGGGTGGTGATGAGTGTTCCCGCATTCGCCACGGCCATCGAGCGCCGTGCCTTGCGGCAAGCGGCGCTGCAGGCCGGAGCGGTCGAAGCGTCGCTGGTCGAAGCTCCGATGGCCGCCGCCATCGGTCTCGGGCTACCCGTGCATGACCCTGTCGCCTCGGCGGTCGTCACGTTGGGCGCTGGTTCGAGTGAGGCGGCCGTGATCTCGCTCGGAGGCATTGTCACGGGACGCTCGTTGCGTTCGGGTGGCGCGGATTTCGACGCGGCCATCGCCACGATGTTGCGTCAGCGTTACAACGTGGTGGTCGCGCCCTACGTGGTTGAATCGCTCAAGAAGAATCTCGCCTCCGCTCTCCGTCGTACGGCGGGCGAGGTTCAGGTGATCCCCGCTCGAACGGTGGATCGAGGGCACCCCGTCTCGGTGGAGACAACCGCGAACGAAGTGAACGGAGCGGTCTCCGATCTGGTTCTGGCGACCGTGAAGATGGTGCAGGAAGCTCTTGGCGACGCCCCTCCCGACCTCGCACAAGACGTCCTGACGCAAGGACTGACGATCGTCGGTGGACACGGGAGACTTCGCGATTTGCCCGAACTGCTCACGCGAGAGACGGGCGTCGAAGTTCGATTGGCGAACGACCCCGAACTTGTCGTCATCGAGGGTCTGCAACGTTGTTTGCGTGAGATGGCGTCCCTGCACGCGCTGTTCCGCGACGCTGACCGTTAGTCGACGTCGCGATCTAATTGATCAATCGCGGATCGGACCTGCCAGTCCCGGTCGTCACGTGCGGCCTCGAGAGCTTGTTCGACGGCCTCGCTGTCGAAGTTCGTGAGGGCCACCACGGCGCGTCGCCGTACCGGAGGTTTGTCGTTCAGTGCGGCGATCACCGTCGCCTCCGCTCTCGGATCGCCGATCGAGCCGAGAGCCGCGATGGCGCTTTCCCGACAGCGAGCGTCCTCGTGATCGCTCGCAACGGAGATCAAAGCTGACACCGCCTCCACTACTTCTGCTTCACCCAGCGCGAAGGCCGCGGCGTCGACAACCAGCGCGTCCTCATCGGAGAGCAGGCGAAGGAGAATCTCGTTACGTCTCGCGAAAGTGTCGTGTTGGTGGGCCAGCAGGCTCGCCACCTCTCTGCGAACGGAGTCCACCTCGTCCCGGCTGGCGTGATCCCAGTCGTCGCTGCTGAGCCATCCGTGGTGGGCAGCCGCCCGCAGCGCGAGAATGCGAGCGTGTTCGTGGGGTGCCCGCAGCGATGAGGTGACGACGTCGCGACTATCGGAACTGACAACGTGCCGGGCGCGCAACAGTGCGATGCGGACGGCCTCGGGTAGCGTTTGGTCATCTCGGTCCATACATCCATCTCACCACCTTCGCGACGTGCGCCCATCACCGTGGCGATTGTTTTCGTCCTGTTGATCGCATTCTTTGTCCTGAATACGTGGCACGTGAATGAGTACTCGATTACCCCTGGCGATGCCCAACCCGTGGCTCAACTGGTCAGCGTGAAGGGTCTCGACACTGATCCTCACCACGACAAGATTCTTCTCACCGACGTGTACTTGACTCAACTGACCGCGTGGGGCTTCCTCCTGGCACACTTCCAACCCCATACGGAAATTGTCTCCGGTGGAGATTTGACTCTCCCCGGCGTTCCCACCGACCAACTGGTGGCTCAGGGCTACGTCGACATGGCGAATTCGAAGGAGTACGCCAAGGTGGCCGCGTTGGAGTCATTGGGTTGGAAGATTCCCCAGCGTGACGTTGGCGCCACGGTTTACGCGGTGCAAGTCCCGTCGACGGCACACACGGCGGGCCTGGCGGTGGGTGACGAGATAGACGCGGTGAACGGGTATCCGGTGACGAATAGTTGCGACCTCTTGCGAAAGATTGGCGCGCAACCGGCGGGAGATGACGTGACGTTGTCGGTTCGCACAGCGGTCATTTCGCCATCGGGCACGATCATTCTGCGCTCCGCAAAGGCAGTCAAAGTCACGACCGTCGCTGTTCCTCGCGGCACGACACTTCCCGGTTGTCCGGCGTCGGCGCAACCACTGTTGTCGATGATCGCCGTCGAGCCCGTGGACGCGGCGGACTACACGACGCCCGGCTCGATCACGATTTCGACCCCCAACATTGGCGGTCCGTCGGCCGGGCTCGCGATGACGCTCACGCTGATCGATCAATTGAGTAGTGGTTCACTTTCGGGCGGTCGAACGGTCGCCGCGACGGGCACCATTTCGCCCGACGGGAAGGTGGGCGACGTCGGGGGAGTGGCGGAAAAGACCATCGCGGTCGAGCGGGCCGGGGCCACCGTCTTCATCGTTCCCTCGAGCGAAGTCGCAACCGCCCGCGGCGCAGCTGATGCGAGTTTGCACGTCGAGGGAGTGGACACCCTCGCCCAAGCATTGGCCGACCTTCGTCGTCTGGGCGGAGAGCCACCAATTCCTCTCACGAAGCCCTCTTCGCTTTAGTCCACGTCCTAGTCTTTATCTGATGGACGAACGCCGGAATATCTCGACGACCCGACACTCTTCGAACGAAATTGTTCGCGCGAATTTTGGGACG
Organism: uncultured Actinomycetes bacterium; assembly: GCA_903871335.1. Taxonomy (GTDB): domain Bacteria; phylum Actinomycetota; class Acidimicrobiia; order Acidimicrobiales; family RAAP-2; genus RAAP-2. The sequence continues at coordinate 17,153 of CAIQGE010000023.1, forward strand.
GTGCGCAAGGGGTACGACCCAAATGAAGTTCGCACGTATCTCGAGGGTGTGGCCCGCGAAATGCACCTGTTCGAGACGCGGGTTCAGGAACTCCAGCAGCAGTTGGCCGAAGCTCAACGCCGCGCGGCGAATCCCGTTCTTGACGAGGCCACTCTGGCGGGGGCTCTCGGTTCACAGAGCGCGGCCATTTTGCGATCCGCTCACGAAGAGGCGGGACGCGTGACGGCGGAAGCGCAGGAGCGGGCGACCGCGATCTACGCGCAGGCCCAGGAGCGCGCCGCGACCTATCTCGTTGAATCGCAGGAACGAGCGGCGGCCATTGTGTCTGAAGCTGAGGCGACGGCAACTCACCTCGACGGGGAAGCCCGAGCGGCCGCGCAGCGTCTGGTGGAGTCCGCCAAGGTGAACGGCGAGGCCCTCGTGGAACGAGCTCGCGAGCAGGGTCGCGCCATTGTCGCCCAGGCTCAGGAGGCACGCAAGGCTGTTCTGAATGACTTGGCCGTGAAGCGTAAGTCAATGCACCTACAGATTGAGCAGATGCGGGCGGCGCGTGATTCGCTGCACACGTCGATTACGAGTGTTCGCGAATCGGTCGAGGGGGTGCTCTCGGGACTGATGAGTTCGGACGAGGGTGCGCGCGCCGCGGCGATCGAGGCTCTGCGCAATCGTCCCCCGGAAGCCGAACCCAGCGAGGACGAGATTTTGGCGGCGGTGCCGCTGCGCGAAGTTCCTGACGTCGCCCCGGTAGCTCTCGAGACGCCCGACTTGAGCACCGTGAGCGCTCCGGCGGTGACCGAGGACCCCGCTCCGGCACCGAAATCGGAGTCCACGGTCAAGGGCGGCGCCGCGGCCGCCGACAGTGAACCCATTGGTGAAGGAGAGCCGGCGGCCGACGTCGTCGAAGAGATCTTCGCTCGGCTTCGCAAGGCCACGCTCGAGGAGCGTGGCGCCGCCGCTCCAGCACCGAAGCGCGCGCCGGTCGTATCGAATGCCCCGTCAACGCCCGCGGAGGAACTCTTTGCTCGCCGTGACGCCGCCCTGGACACCTCTCTCGCGCTTCTCACCCGCAAGGTGAAGCGGGCTTTGCAGGATGATCAGAACGTCATGCTCGAGAAATTGCGCAACGTCAGCGGCGTGATTACCAATGAGATGGAAGACGAATTCGCTCAGCGACGCCGCTACGCCGAAGCGGCCGGCGACGTCTTGCGCGACGTGGCTCTCGCTGGCGCGCAATTCGCGGGCGAAGAGACTGGAACGGTTACCACCGTCACCGACTTCACCGCCGTCGACGAGGCCGCGGCGGACCTGGCGGTCACCATTGTCTTGGCGTTGCGCAAGCGTATTCAGGCCGACGGCAATGGCAGTGGCGACGATCGCGCGAACGCGGCCTATAAGGAGTGGCGCGGTGCTCGCGTGGAGCGACTGTGCACCGACGTGGCGCGGCGCGCCTTTCACGCCGGTGTCGTGGGCGCGATGGCTGGCGGCCACGTCCGCTTCCTCTGCGCCCCGGGTGATGCTCCTTGTGACGCGTGCGCTCTCGACGCGAGTACGGGAGTACACGCAGTTGGCACGCCGTTCCCGAGCGGACAGTTGTACCCGCCATTGCACGCCGGTTGCGCGTGCGCCGTCGTACCGGCGTAGTCCCTAGGTCCTAGGCTGCGTTTATGCGCAGCCCTTCAGACGGTTCGTTTGCGCGAACCCCTTCACCGCGCCGTCGGATCATCTTGGTCTCGACGCTCGTGGTGCTTTTTCTCCTGCTTCTCTCTTTGCGGAGTCTGGCGACCCTATGGACAGACCAGTTGTGGTTTTCGTCGCTGCACATCTCGAGCGTCTTCTCCACGCTCCTCGAGGTCAAGGTGGGTCTCGCCGTTAGTTTTGGCGCCGCATTTTTCGTTGTTCTATGGGGCAATCTCTACTTGACGGATCGCTTCGGGGCACGAGACCTTTCCTTTGAGCCCGAGGATGAAATTGTTCGTCGCTTCCAGGACGTGGTGCGCCCATACGCCGGACGCATCTACGCCGTCTTGTCCCTCGGGATCGGTGCCATCGCGGGTTTGACGGCGACTGGTCAGTGGCAGTCGTATCTGTTGTTCGCGAATGCGCAGTCGTTTCATTCCAAAGATCCGCTCTTTCACAAGGATCTGGGCTTCTACATTTTCTCTTTGCCGTTCATCTCCTTCATCGTGAACTGGTGTCTCGCGGCGCTGTTCGCGATTCTGGTCATCACGACCATCTTCCATTACCTCAACGGTGGTATTCGAGCCGCCCGCGTGTCGCCGAGGGTGTCGCCGGCGGTCAAGGTGCACATCAGTGTTCTCCTCGCCTTCCTCGCACTGCTCAAAGCCGCCGGTTACGTCATCGCGAAGTGGACCCTCGTGACGTCGACTACCGCGTACGTCGAAGGAGCGGGCTACGCCGACGTGCACGCGCGTATTCCGGCGCTGACCATTTTGTGTTTCCTATCGCTCGCCGCTGCGGTGATTTTGTTGTTCAACATTCGGATGCGCGGTTGGTCGCTTCCGGTGATCGCCGTGGGCCTCTGGGCCTTCGTCGCGATCGTGATCGGTGTCATTTATCCCGTCGCCCTGCAAGCGTTCCGCGTCACCCCGGCGCAGAACCATCTGGAGTTGACGTACATCGGCCGCAACATCGAAGCGACTCGGGCGGCTTTCGGCATTTCGAATGTGACTGACCACAATTACGCCGCTTCCACCACGATTACTCCCTCGGTGGTTCACCAATCGGCGGGAACTCTGTCGAATATTCGACTCTGGGATCCCGACCCGAAGATTGCCTTAGAGACGGTCAACCGTCTGCAGTCGATCCAGTCCTACTACCAGTTCGCGTCCCTCGCGGTTGATCGTTACTACGTCAACGGCACCGAAACACCGGTGCTCATTGGTTCGCGCATCACCAACACGAGCGCGTTGACGTCCCCATCGTGGGTGAATACCCACCTCGAGTACACGCACGGCATCGGCGCAGTGATCCTGCCCGCCAATACCAGTTCGGGCACGACGGGAAATCCCAATTTCGCGATGGGCAACGTCCCTCCCACCTCGAGCGCGGGCCTGCCCGTTCTCACCCAACCGAATATTTACTTCGGCATCGGGATGAGCGGATGGTCCGTCGCGGACACGAAGCAGAAAGAATTTGACTACCAGATCAACTCGGGCCCCAACGCGGGTAATCCCGTCGAATCGCACTACACCGGAACCGGCGGCGTGCCAGCTGGCGGCCTGCTGCGACGAGCCGCGTTCGCGCTCCGTTTTGGCGACCCGAACATGTTGATTTCGAGTCAGATCACTTCGAACAGCCGAGTGATGTGGGTGCGTGACGTCTCTGAGATGGCCGCCAAGGCTGCCCCCTTCTTGTCGTGGGACGCGCACCCCTACACGATCGTCGCGGACGGACGCGTTCAATACGTGCTGAACGGTTACACCACGACGTCGAACTATCCCTATAGCGAAGATGCCTCGAATCAAACGGTGCCCGTCGACAATGGGCTGCCCGCTACCTATAACTACGTGCGCAACTCAGTCGTGTGCGTTGTCGATGCGTACAACGGATCGATGAGTTTCTACGCACAGGATCCCAGTGACCCGCTCCTGCAGGCATACCGCGCAGCCTTTCCCAACATGTTCAAGCCGATGAGCGCCATGGAGAGTGCGGTGCGAACTCATTTGCGCTACCCGCAAGACCTCTTTTCTATTCAGGCAGCAACGCTCGGTCGGTATCACATCACCACTCCCTCGAGTTTCTATAACGCGAGCGACCGATGGGAGATCTCGCCGACTGCCGGAGCAGGCTCTCCCAACCAGTCGTTGTCGTACACGAAGACACGTGACAGCGCGGGGAACGTCATCAACGTCAACTTGTCACCAATGGATCCCCTGTACCAAGTCATGGCCCTACCCGGCGAGACGAAGCAACAATTGCTGCTTTCCGCGTCGTTCGTTCCCGCGGGTAATTCCTCGACGGTACAAAGTCTTCGAGCGTTTCTGATTGCGTCGTCTGATCCTTCGGATTACGGACAACTCAACGTGTACGTCACGCCACGTGGCATGACGGTTACTGGTCCCGCGCAGGCGGACTCGGAGATTCAGCAGAACAAGAAAGTCAGCGACACCATCACTCCGTTGGACCAACACGGCTCCCACGTCATTCTCGGCAATAACCTCATGATTCCGCTCAAGAATTCGATCTTGTACGTGCGGCCCATGTACGTGACGAGTTCGGCGAACCCGCTCCCTCAACTCACTGACGTCATCACGGTGTTCAACCAACACGTGGGCATTGAAACCACTCTGCCGGCGGCGGTTGCCGACGTCCTGGGAACGTCTGGTGGAGGGGGAACAGTGATTCCTCCCAACCCGGGACACGGGTCGACATCGACCTATCTCACCCTTGCGGCCACGGCGTACGAACACGCGCAATCGGCCCTACGGGCGGGGAATTTGGCCCAGTACCAGAGCGACGTCAACGCGATGAACGCGTATCTTCGCTTGGCTCAATCGGCGTTGGCGTCGGGCAAGTAGGCCGAACTGCGAAAGAAGGCGGTCGCCAAGAGTCGAATTAGGCCGATCCACTCGTCGTATGGCACCGTTGGTTCGTCGTGCACTTCATCGAGCACCCACCCGTAGTCGAGCGCTCGCATGACGAGGGAGGCGGCGCTGGAACTGACCTCCTCACGGATGAGGCCCTTGCTCTTCAGGGTGTCGATAATTTGCATATTTTGGTGTTGCGCGAGGTCGGAATATTTCGCGTACTCCGCTCGTACCGAGGGTCGAGTTTGGGCGGCTCCCACGAGCCGAGCTCGTAGTGCGCGGTCGACACGGCGCGACGGGTCATGGGCGATCAGTGCGTAGTTCACCATGAGCTCGACCGCGTCGTCAGTGTCCTGTGCGGCCTGGGAACTCAAGGCGGCGAATTCACGCAGCATGTTGGTTTCCTCGGTGACGATCGCGACGAGTGCCGCGTCGATGAGACCTTCGCGGGAACCAAAGTAGTGATAGAGGACGCTCGTGGCACAACCAGCGGCCTTAGCGACGGCGGTTACCCGAAACGAAGCCTCATCTCTCTCTCGAATTTCTTTGACGGCTGCTTGAAGGATCACGTCTCGGGTCGCCACAGTTCGAGTGTATATCTATAGCAATTATCTACTACTGTCTGTAGGAGAAAGGTGTTCTCATTCTTCGCCACTCAACTCGAAGCTTCGCTCACTACTGGTCCACCTGCGGAGGAAGACACTTTGTCGCAACGACATGATGGGGACACGTCACGCGTCGACATCCGAGCGTGACGCCAGCTCTCTCTTTTCTTGGTGGTTCAGTGATCGAAGAACGATGAAGGTGTCACGGCACGGTGTTGCTTTGATGACGTCGGCTTGTCTCGAGCACCAACCTCGCAGTAGACTCGTCAGACCGCCGCGGGGTGGAGCAGTCTGGTAGCTCGTCGGGCTCATAACCCGAAGGTCGTAGGTTCAAATCCTACCCCCGCCACCAAGGAAAGTGCAGGTCAGAGCCCTCCCAGCCGGGAGGGCTCTCCTGTATCCGGAGTTGTCTCCCTACACGAATCCCTACAACGGGATAGCGTGGTTCCGTGCAGGGTACGAAGCGCAAGCGCCAGAACGGAGTCTGGGAACTACGGGTCTACGTCGGCCGAGACCCGGTCACGGGTAATCCGCGGCAGATTTCCCGGACCTTCCGCGGTGGTTCAAGGGCTGCCGACGAAGCCCTTCGGGACTTGGTCGACAAGTACGGCGCGGGCCGTTCGGACGGACTCGGTGCCACCTTCGGCCAGCTTCTGGACAAGTGGCTGGAGGAATCCGAACGGATGGACCTCTCGCCAACGACCCTTCGGACGTATCGGGCTCAGGTCGAGCAGATCATTCGGCCCCGGCTCGGCAAGATCGGCCTGACCCGGCTCACGCCGAAGCACCTGGACGACCTGTATCGGCACATGAAGGAGGAGGGGCGGTCGCCGAAGACAATCCGCAACTACCACGCCATCATCTCGTCGGCTCTCCACCAGGGCGTTCGGTGGGAGTGGGTCCGTGAGAACGTCGCCGCGAAGGCCAAGCCTCCCCGAGTCCCAAAGCGCCGGGTCACCGCCCCGTCCGTCGACTCGGTCCGTTCGGTGATCGAAACGGCCGAGGAGAGGGATCCCAGGTTGGCCCCGCTCCCCATGCTGGCCGCTCTGACCGGAATGCGCCGCGGCGAGCTGTGCGCGCTCCGGTGGACAGACGTGGACCTCGAAAGGTGCGAGCTGGACGTGTCGAGATCGATCGTGGTGGTTCCGGGCGGGCTTGCCGAGAAGACCACCAAGTCCGGCAACTTCCGCATCGTGGCCCTCGACGAAGTGGGCATGGCGCTCCTAGCGCGTCATAGGTTGAACGTCGAGGAGTGGGCCGACAAGGCGGAGGTCACGGTTGCCGACGACGCCTACGTCTTCTCTCACGCCGTGGACGGGTCGAAGCCGTTCCGACCCGACAACGTCACGGGCTTCTTCACCCGCGTTCGGGACTCGCTCGGATTGCACGACGTTCGTCTGCACGATCTCCGCCACTTCACGGCGACGCAGCTCATCGGCGCGGGTGTCGACGTCCGTACGGTTGCGGGTCGGCTGGGACACTCTGATCCCTCGGTCACGCTGCGCGTATACGCGCACGCTCTCGAAGAGCGAGACCGTGCCGCCGCCGAGGTGATGGGACGCGTGCTCAGCCCTCCGAAGACGACGCGCAAGAAGTTGAAGACCGGATGACCTCCGTTCCCGAAGTCACTGTGACGGGCATCCGGTACTGGATTGACAAGCCTGAGCAACTTGCGCAGCTGTTGGCAACGTCGCGTGCTTATTCGATAGCTGATCCCAGCGGTCAGCCTCAGCAGCCAGACGAGGTCGTTGTCTTCACGTGCCGGGAGGAGTGGGCGAAGAATCCCGGCGAGCTGCGCGACGCCCTCGCTGAGGCGATGGGGGCGGGGGCGGGGCCAGCGGCGGGGTCCACTGTGGCAACGGGGGCAGTGGCCCCTGTCGAGGATCGACTCGTCTTTACCGTCGAAGAGGCTGCACAGCTGCTTGGCATCAGCAGGTCCTTCGCGTACGAGGCCGTCCAGCGCGGCGACATTCCTTCGATGCGCATCGGTCGGCGGATCCTTGTTCCCAAGGCAGCGCTGGAGCGTTTCCTGGAATCGTCCAGCGGGTGAGGTCTTGAAAGGGTCCCATGCACATGTGACACCTCCGTGCGATCATGTCGGAGGGTGTAAGACGACTGGGAGTGACTTAGCCGAACGCAACCACGCAGGAGGAAGATTCCAAGATGGCGACCGCTGATCAGTTCAAGGCGCTGGTCCGAAGCCATGCGGACGGCGACGACGGGCACTTCTACTCCGTTGCAATGCAGGTAGCTGCACGTGCGGCGAAACAGGGCCACTCGAAATTCGCCCAGGAGCTTCGGGAACTCGTCGACTCGGCCAAGGCAGCATCTGAGGAGGGCGGCAGGAAGCTTCGTCCGATTCCTGTCACGCAGCCACGCGGAGATCTCGCTGGCCTTCTTGCAGTCTCGTATCCAGATCAACGACTCGGGGATTTGGTTGTCGACGAGAAGGTGCGCGCATCGCTGGAGCGAGTCCTCTCCGAGCAGCGTCAACAGGACAGGTTGATGGAGTATGGCTTCGAGCCGGTGCGTTCCTTGCTGTTTATTGGTCCGCCCGGTACCGGCAAGACCATGTCGGCCAGCGTTCTTGCAGGAGAACTGCACCTCCCGCTGTTCCTCATCCGGCTGGAATCGCTGATCACGAAATTCATGGGAGAGACATCGGCGAAGTTGCGCCTGGTTTTTGATGCTGTTGAAGACACGCGTGGGGTGTACTTCTTCGATGAGGTAGACGCACTTGCCGGTGATCGCTCTAGCGCAAATGACGTTGGGGAGATTCGACGAGTTCTGAACTCATTCCTTCAATTCCTTGAGCAGCACAGATCATCCAGCATCCTCATTGCAGCAACCAACCATCCGCAGTTGCTGGACCGAGCGATCTTCCGTCGATTCGGACTTGTCATCGACTACACGATGCCAACTCAGGAGCTGGCCCGAGTCGTCATCCGAAACCGTCTCGCCTCGCTCAACACACGAGGGCTCAATTGGAAGCGCATTGACGCATCTACCCCTGGGCTTAGCCATGCAGAACTAACGATCGCGTGCGAACAGGCCGCAAAGCAGACGATCCTGGCCAAGGAGCCCCGAGTGACAACAGACGTGCTCGTCGCGGCTTTGGACGAACGTCGCCACTCCAACATCGACTGACCTGAATCTATGGCCACACGCGATCGCCCTCACATCCTCGTCCGCCGACCGGCGGAAGCTGAGGAGTACACCTCCTACGCCGCTGGCCGAGGCTCACCGCGACCTCCGTCGCTAATCCGTGAAGAACATGCCCGACGCCTAACCGAGGAGGCGCGCCGCGCAGAACTGCAAGGCCAAGCCCGTCGAGCAGCGACATCAGAGGAATTCGGAGTTCGCTCGACGAGCGAAGGCATGCTCGTCACGTTCGAGAGTTGGCCCGGCTTCGAACTGGAGCTGAAATCGCTGGACCCGTTGCGTGGCAATACCCCTGAACTGCTTGCGGTACACGACAGGGGCGTCGATGAAGACCGTGTCCAATTCGCGACGGTGTACGTCCCAGGCGGAGGCCTTGGTTACTTTCTGCAGCGCTTAGACCAGTACGCCACGCAAGATACGCGCACCGGGAACCCCAAGAACGCCAACATGGTGGAGCGCGTCGCTGCTGTTCGCCTTGCGACAATCCGAGAGATTTGGACTGACGATCGAGAGTCATTCCCCGAGCCTCACGCGGTCACGTGGTGGGAAGTATGGCTGCGGCGGAGTGACGGCAATGAGGTGCATCGGCTCGAAGAGTTCGCAGCCTCTGCGGACATCGTGATCGGAGAGCGTCAGCTCGTCTTCGATAACCGGGTCATCATCCTCGTTCGTGCGACGGCAACTCAGTTGGCGTCAGCCCTGAACGTCATCGATGACTTCGCCGAATTGAGAGCCGCCCACGTCAACTCAGAGTTCTTCATAGGGCTGACGCCAGAGGAGCAAGCGGACTGGATCAACGACTTGGTTCGGCGCACGGATCCTCCTGCAGATGAAGCTCCGGCTGTTTGCATCCTCGATACCGGCGTGAACCGTGGTCACCGTCTCCTGGAGCGTTCCCTCGCAGAGGACGATCTCCACACCTGCGACCCGACCTGGGGAGCGGCGGACCACGATGGGCACGGAACACAAATGGCGGGAGTCACGCTATATGGGGACTTGCGCGCCGCGCTGGAAGATGGACACCGGGTTCGGCTACGTCATCGCCTGGAGTCGGTCAAGATCCGCCCACCGGCAAACGACACAGACCCAACGTTGTACGGCGCAGTCACTGCCGAGGGCGTATCCCGCGCCGAGATCCAAGAGCCGTATCGCCGTCGGAACTTCGCGATGGCCGTCACGACGACCCCGGATCGAACCCCCGGAACACCCACATCGTGGTCCGCCGCGGTGGATGCGCTTGCGGCGGGCCGCGCCTTCGATTCCGTTCACGGAGAGCTGAAGTACATCGACGAGGCCAGCGTTGAGTCGCATCGGCTGTTCATCGTGTCTGCAGGAAACGTGAGGGATCTCACCGACACAACACTCACGTATCTGGGCCGCTGCGACACGCTCCCCGTTGAGGACCCGGCTCAGGCGTGGAATGCCTTGACGGTGGGCGCGTACACCGACTTGGTCGACGTCGGGGCCGAGGGGACGTCGCATGAGGGATGGACTGCAGTTGCCCAACCCGGTGACCTGTCCCCGTTCAGTCGAACCGGTGTCGGTTTTCAACGCCAGTGGCCGATCAAGCCCGACATCGTTCTCGAAGGCGGCAACGCGGCTCTGTCGCCGAACGGATCTGACGTAGACACGCCGGAGTCGATGCAGATCCTGACGACACGCTCCAACCCTCTGACCCTTACAACGATGAACGCGACGAGTGCCGCCACTGCTTTGGCGGCGCACATGGCCGCCACGATCGCGGCCGAATATCCGGGTTTCTGGCCCGAAACCGTGCGTGGCCTGCTCGTCCACGCGGCCGAATGGACACCGCAGATGCGAACCCAGATGGCTGCGGCGGGAACCAGCCGACGACAGCGAGCTGCGTTCATCCGCCGATACGGCTTCGGTGTGCCGACTGCCGATCGTGCGCTCCGTAGCGCAACCGATGCCTTGACCCTCGTCGTCCAAGACACGATTCATCCGTTCCAGCGAGGCGCACTGCGAGAATTGCACCTCCACGACCTCCCATGGCCACGGGAAGAGCTGGCCGACCTCGGAGAGGTGCCCGTGAAGATGCGTGTCACCCTCTCGTATTTCATCGAGCCGAGCCCAACTCGCAGAGGCGCTCAATCCCGATACCGATATGCCTCTCACCAGCTCCGGTTCGAACTCCGGGAGCCAGACGAGACCAATGACGACTTCCGCAAGAGGATCAACCGGAAGGCTCTCGCCGAAGAGGAAACCCGTCCCGTTCGAAGCGGGGAACCCGATGGATGGTACGTGGGGAGCGAGACCCGAAATCGCGGTTCCTTGCACACCGATGTCTGGGAGGGCATGGCAGCAGATCTTGCAGCTCGTGGGCTCATTGCCATCTATCCCGTCACTGGATGGTGGAAGGAATTGCAGGGCCGTGACCAAAGCCACCTGGGCGCCCGTTACGCCCTGCTCATTTCGATCGAGACACCGGTCGAGGAGGTTGACATCTGGACGCCGGTTGCCATAGAAGCCGGTATTCCCATCGTCATCGAGACGTAGACGAGCCAAACGCAGGAGACTCTCGTTCTGCCACAATCGGGACAGATCAACCGTAAAGAGGTGTGGCAGGAAAGCGCTGCTCAGCAGCGGCAATCTGCACTAACCCGCTCCTGTTGAATACAATGGAGCGGGGCCATAGCTCAGTTGGGAGAGCGCTTGCATGGCATAAAGCCCCTGGCCAGTCGTCCGGCCGTTTGTCAGAATTTGAGAAAATTCGAGTTTGTTTGGAGAGCTTGCGTGTTTAGCAAACGCTCTCCCGATTGGACGAAAAAGATGATACGAATTGGGATAGCAACCGCTGCTCAGCAGCGGGTCCGCACATTCGCCTGACAACTCTTTGCAGGCACCACAGGGACCACCGTTGTGCCAGACCTCTCGGTCTACTCACCACCCGTCGCCTCGCCTCTCGCCCGCCTTGTCGATGACTACCTCATGGCCTGCCGAGCCCGTGGCCTCGCCCGCTCCACCATCCAAGGCAGCTACGGCTACCCGCTCCGCGGCATCTTCCTTCCCTGGTGCCAAGCGAACGGCTACACCGAGCTGAACCAACTCAACGGCCGGAGCATGGACGCCTTCTCCGTCCACCTCCTTGAGGACGGCGGCAGGAACGGTCGACGCCTGGAGAAGACGTCGGTGCACGCCTACGTCCGCGCTGTCCGCGGCTTCCTGAACTGGTGCGAGCAGGAAGGCGAGGGCAAGATCGCTCGCCCAGTGCGTATTCCGGAGTTTTCGAACACCCAATCCGGAGTTTTCGTGCACATCTCGGTGGGACTCGTGGCCGCGTAGTGGCCGACGCTGTTGTGAGGTCAGGTCCTCTTAGCTCACCTCCTTCGCGGTCATCGTAGAGCAGGG
>CAIQGE010000024.1 GCA_903871335.1 uncultured Actinomycetes bacterium
AGGTCGTCTTTGGCCTTGGACTGGACGGACTTCGGTAGGTAGTTGAGGACGTTGCCGGTCTTGTGCATCCAGCAGCGCTGGTGCTTTGTTTCGGGGAACACTTCACTGAGTGCGCCCCAGAACCCAAGGGCTCCGTCGCCGGTCGCGAGCGCCGGCGCACGCAGTCCGCGGTTCTTCGCCGAGAGCAACAGCTCGCGCCAGCTCTGGGTGGACTCGCGCACGCCGTCCTCGAGCGAGATGAGGTGCTTGTGGCCGTTCGTGTCCACGCCCATGAGCACCAGCACGCAGATCTTGTCTTGATCCCGAGCTATGCGGGAAAGTTGTGGCTGGCCGAATTTGAGGAGTTTCACCACGTGACGTGAATTGGGTCAGATCCCTTGTTGAATGTCTTTTGCGATTTCAACCATCAAGGAGAACTGACCCGTGACAATCGTAACGCCCAACTTCAACGCCACGCCTGATCTGCAGCGCCAGGTGGCTGACCCGATCACCGAACTGAATCGGACTGGGTTTCCTGGAGGGTTCCGAGCTCGTCTCGTCAGGCCGCTCTGGCCTGACCGGAGCGATAGTACTCGTCTTCAACTTCGAAGGGCGTGCGATCGTTGAGCTCGCCATGCAGGCGTTCTTCGTTGAACCACGACACCCACGCGCACGTGGCGATCTCGAGGTCGTCGAGACCCTTCCAGTGCCCACCGTTGTCCGCGAGGACCGCGGGATTGCGGTGCAGTTCGGTCTTGAAGATCCCCATGACGGATTCAGCCATTGCGTTGTCAAACGAATCTCCCACCGTCCCAATCGATGCTGACACTCCCAGTTCGTCGATGCGGTCGGTGTAGCTCACACTCGTGTATTGGGCCCCCGCGTCCGTGTGACAGATCAGTCCGTTGAGATCGGTGTGCCTCGTCCAGGCCGCCATATTGAGCGCGTCAACGACCAGCGACGCGGTCATCGAGCGGCTCGCCTTCCATCCAACGAGTCGGCGCGAAAAGACGTCCACGATGAAGGCCACGTAGACGACGCCCTCGCGTGGAGCAGTAGGTGAAGTCGGCGACCCAGAGTTGATTCGGCGCCGACGCCACGAACTCACGCGTGACGAGGTCCGGTGCACGCAGGTGGCTGGCGTCGGCGTGTGTGGTGAAGCGCTTCTTGGCCCGCGAAGCCCCTCTGATGCCTTGGCGTTTCATGAGTCGCTCCACCTGGTCGCGACCCACGTCCATCGAGCGTCGCTGTGCGGCCTTGGTGAGTTTGCGGCGTCCATAGACGGAGTAGTTCTTCTTCCAGAGCTGTTCGAGGGCGGGACCGAGTTCGCGGTCGCGGACTTGGCGTGCGGAGGGTGCTCGGGACTTCTGGTCGTAATAGGTGCTGGGGGCAACCTGCAACTCTTCGCAGATTGACTCGACTCCCCACCGACGCCCACCGGTCTCACTGTCCCGGTGGGCGCAGGTGAACGCGACTATTTCTGATGCCGGCGGTCGGCCGCCCCGAAAAAAGACGCAGCCGCCCGCAGAATGTCGTTGGCTCGCTGCAACTCGCGGTTCTCCTTGCGCAGTCGTGTCAGTTCGGCGAGATCCGCCGAGGAAAGACCGGGCCGCTGTCCGGCGTCAATCAGTTCTCGGTTGACCCAGGTCCGTAATGAATCGCTGCCCACGCCCAAC
>CAIQGE010000025.1 GCA_903871335.1 uncultured Actinomycetes bacterium
CAGCCTTCTCCGTTGACCTCACCGACTGGCTGGGGCACGATCTATGTTTAGAACTCGACGTTCTGTCCCATTCAGTGCTCACCAGTCAGCGGCTCGGTGGCAAGTCTCTCTCACGATCAACTTTCCGGTCCCATTAGTCCCGTTAGCTCCACTTGCTGTCCTTTCTACGACGTGGTCCCAGATCAGAACAGTGACGGTCCACCAAGTGATGGCATTTGCACGGCCCGCTAAAAGAGCGGGCCACCGGAGCAGCCTTGACGGGTGGGTACACCTTCGCCGCAACATCGCGACAATGAGTCAGTCCGATCGGGCTAAACCCGAGTGCTCCCTGCCCGTGGTCAAGGGTGTCTGGTCGTAACCTTTGGAACAGAGCTCAGCGCGAGATCGTTCGCCGTCCGACCTTTATTTTTCGAGAGTTGCCGCCAAACGCTCAAGGGTCGAGCTCATGGTGACGTGATTCCTTCCCGCTCGATCGCTCACTCCCGACGTCTGCTCGCTGAATGCCAAGACGGACGCTGGTCGAAGATCATCGGTCCACTCTGTAACTCGGCATCCCGATTCAGTGGGCTCAATTCGGTAGCCCCACGTCGAGAAATGAAAATCCATCATCGAACATTCGAAGGCGAAGGCTCGACCGGGTTCTGCCTCAATGACTTTGCCCTGTGTCGTCCAAGTGAACTCGCCGTTTCGGTTGTGGCCGTCAAACGTCGCTCCGATGACGGGACCGTCAAAGCCGTCGTGCCACTCGCAACTGATGCATTCCTGCGACCATTCGCCCATCCGGGTCACGTCGGAAATGGCCGCGTACACCTGCTCGGGAGGCGCGGCGATGCTTCGGGAGATCTCGATTCGTTCGTGCATGACAAGAATTTGACCACACGGGTTCGTTGATTGCGCGGAACGAGTATGTCGTCAGCGGATTCGTTTAGCTCTCAGCCCGGTGCATCGTGCCGTCCTGGGAGGACACGTATTGGAATGACAATGTGAGGATCTCTTCGAGAACTCGAAGATCGATGTCGTCGAGCCGTCGGATATAGAGACACACTTTGCTGGTGCGATGACGCCCTAGCTTTTCGAGCAATTCGGTATGCCGCATGGTTCCATCCATGAGGTAGAAGGTGATTTTACCGATACGCGGAGAAAAGCCCAGGGTGTGCGATTCGCCGCGTCGTCCACTGGCGTAGTGGTATCGGTAACGACCGAAACCAAGCGTTCTACCGTTCCACAACTCCGGTGGTGCGCCGCTGATGCGCTGCAACATCGCGACCAGGATGCGGCAGTCTGCGATGAGGTGGGCATCACCCAACGACGCGTGGTACGTGAAGGCAGCTTCGGGTACATCGGCAGGAAGATTCTTCACGGGACTCAGCGTATTTCTTGCGAGAGGAGATCATCGTGAAGTTCCAACGGGTCACTACTACCTCGAGTTGTCGTGACCCGCGGACGCAACCGTGTGACGACGTAGTGCCCGACGCCGAATAGTTCGATTCGCCGGACATTGTCAAAACTTCAGAAGATTGATCGGAACCGCGGGGTCACGAGTGACGTCGGCGAGAGTTCGAAACGTGTCGTCAAATAGTCGCTCCCAAGAGGCGACCAATTCCGTACGTGATAACGAGAGCCAGTGATCCGCCGATACCGACGCGAAGAGCCCCGCGTAGAGGCGGAGCACCGCCGAGCCCCGCTCCGACTGCTCCGAGCACGCACATAGAAAGAACCGTGAAGATCGACACGGCGAGAATTCGAGTCGTCGCTGGTGCGAGAACGACTGTAAGGAGCGGAATAGCGGAACCGAGGGCAAAACTGCATCCGGATACAAGGGCCGCTTGCGACGGCCGAGCGCGACTGTGATCGAATTGTCCGAGTTCATCACGCAGATGAGCCGAAAGTGGATCATGTTCGTGAAGTGCTCGCGCGACACTCGCGGCCAGTTCCACCGAAAGACCACGCGCAACGTAGATGCCCTCCAGCTCAGCGATTTCTTGTTCTGGATCTTGCTGTAACTCACGTCCTTCGCGACGGCGGTCGGCTCGCTCACTATCTGCTTGAGTGCCGACGGAAACGTATTCGCCGATGGCCATTGCTAGGGCTCCCGCTACCAGCGCCGCGACAGCCGCCGTCATCACGGCATTGTCGGAGGCACCGGAAGCAACCAATCCGACCACGAGAGACGCCGTCGATACAAGTCCGTCGTCTGCGCCGAGGACGCCCGCACGAAGCCAACCAGAACGCCCGGTTCGGTGCCCTTCGGAGTGTGCTGCCATGATCTCGAGAGTAACGGTGGAGCGCCCGTCCGGGTGAACGCGCAGATGGACTCGCACTGACGGGGCTTTCCTGCGTCATCTCACGGCTTCTCGTACGTTAAGTCCGGGTACGCCTCAGAAATCCAATGGAAACAACAAGATTTCGCGAGTCTTAGTGAATAGTTACTTTCTTCTTCGGAAACACCCAGAGTGAACATGCACAATCTCACTAGTTCGTTCACCGGAACGACGGAAGTGGTTGGTAATGTACCGAAACTCGATAGTGAAGAATTTTCGCCAATTGGCCGTGAACTCGTCACTGGCTGTCGTAGCGTGCGTCGCAGGTTTCGGCCTCACGTCAGCTCTGATGGGCCAGCCCGCCACCCTCACCGCGCTTCCGAGTCACGTCACGACGTCCACTCCCTCCGTTGTGGCGTCACCCGGAACGACCACATCGTCGACTCCTACGCCAACGGTCACGGCTATCTCGAAAAGTGTGCCGATTTCTGGTCGCGTCGTGGAAATTTCACGAGTCGGAATGATCGTCCAAACCGCCACGGGTCGCTTGCTGCACTTCAATGTGAGCACCTCAACGTCGGTGATGTCGGGACGCACCAGGGTGTCCTTGTCGAACGTACGAGTGGGCACCCAGGTCTTCATCGTCGCGTCCACGACGCAGCCATCTCACGTCGTGGTGATCGGTCTCGTTCAGGCGTCGGGCGGAGAGCCCGCGGACTCCAATGGCAATTCTCGCGACGCGTAGAAGCGGGGTCTCGGACTCTCGAATCTGAGCCATTGATGATGCGAGTATCCGTCGAGAACCGTTGTATCGAGTCGTCGTGATCATGATCATTGAGCACGTGTCACTCGTGTCTCCTCGAGAGCGAATGTGTCGCGGTGGTCGCGCTCAGACGCCGTAAGCGGACTTTACCTTCGCGACCGTAACCTTCGAGATTCTCCAACTCAAGATTTCACGATCACGAAGAGACGACGCGAGAGAAACCTCGTCCGCCGTGTCCGTACTTCCGTCCCCGGGGTGTGCTCTTCGTATTCAGAGGGTCAATGAATCTGAACTACCTGGAGCGGGCGGTGGCCTCCACGCGTACCGTGCCCCGCCGATGCGATGACGGGCGACTCGACAAACCCACCGCACTTCCTGGATGGAGCGTGCGACGATTGATAACGCATGTGGTGGGCGCCACTTCATTTTTTGCTGATACCGAAACACGTGGCGCGTGTCGCGATGATCGCGCGTGGCCCCGACTATGGATCGGGTGACTATCGAGATGCTTTCGATGTCGAAGCGCGTCGCTTGTTGAATGTATTCGCCGTTGAGCGAGTCGACGAGAAGGACAAGATGTTGCCGACTGGTGTCTGCGTGGGCCGAAATGTGCGACGGACTTCGCGTCGGTCCCGACGCAGCCTTTGCGTCTGCCGTTGAAGATAACGGCGTCGTCATTGCCGCCGATCAACTAGCCCATTTTCTTGGCCGGAGCGTGCTCGAGCCGCGCGATATCCCTCTGTAAGGCGTAGGTATTACTTCTTTTTCTCCGCGTTGAGTGCGGCCGCCGCTTTGACGAGGGCGGTCAGCGCGCGGATATTGAGTTTTTCGTTCTCGCGGATGTCAATGGCCCGGCGGACGTTTCCCTCGAGGCTGGAGTTGAACACGTGAGATGGGTCGGGCAGCGACGCACCTTTGGCGAAGGTCAATTTGACGACAGCTTTGTAGGTTTCGCCGGTGCAGATGATGCCGTTCGAGTACCAGGTGGGAACACCTCGCCATTTCCATTCTTCGACCACGTCCGGAACGGCCTTCTTGATGAGAGCGCGCACGTCGGCCAAGGTCGCACCTCGCCAATCTCCGAGCTCGGCAATGCGCTGGTCGATTAATTGGGATGGGGAAAGCGGAGTCTCCGGGTTTTCAGTGTTCGTCGACATGGCAGTGAGACTAGGCGCCGCCACGCCGCCCAGGTTACGAGGAGGGGGAGAGGGGAGTGACGGAGAACGACTGAGCGGTGTATCCCACGCAGTAGTCCATATATGCGACCGGAATCACGAGAGAAGTGGTCTGATCGGGTGGATATACGCGTAGTGCATTCGCGACCGTGGCGTGATCACACACGGCCCCGGAGTCCGTGATGAAGATAGTCGCGTGCGCTCTCTGTGAAGGAGCCAGCGTGATGCTCGAAATTCGCTTCGGCACTCGTGTCGCCGGAATCCCAATGAGATGACCCATCGCGTTGATCAGCGACACTCCGGGGTAGCCCTCAGTGCGACACGTGGTGGCACCACGGTTGGTCAACGTCAGAACGTAACTGAAGGTGCCAGCCGCCCCCTGATCATTGGCGAGTGAGGCTGAGAGAACAGCGGTCGTACAGGTTGCTAGCGCGGGCACCACGGTGGTGGTCGCACCGGTGGTCGTCGGCGAACTTGCTGAGGTGCCGCACGCGGCCAGCAGAATTGACGCCGTACATGCCCCGAGGAAACCGACCACTCGACCTCGGTTGGACTTCACCATCAACAGCGTAGGGAGAGATCTCCGCACGCAAGCGAATTCAAGAGAATCAATGGCGGATCGGTAAATTGAGCCCCATGGTCACCTCACCACCACCCATGCCCGCCACGTGGCCTACCGATGCACCACCCGCATTTCACGTGATGGCGAAACCATCGGGCGCCATATGCAACCTTGACTGCACCTACTGCTTCTTTCTCTCGAAGGAACTCCTGTATCCCGGAGACCGGTTCCGAATGGCGGACGAGATGCTCGAGGCGTACATTCGCCAGACCATCGAAAGCCACCGAGGTCCCGAGGTGGTGCTGGCCTTCCAAGGAGGTGAACCGACGCTCATGGGCGTCGACTTCTTCGAGCGCGCGGTGGCCTACGCGCAGTCGTGCACGCGACCCAATCAGACAGTGCAATTCACTATCCAAACCAACGGCGTGCTCCTCAACGAGCGTTGGGCGCAATTCTTCCGGGACAACCATTTTCTGGTCGGACTCTCTGTGGACGGTCCCGCAGATATGCACGATGCGTACCGGCTCGACAAACAAGGTCGAGGAACATTCGATCGGGTGCGGGAGGCCGCCAACCTCCTGCGACGATACGAGGTCGACGTCAATGTTCTCTGCACGGTGAACGCCGCCAACGCGGACTTCCCTTTGGAGGTGTATCGCTTCTTTCGGGATGAATTGGGAATTCGTTTCATGCAGTTCATCCCCATCGTCGAGCGAGCAACGGCGGTAACCCTGAGTATCGCCAATCGCGGATGGGGCGAGGGGAACACCAAGCGACCTTTGTACCGCAACGAAGGCACGCACGTGACGGAGCGCTCGGTCAGGCCCGAACAGTGGGGACATTTCATGTCACGCATATTCGACGAGTGGGTGCGCCGCGACGTGGGCGACGTGTACGTGATGCAATTCGAGTACGCGCTGGCTTCCTGGGCGGGCGAGGAGCCGGCGCTGTGCCTCTTTAAGGAGACCTGCGGGACCGCACTCGCGTTGGAACACAATGGGGACCTCTATTCGTGCGATCACTATGTCGATCCCGAACACAAACTCGGCAATATCGCGACCTCTCACATGGTCGATCTGGTTGCCTCACCGCAACAAGTGGCATTTGGTCGGGCCAAGAAGGAGACTCTGCCACCACAGTGCCTGCGGTGCGATGTGCGATTCGCCTGCCACGGGGAGTGTCCTCGGAATCGTTTCGTGCGCACGAAGGAAGGTGACGAAGGTCTCAACTATCTGTGTGAGGGCTATTACGCGTTCTTTCATCACATTGATCGCGAGATGAAGATCATGGCCCAGTTGCTGCGATCCGGCCGACCCGTGCCCGACATCGCGGCGATCGTGCGCGCCCACGACGAGGAGCGCTTTCGTGGCGTGGGTCGCAACGACGTCTGTCCGTGTGGCAGCGGCGTCAAATTTAAGAGTTGTCACGGTCGTCCCGCGACCTGAGATCGCGTGGCGCACAGCACGCGCCACGATGACCTACGCTCGGTCGTAGCGCTCCACACCGTGTTCTAGCGCCCTGAAGGGGAGTGCCATGGCTGATAAATCGCCGAAAAGTCACAACGACAAGAAGGTTGGAAAGTCGTTGAAAGAAAAGCGCAACGACAAGAAGGCCAAGAAGGATCACAAGTCCGGACTTCTGCCGGATTCGAAGTAGCGCGCCGGCGGCGGAACGTAGGTCAGTTCCGTCGCCGACATCTACTCGCCGTCCTTGACGTCCCCTCCCAGAGCAGCGCGAAGTCGCACCAAGAGGGGAACGACGTCCTCGGCGGTGTGGGCGGTGCCGTACACGTAAAAGTCAGGTCGTTGGATCAGCGCCACGACGTCGTGAGTCCTTTGCCAGTGTTGGTACAGGCCGTCGACGTCTCGTACGCCGTCGACACCACCAAAGGTGATGATGCCACTGCCGATGGACGTGAACCATTGGTCCACATCGATGGGCAATTCGATGTCGACGCCCGAGAAGACAATCAGTCGCCAGCCAATGCCGAAAACGTCATCACAGAGACCTTCTTCATCACCCACGCCGACGACACCCTGAACAAAAAGTTCTCCCGCATCACGGGACTCGCGATCGATCAGACCCGCGGTCAACACGGGTGCTGGAGGAAGAGGCGTCAGCGCGCCGCCTTCGGACGTCGGCCGGAGTGCGGCGTCGCGCGCCGCCGCCTCAGTGGCGTCGGTGACGCAGACCACTCGTCCTAATTCGCTCGCCGCTTCGATGATGGAGCGGGCGTGGGGTAGGCGTTCGCTCTCGTACGTGTCGAGGAGGCCGTCGTCCGGTTGCGTGAGGACGTGGTCAATCTTCCACGCCAGGTTGGCGGCGTCCCGAAGACCGGTGCACATTCCCTGGCCCGCGAACGGCGGAGTCTGGTGCGCAGCGTCACCGGCCAAGAAGACGCGACCGCGACGCCACGACGTCGCCCAACGCGCGTGGAAGCGGTAGTTGGCCCGGCGCACGATGGTGGCGTTGGCGGCGGTGACATCCCAGGGCGCCAGTAACTGCCACACGTTGTCATCAGTGTTGAGCTCGGCGAGAGTCTCATCGGGACGGCACAGGAACTCCCACCGTCGACGACCGGGACCACCCGACACGGCGGTTGTCGGTCGTTGAGGGTCGCACACCTGCAAATTGATCGGAGAGAACTCGCGGGGTTCGTCCAGCGCCACGTCCACGACGAGCCAGTCGGCAAACTCCCCGCCGTCGTGCAAGGGAATGTCCAAGAGTTGCCGTACCGTGCTGTTCGCGCCGTCACAACCAATGACGTACGTTCCACAAACCGCGCCACCCAGTCTCGGCTCCTTGGCGTCGTCAGAGTTTGGGGTCCACTCCAATGAGACGAGAACGTCGTCGTCTCGTTCGACTATCGACGTTGCTTCCATGCCCCTCATCATCGTGATGATGGGATGGTCTACCAGCAGCGCGTTGAAGGCATCTTCCAAGTCCGGCTGGTTGAACATATTGGCCACGGGCCAGCCCGAGATTCCCTTTCCCGCGGTATCGAAGCGCAAAAGCGTCTCACCCTGTGCGTTGCGCCACTCATACGTGTCAGCGGATTCCGAGAGCTCTGCGAGCCGCTCGCCGAGTCTGCAGGCCTGCAAGATCCGTGCGGATTCGTCATCAAAATGGACCGCTCGCGGCAGTGGGTAGGGAGCTGGCTGGCGTTCCACGATGGCCACGCTCCATCCGTGTCGAGCGACGAGTAAGGCCATGGCGGCACCTACCGGTCCCGCACCGACGATGACGACGTCATAGGACGTGGGTTCGTGAGCAAGAAAAGCAGCGTCTTCGCCATCACTGAACATGACCACTCCCCTTCGCGTTCTGAGTCTCCCCGACCACGTGAGGCCGAGGGAACTACGAAAGATTAGGACGAGGGCGTTGGTCGGGGCGTGCGGCGTCCCACCCAATACCGAGTCCACATGGGAAGGTTCACTGTGCCGTGGGCGTCCACGCGCTCGAGCGACCGTTCTCGCACCGTGGTGAGGATGGCGTCGCGTTGTTCGGCGCTGGCGGTGAGCACCCCGGAAAATGTGGTGAAGAGTCGTTCGATGTCGTCGACTCGACGGGGCCACTGCCAACACACGGCGTCGTCGGCGACGAAGGTGAATGGGGCGTCATCGGGAAGCACCACCGAGCGAGGGTGGTGTCGCTCGTCGCCGTCACCAAATCGATACGGCCTTCGCAGCTCAAAGAGCCGTTGCACCCAGTCCACGCGCTGGTCGGCGCCATTCCAGGCAATAACGAGGAGTCCGTCGTCGCGGAGAATACGAGCCACCTCACGAACCACTCGTTCGTGGTCCATCCAGTGCCACGCGGACACGACCACGACGGCGTCGGCCGAGTTATCCGAGACAGGCATGGCTTCACCCACGCCGTCGCGAACGTCCAAGGTCGGCGACCGACGCTGGAGGACATTGCGCATTTCGGAGTCCGGCTCGATGGCGATGACCTCGATGCCGGCGTCGATCAGCGTTCGTGTCGCTAGGCCCGTGCCCGCGGCGAGATCGATCACCCGATCTCCCTCGCGAAGTCCCACGGCAGCGACGAACTCGGGAGGAAGGGCCGGACGGAACGAGTCGTAGTCGTCGGCGACCGCGCCGAAAGAACGCGAACGTTCGTCGCGTGAATCCGGGTCCGGGGACGTCACCGAAAATTTACCGACGGCTACCGTGAGGCGTGACGGGCGCAAGTCGCACCAGCGAGTTGTAGGTCACCAACGCAATGGCGAGGTGCATCCAGACCAGGACGAAGACACCCTTCGCCGACTGGCCCTGGTACCAGATCGCGAGATCCGGGAGAAGGAGCACCAGCGTGACCAGGATCGCGAGGCGGAAAAACAGCCACCTCGGAGCAGACGAGATCCGAGTCACGACCGGCCACGCGGCGCACGCAATGAGGACGCCCACGACCGTCAATTTGGCGTAGTCGGCGGGCTGGAAGTGGGCGTATCCCTTGGTTGTGGGGAACACCGCGACACCCAGCTTGACCAGAAGGTAGTCGGCGAGGAGCGAACCCACCAGAGCCACCACCGTGGCCAGCGTCAGTTGCAGAGCGGAAGGCTGTCGGTGGCGGGGACTGAAGTCCACCTTGAACATTTTCAGGAGCTGGTCGATCGAGCGGGGCATCGTGCGTCGGTCCTTTGACATGTTGGTACCCAATTGTACGGGAGGTCCCGATGGAGCAGCGAAATGATGCTCGGGAGGAAGATTGCTCGTCGATGAAATCTCGAAGATTTCACTCGTGGCCGGTGTGTCAGGACGCCCGCGACGGTGTTAGCGTTCCGGCCGAGGGATTCCTTGGCACACAGACACCGGCGCTTCCGATTGTCGCTGATCGTTTTTGCGATCGCGACCATGGTCAGCGTGACCTCTTACGCCCTAACGCCAAACCTCTCGTACGCGGCGAGCGGCTACCCGGGACCTGATGCCCTGCCCGGTGTTCCCACCTACGGCAACGCACTCGGCACCATCACCCCCGGTCACTCTTCTCACTTGACGTGGGTGTGTGGCTTTGACGCTCCTAATGCGACGAACCACTCGCCGAAGTACGCGGTGGCGACAATTAACGGAAAAGTGGCGGCGCTACTGCCCATTTCAACCCAGTACGGATGTGCGTCGTTCTACGTGTCGGTTTCCTCGACAGACGGGCACGGGCATCACGCACCCCCGGGCTATTCGTACGTGTCGGTCAACGGAGGCCCGTGGATTCTGGTCAAGGATGGTCAGAACTGGGTTCTGGTGACGGGAGTGAAGCACTACCACCACGTAGGTGCCTACTTCGGTTTCTACATCCCGGTGCCCACCCCACCGACGACGACGACGACGACCTCCACCATTCCGAGCACCACGACACCCAATACGCTGCATCCGACGACTATTCCGGGTCAAACCACGACAACTCGATTGACGCCGCCGTCGACGACGACGCCGGGGTATCGCACGACGACGTCGCGGTACAACGCCGGTTCGACGTCCACGCGTCCGACGGTTCCCGGCTCGAGTCCCGGCTCCGTCGGCGGAGCACTGAACCAGGTGGTGACGGTCGTGGCTGTCGTCGTGGCTGCCGGCGCTGCCGCAACGGCTGCGGGCGGACTCGTCGACGGCATCCCTGAAGCACTCGTTGAGGAATATCTCACCGAGATTCCGCCGGGCGGTGGGTTGCCGTACTCGTTGTTCCCGACGGGCGGCGTCGGCATTGTTGACGACCTCGCCGAAGGCGACGGCATCCTGGGCGTCGTTGTCGATTCCGAGACACCTCCGGGTGGTGGCCTACCCGTTGGCAGTTCCGCTCCGGGTGGTTCGGACTTCGAAGGTGACGCGGGCGCCGTTGACGTCTTCGTGGCGGACGACGACGTTCCTGCGGGCGGCGGCATTCCCTTCGGACCCAGTGCCATTTTCTCCGGTGGCATCGACGAGCTCGAAGATGACAATGAATCAACGGGAGGAGGTGACTAAGCGTGGCCATCACTGAATCAATGGAATCCGGTCGCGGACTAGCCATCGCCGAGGATGCCGGAGGTCTTCGCGAGCCTCTTCGGCGACCCTTTGGTCGCGTGGCTGTTGATGCCTTGACGGAACGAGTGGGCAATCCGCTCCACCGTATTTCTCCCGTCTTTGGAAATGCGTATAACGACGGTGCTCGTATTCGCGTCATCTTCGGCAACGCCTATTTCGTGTGGCTGGCCGCGGCGGCAGTGCTTGGTGGCTGGGCGGTCCAGAACACTCACGGAATCGCCGTCCCGCCGGTCCTCTGGTTGACGTTGCTTCTCATGGTGGTCGGTATTTTCGACGCCTTCGCGGGCCTCGTCGCCTCGATCGTCTTTGCGCTCGGCGTGATCTTCTCTGGTCACTTCTTCTCGTCACATCTAGTCACAGGCCCTCCGGGGACCCAAGGGATGCTGTACGCCTTCACGGGTCTACTCAGCATGGCGTTCTTGTGGTTCATCGGACCGCAATTACCACGACGACTCCGGCTCCTCGGTTTCAACGCCATCAAGGACCGCTTCCAGCGTCGCTACATCATCATCGGCGACTTCTTCGTGGTCACCATCCTGGCGATTTTGATTCTTGGATCGCTGCCCGTTTTTCTTCCCAGCTTCACGGGTGCCGATAAGCAGGACCTCACTCAAGTTGTTCTCCAAAATCACCTGACGACCGTCAAGATCGTCGTGGCGATCGCGATGATCCTCCGCGTGGCCTACGAGACAATGGTGCACGCCAAGTTCAAGGCGCTTCCGTCGTCGACGGGTCGCGTTCGCAGTAACGCGGGTCGCTGGTTCATTCGAATCTCCGGCGCTCTCATCGCGCTGGCGCTGATCTGGGAGATTCTCGGGACGGTGTGGCAGTGGCCGGTGACGTGGTTGATCTTCGTCAGTTTGGATGTCTTCTCCGCGGTCGGTGAGCGCTTCTTACGACCGAGTTCCGTCTTCCGGTTCGTTCCTCGCAATCTCTTCCGTATCGTGACGCTGCTGCTGTTTGAGCAGTACATGGCACGCGTATTAAACGGTCAATACGTCTCCGGTGAGGCGTTGCTGGGTTGGCTGGCTCTGACCTTGGCGATCGTGATTGCCATGTACGCCTTCTTTGATGGCGTTGATGATGAGGAATCTGGCGACACTCGCGCCACGTGGTGGACACGACTACTGGGCATCATCGTGGTGATCTTGCTCTTCATCATTTCCCAGGGATTGGTCTCGGTTGCCACGACGCCGTACGCCAATCCGACCGACGTCGCCGTCAGTACCAATGGTGTCTTGTACATCGCGGACTCGGGTAACAATCGCATCATTGAAGTCACCCCGGCGGGCGGGCGCACGACGGTGGGCTCGGGATATTCAAATCCTGGAGGCGTTGCGCCTGACCCCGGTAGCCCGTCTTTCATTTACGTCGCCGACACCAACAACAATCGCGTGCTCAAAGTGGAGACCACGCCGGTTGAGGCGCTGGCATTGTCGAACGGCACCAGCCACGTCGCGAACGCGGGAGCGGCGACAACGCAATCGGCGGTCGGCAGCGGATTCAAGCACCCGACCGGACTCGCCACTGACTCGACGGGACGGCTATTTGTTGCCGACACCGGCAATAACCGCATTGTGGAGATCTTGCCGAATGGCGACGAGAAGGTCTTCGTGACGGGTCTTTCGTCACCGCTGGCCATTTCGACGGATCCCTTTGGCCACTTGTTCGTCGCCAATACCGGCGCCGGTTCCGTGCTCGAATTTACGATCACCAAGGACGGGCACGCGACCAAGGAGCGCACGTTCGCGACGGGCCTGCAGAGCCCCTCAGGTGTTGCGGCCGACGCGAATCAAAACGTCTACGTAGCTAATACGGGCAAAGACCAGGTTCTGCAGTACACCCCCGATCACCAGCGTGACGTCATGGCCGGCGACTATCACTCGCCGCGTGGACTGGGGGTCGACGGCGCGGGTCACTTATACGTCGCCGACGCGGGCAGTGGAGGCGTGGTCCTGGCCGCTCCGCTGTACGCCTCAACGAGTTCTGCCGTCGGACCGCACAGTCCCGCGACCGCCGTGTCTTTGGTGAGCGATGGTTCGAGTTACGTGGTGACGTCGAATAACACCCTCGAGCACGTCACCTCACAGGGCACCACGATTCTCGTCAACAACCTTGATCAATCCCACGGGGTCGCGGTCTCGGCGTTGGGACGCATTTACGTGTCGCAGTCCGGAAACGGCACGATTGACCAAGTCCTTCCTGACGGCTCCCTCAAGATTCTCGCCTCGGGGCTGACGGGGGTCACGTCGATCACGCCGGATCCGTACGGCGGGTTGTTCGCCCTCGAGCCCGTGACCGGCGATATCGTCGCCGTCGATGCCCAGGGTCGTACTCGCGTCTTGGTCCAACACCTGAAGGATCCCGTCGCTATCACCCAGGACGCCTATGACAACTTGGACGTGACCTTGGCCGGTACCAAGTCGCACGGTGGTGAGGTCGTGCGCGTCGTATTTGGTGGCAAGACCGAGACGCTGGCGACGGGTCTGAGCGATCCCACGTCCATCACCGCCGACGGTAACGGCGACGTTTTCTTCGTCGAGCACGGGACTCGTCGAGTCTGGGAAATCCGTGGACTCCTGGGAACTCAGATTGTCTTTGAGGGCACATCCGCGAAGACCGACCCGGTCGCCATCGCTGCTGATCGAAACGGAAATGTTGTCGTGATGCCCGCGGCGGCCGGTGCGACCGTGCGACTGAACTCGTCAAACACGCAGACCACGATCTAGTTCGAGGGGGGCTCGCTCGCTTCGAGTCGGTGCACATTTTGGATCAAGTCAGCAACGAACGCTTCGCCTTGTCCCTGCCAACGAGCGAGACCGATATTCACCCATAGGTCGACGAAACTGACCGCTTTCGGACCGACGTGAATCACGACGTTCTTGACGCGATTGCTGAGGGCGACGGTCAGGGTGCCTTCGGTCGAGTGTTGGATGCTGACGACGGCCTCGTAGTGGCATTCCTTAGTGGTAGTGGAACCGACGAAGACGATGCGTTGGTCGGTCACGTGAAGATCTCCGTGGTCAATAGCGGTGGGCGTTGGCGTGCCGGCGACGTAGTGACCACGGGTCTGACCGACGTGATAGCGGATCGTGCGGCCTCCGACCGCTCCGATGGGAATGGACACGCCGTGCGATCCCGCGCTGTAGTGTCCGCCGACTGATCTCTCCTCGATCAAACTCACGTTCCCGACGGTACCCACGAGAGCTTCGTTGTGGCGCAGGAGAAGAGAGGCAGACGCGTGCGGGGATTCCACCGCGCGTGCATATTCGAGGGCAGCACGCGCGTCCTCGAGTTCCGCGGCCCATTCGTCGTGGGCGTGCGAAGCGGCCTTGGCGGCCTGATGTTGACGGAATCTTTCGAACATGGTCCTCCGTTCCGCCGACAGCGTAGGCCACGCTCTATCGTGGGCTGAGCACTAGAGGAGATCCCATGGAAAACCGACGCATCCTTTTGACCCAACGACCCGAGGGAATGGTGGACGAGACCACGACCCGACTTGACGTCGCCGAACGTCCGGAGTGTGGGGCTGATGAAGCGCTCATTCGAGTGGGTATGTTGTCCATCGATCCGACGATTCGTACGTGGATGAACGACGCACCGGGTTACCTTCCTCCGATTCAAATCAACGACGTCATTCGCGGAAGTGGCGCCGGTGTGGTGGTCGAATCACGCACATCGCGGTACAACGTGGGTGACATCGTTTTTGGGATGACCGGGTGGCAGGAGTGGGCGCTCGCTACAGAAGACAACAAGTTCTCCGTCGTGCCCGCCGGCATGGGGCTGGACTTGCCGACCGTGATGAATGTTCTGGGTGTGACCGGTATTACCGCCTACTTCGGACTTCTCGACGTGGGAGCGCTGCGCGAGGGTGACGTCGTTGTCGTCTCGGGCGCCGCCGGGGCGACCGGGTCTGTCGTGGGACAGATTGCCCGTGCTCGGGGAGCCAAGAAGGTCATCGGCATTGCCGGTGGACCCGAGAAGTGCGCGGAAGTGGTGGAGCGCTATGGCTTTGATGAGTGTCTCGATTACCGTGAGCCCCATTTGGCTCGTCGGTTACGCAGCGCGTGCCCCGAGGGCATCGATCTCTACTTCGATAATGTCGGCGGCGAGATTCTCGATGATGTTCTCTTGAATCTCGCCATGCGTGGCCGTGTCGTTTTGTGCGGTGCGATCGCGCAGTACAACGACACGGACCAGCGCAGCGGTCTGAAGAACCACACGATGTTGATCATGCGTCGTGGTCGCATGGAAGGTTTCATCATTCTCGACTACACCGCCCGCTTCGCTGAAGCGCAAATGGAGCTAGCGGGCATGGTCCTCTCGGGTGACCTACGACACCAGGAGCACCTCGTCAGGGGCCTCGAGAATGCGCCCAGCGCCCTGAACCTGCTGTTCTCGGGGGGCAATCACGGCAAGACACTCGTCGTGGTGGATGACTCCGTCACACTGGCCTAGGACGTCACCGTGTCCACCGCGGTAGTTCGACGGCTTGACCGACCGACGCTGGCCCTGGTCGCTATCGCGATCGCGGCCGGCTACGGACAGTTCGGGGCGGTGGCATCTCTTGAGGAAGTGGCGCACCATTTCGGGCACACGTCCGCAACCGCGAATTTCAGTGGCGTGGTCGGTCTATCGGGATCGGTGCTGAGCGTCGGTCTCGCGATACTTCGCCTCTCCGCACTGTTTGCGCTTCCCATGACGTCACTGGCGGATCGCTGGGGACGCAAGAAGGTTTTGCGACGCGTCACGATCGCTGGTCTCGTGTTGACCGCGATCGCGGCAGGAAGCCCCTCGTACTGGGCTTTTGTTGCTTTTTTCGCTCTGGCGCGCCCGTTGTTGAGCGCCGCACAAACGCTCGTCGGTGTCCTGACCGTGGAGTTATCGTCGCCGTCGGTCCGCGTGTACCGTTTGGCCTGCGTCGCGGCCGGCGCCGGGGTTGGCGCTGGGCTATCGGCCATCTTGCACGGCGTCTTGCCCGGCGCCAACGCCTTTCGATGGCTCTTTGCCTCAGCGTTTATTCCGGCCTTGGCGGTACAACCACTCCTGAAACTGGTGCGAGAACCCGGTGCTGTTGAACGCGACCCTTCTTCGACGCCCGCTCGATTGGGATCGATCCCGAAGGACTATCGACGCGTGATGGTGATCGTCGCCACCGTGACGGTCGTGATCGGGATCATTACCGGTCCGGCCAACGGATTCGCGTTCGTGTACGGCGAGGGCGTTCTCAAGATCTCCCGCCACGTGGTGGCGCTCGTCGTGCTCATGAGCGCCGTGACTGGTCTCGCGGGACTCTTCGTGGGTCGTTGGTGTGCCGACGCACTGGGACGACGTTGGACCGTGGCGCTCGGGACCGTCGCGACGGCCGTGACGTCGACCGTGGCGTACAGCGGCGGTCGTTCCAGTTTCATTGTGGGCTACATGATCGGCGTCTTTGCGGCCGCGCTCCTCGCTCCAGCGGCCAGCGCACTCGTTAACGAATTGTTTCCGCACGTGGCTCGCGCGACGGCGGCTGGTTGGGTCGTGGTCGCGGGCGTCGTGGGCGCCGTGGTCGGCTTGTTGATCTTTGGTGTGGCCGGTGACGTGACCCACACCACCGTGACAGTCAACTCGTTGCGAGTCCCCGCTCTGTTGACGTTCTTGCCGGCGTTACCGGCTCTGTACTTATTGCGCCTGCTGCCCGAAACGCGAGGAACGACGATCGACTAGTCGAGCGTCGCGTCCATGACGAGCGCGCGGTGGTCGCTAGAACCGTTGAACGACCGAGCATTGGTAATACGCCAGGGACCACGCAGCAAGAAGTGGTCAATCTGTGAATGAGGACGCCACGCGGGCCACGTGCGCGCTCGCACCCCCGAACGCCAGCCGCGCAGGACCGTGCGCAGCAGGGGGCGCCAGCAGTTGAAGTCGCCACCGACAACGGTGGGGAGTTCGTCGCTGAGCGCATCGAGGTGGCGTGCGACTTCGCGATATTGCCACAGTGAGCCGTGACTTAAGTGGGCACCGTGGAGGGCGACGGCGTAGAACTCGTGACCATCGTGACGGAGGCGCGCGATAATAAGAGCTCGGCGCACTTTGTCGCGTCGAAGTTGGGTGAGTGGACGTGTCTCTAATGACACGATCTCGCACGAAGTGAGTAACGCAACACCCCACGACCCGACCTCGCGCCCATTGGCGACTTCGAGTCGGGCTAATTGCCGGGGTGTCAGTTCGCGGTATCCCTCAAAAAAGAGCCCCTCTTCGCCGTGGAGGAGTGCGAGGGGGTGCTGCCAACCTCGCCCACCGGGTTGCGCCGTGACGCGTTCACCCTCGCCGAGCGGTACGTACGCTCCCCGCAGATTGAGTCGCGTTTCGAGGATGGCGTACTGATCAACCTCGTCGCCGCGCCACAGTTCTTGTACGAAGAGGAGTTCGGGCGCGAGGGAAAAGAGCCCTTCGAGTGCGTCGGTCGCGCGACCGTAGCCGTCGACACCGGCGTGGATGTTGAAAGTCACCGTGCGCACCGAGTCAACTTAGATGGTTTGGGGGTTCACGGTGTGGCAATCTCTATGTCGTGACTTCCACTGGGACGACCTTCGGCCATCGCCTGTGGTGGGTCGATGCATTTATCGGTGATCAAGCTCGTGGTAATCCGGCAGTAGTCGTTCTGCTCGAGCGATCGATGACCGATCACGAACTCCAGCAGATTGCCTTCGAGCTCGGTGTCTCCGAAACCGCCTTCGTTCGACGCGTTGGCGACCAATGGTCTCTTCGGTGGTTCACCCCAACCGTGGAGACCAACCTCTGTGGCCACGCCACGTTGGCCACTCTGCACGTGCTGCTCACGGAATTGGGTGTGCCGGACGGTGAGTTCTTCTTTCAGACGCGATCGGGCACGCTCACGGGTCGACGTCTTCAGGAAGGCCTCCTGGGCGTTGATTTGCCACGCTCCTATCTCGAGCCGCTCGACGCGTCCATTTTGAACGGGGCGCTCGGCGACGTGAGCGAGGTGTACCAGGCGGGCAGCCAAAGCGCACTATGCGTCGTGCGCGATTATGACGCCCTCTGTGGACTCGTCGTCGACCCGATGAGTCTGTTTCTGGTGCCAGCGTCCATCGTGATCGCCGCCTGCGAAGGCGGACCCGGAGCGGATGCGTCGATTCGGGTGTTCGCCCCTCGACTCGGCCTGGCCGAAGATCCAGTCACCGGGTCAGCAATGTGTTCGGTGGCCCCGTGGTGGGCGGAGCGCACGGGGGCGCCCGTGGTGTCGGTCCGGCAAGCCTCATCCCGAGGTGGTGTGATGCACGCCCGACTGTTCGAAAAGAACGTCGAGGTGGCGGGACACGCTCGCACCTTCTTCGGTGGCGACCTGCGCGCATGAGTGCGGACCTGGGTCCGGGCGCACGCACGCGCGTTCGACGACTTCCCGAAAAGGCGCGCTACGACGAGGCCACGATATTTTCGATCCTCGACGCCACGCCGGTGTGCCACGTCGCGACGACGGTGGAGGGACACGCGGTGGCGCTGCCCACGTTGCATGTACGCGAGGGCAACATCCTGTATCTGCACGGGAGCCAGTCCAACGCCGTCTTGCGGGCCGTTCGTGACGAGCAACGGGCCTGCGTGACCGTGACGATCTACGACGGACTTCGCGTGGCGCGCAGTGGCTTCGAGTCATCGGCTGCTTATCGGTCGGTCGTTATTTTCGGTGCAGCGAGAGAAGTCCCCGAGAGCGAAGCGACTCCCATCTTGGACCGCTTCGTTGACGCGATCCTGCCGGGACGAGCATCGGAAGTCCGAGCGATGACGGAACGAGAAGCTCGGCTCACTCTCGTGCTGGCCGTCACGATTGACGAAGCGTCAGCCAAGGTGTCCGCCGGGCCCACCGATGACGACGAGACGGACCAAGAGCTCGACGTGTGGAGCGGTGTCGTGCCGGCGCGGTTGGTGCACGCTGCACCTATTCCTTCCACCGATGGACGGATGGCGCGCGAGGAACTCGCCGTGCCACCATCGGTGCGACGTCTCGTGAGCTCCACTGTGCCCCCCGCCACTGCCCGGGTCCTCCAGCAGATTGCGGACATCGTGCCGGTGGATCTTCGTGAGCGAGTATCCATCAACGCACTGCGCGACCGGTTGACTTGGGGGGATGACCCCTTTCGCGAATCAACCTCACCCTGGCACGTGACGGCCTCGGCATTTGTCGTGTCGCCCCGCGGAGTCATCTTGCACAAGCACCGTCTTCTCGGGATTTGGGTGCAGCCGGGCGGGCACGTGGACCCGGGCGAATCTCCGGAAGATGGCGCTCGACGCGAGGTCTACGAGGAGACGGGCCTGTTGACCGAACCCTTCGGCGACGGACGCATCTTCCACGTTGACGTCCACCGCGGGCCTCGTGGTCACACGCACTACGACCTGCGGTACGTGTTGTGGAATGACGGCGATGAGCCGTCGCCGGGCGCCAACGAGAGTCCCGACGTCGAGTGGTTGTCATTCCCTGACGCCGTCGCACGAGCAGAATTTGCGCTACGACCGGCGCTCGAGCACCTGGCCGAGGTCGTTGGTCCAACGGACGTGGGACACTAGAGGCGTGAGCGATCTCGAAGTGTTACGCGCATTGCTGGACGCCGATCGATGGATTGACCGCGTGACGTCACAGCGCGATCACTTGCCCGAAGCGGCCGAACTGCACGAGGTGGAAGACCAACTCCGCACGTTGGCGTCTCGTTCGAGGGCTCTCGAAGCCGATCGCAAGCCGACCCGCGATCGCTTCAACGAAGCCGCCGACAAAGCCAGCACCCTGCGTCATCGCCGTGATGACGTCGAAGTTCGGCTCGCCAATGCCACGGGTAGTCCTCGAGACCTCGTGGCCATGCAGGGCGAACTGGAGCATCTGAACAAGGCGCTCAGCGAGGCTGAAGACCGTGAGGTGGAACTGCTCTTGGAGCTCGAACCGTTGGACGAGGTGGCGCAGGAAATTACCGCCCAGGCGCAACCTCTCGTGCAACGACGTCACGCTCTACAAAGTTCCCTCAGTGAATTACGTGACAGCCTTCAGGAAGAGATCAACCATCTCCAGTCGTCGCGTGAGGCCGCCGCCGCCACCGTACCGGAAGGTCTACGTCGCCGATACGAACAAGCGCTGAAGCGTTCCGGTGTATCGGGCGCCGCGTTGTTGGACGGCGGGCGATGTGATGGATGTCGGGTATCGCTGTCGCCACTTGATCAGGATCGCTGGCGCGCGGCCCCGGATGAATTCCTCCCCTGTCCGCATTGCGGCCGACTTTTGCTGCCGTGCTGATTCTGATTCGACACGGTCAAAGTACGGCGAACGCTGATGGCTTACTCGTGGGTCGCCTCGACGTCTCATTGACGGACAAGGGTCGAGACCAGGCGGTGGCCCTGGCCGGGATGCTCGACGGCGTCGTGGCGGTGCGCAGTTCGTCTTTGCAGCGCGCGCGGGATACCGCGTCCTTGGCGATGCCCGGGATTGTCTCGGACGTCGATGATGCGTTCATTGAGCAAGATTTCGGGATGTACGACGGCGTTCGTGACAAGGACGTGCCCGCTGAGGTGTGGCGAGCCTTCCGCGAATCCCACGACGAGCCCTTCGGCGGGGGAGAGAGCCTGGCGGACGTCGATGCTCGTGTCCACGCCCGCTTGGACCAGTGGCACGAGGACTCCTCGTCGCTGCTGCACGATCCTCATCGCCACGTGGCCGTTGTGTCGCACGTGTCGCCGATTAAGTCCGCCGTCGCGTGGGCCCTCGGCGTTGGTGGTCACGTGGCGTGGCGCCTTCGCTTGGACAATGCGTCGGTCACCACCATTTCGTCTCGGTCCGGCTCGCCATATTTGCTCTCGTATAACGACGTGTCGATCCGTCGAAGAGACCAAAGTGTGGATCGGTAAGACTGTTTCTGTGAATGACTCCCAGGTGCCCACGCACCGGCGAACGATCACGATCGAGAGTTTCGACGTGGACGCCGGCTACGAGATCCACGCGACGCTGACCGACGAGCGACCGTGGGCTGACAACTCGGTCAATGTCCACACGCTCCACCACATGGGTCTGGTGGTAACGATCGACCGCTCGACTCTGACGATCGTGGACGCGCGCGCTCATATGGAGGATTTTCCGCACGAGGAGTGTCAAACCATCGAGCCCGCGTTTCGCCAATTGGTCGGGCTCTCGGTGGTACGGGGCTACACGCGAGCGGTGCAAGATCGTTTAGGACGACAGAGGGGTTGCAGTCACCTCGAATTCCTCGCTCGGGCCATTGGGCCAGCCGCGATTCAAACAATGGCGTCGTCTCGTTCGCGTCGAGGTGACTCGGTCGTGACGAAATCATCGACCACCGATGAAGGCAGTTGGCTAGTGAACACCTGCCACCTGTGGGCCCAAGGGGGTATCGGCGCGGAGAAAGTGGCCACGGGATGGCACCCGGGAGCTGACCGGTATCCCACGCCGACCCTGGTGGAGTTGAGGTCTCGCGGTCGCTCCTAGCGGGCCGTGGTGTTGACGAATCGAACGAGCAACGCCCCGAGTTCGGTCCCGCAGTCTTCCTGGAGAAAATGACCACCACCAGTGAGGATGACGTGATCGAGCCCCTGTGCTCCGGGCACGCGACTCTGAAATTTACGTTCGGCTCCGGCGGTCACGGGGTCTTTGTCCGAGAAACACGTGAGGAACGGCTTGGTCCAACTCTCGAACGTCGCCCACGCGGCGACGTTCGCGTCGTGGGCGGGATCGTCAGCGCTCGTGGGAACCAGTGTCGGCATGATGCGAGCGGTTTCCTTGAATGTCTCATCAGGAAAAGGCGCGTCATACGCGGCGATGGCGTCGTCGTCCAATGGTGTCGTACAACCGCCCGCAACGATCCGACCGATCGGGAGTTCCGGAGTGGTTTGCGAGAACTCTTGCCACGTGCGAAAGGCTTCGGAGACCCTTTCGTCACCGGTCGGCAGGCCGCCGTTGCCGATCGCGATGCGGGCGAAGCGATCAGGATGTTCGCCCACGAGCCGCAGACCAATCAAACTGCCCCAGTCTTGGCCGAAATACGTGAGATGCGACAGTTGCAAGTGATCGAAGAGTGCTTCGCGCAACCATTCCACGTGGCGGGCGTAGGTGACGTCGTTTCGATCGGCAGGTTTGTCGGATCGACCGAAGCCGATTAGATCGGGTGCGATAACGCGGTGGCCGGCGGCGACGAGTGGAGGAATCACCGAGCGGTACAGGAATGACCACGTGGGTTCTCCGTGAAGAAGCAAGAAAGTTTCGTGGGCGTCATTCGGACCTTCGTCCACGTACGCCATGCGAAGGGGCTCGCCGCCCGTAGGGTCAAGAACCTTCAGGTAGCGGGGCTCGTAGGGGAAGTTCGGTAGATGGTGAAATCGCTCGTCGGGCGTACGTACGCGGTCCAT
This sequence comes from uncultured Actinomycetes bacterium, assembly GCA_903871335.1. Taxonomy (GTDB): domain Bacteria; phylum Actinomycetota; class Acidimicrobiia; order Acidimicrobiales; family RAAP-2; genus RAAP-2. The sequence continues at coordinate 22,179 of CAIQGE010000025.1, forward strand.
GGCAGTCTCCTCGTTGCGGTTGGCAGGAAACCTACCTGGAAACACCGAAGGCCACTCGATCCTCCGCGAAGCGGTGAACCGAGTGGCCCGGCGATTGGCCCCCCTGCCAATAGAAATCACCGTAGTGTGGCTCACTAGAGCCGAGCAATTCGAGGGGGTCACTTTTGGCCCCTTGTGAGATACTTCACAATCTGACGAGGAGAGCATCGTGAAACAACGATTTTTGGGCCAAGGCTTGGCCGTATCGGAACAAGGACTTGGCTGCATGGGCATGAGTGAGTTCTACGGCGCCGGGGACGACGTCGAGTCGCTCGCAACGATTTCTGAGGCATTGGACAGTGGCGTGAACTTCCTCGATACCGCCGACATGTACGGGCCGTTCATTAATGAGGAACTCGTCGGGCGAGCGATCGCCAGTCGCCGTTCGGAAGTGGTGCTCGCGACGAAATTCGGCAATCAACGAGGAGTCGACGGGGCCTTTCTGGGCGTGAACGGTCGACCGGAATACGTCGTGGCGAGTTGTGACGACTCGCTGCGCCGTTTGGGTGTGGACTACATCGATCTGTACTACCAGCATCGCGTTGATCGCTCGGTCCCGGTCGAAGACACGTGGGGCGCGATGAAGTCCTTGGTCGAAGCAGGAAAAGTTCGCCATCTCGGTATCTCCGAAGCGTCGGCGGCGACGTTGGAGCGCGCCCACGCTGTTCACCCGGTGACCGCGATTCAATCGGAGTACTCCTTGTGGACCCGGGATCCTGAAGACGAGGTCCTCGCGACCTGCCGTCGACTCGGCATCGGTTTTGTGGCCTACAGCCCGCTGGGTCGAGGATTTCTGACCAGCAATGATGCTGTGCGCTCACCGACCGACGAAAAGGATTTTCGTCGCTTTCAGCCCCGTTTCTCGGGCGACAACGGTGATGAGAACGCAAAATTGGTCGAAGCCCTGTCGGCGATTGCGGAGGCAAAGGGCGTATCGGTGGCCCAGCTGGCGCTCGCGTGGGTGCTGTCGCGTGGCGACGATGTGGTCCCGATTCCCGGAACGAAGCGACGACGATGGTTACGAGAGAACATCGCGGCGAGCGACATTGAACTGAGTGACGATGACGTGCGAGCGATGGAAGCCGCCGTCCCGCGCGACGCCGTTCGAGGTGATCGTTATTACGCCGCCGGCATGCTGACGCTTAACGGCTGAGGAGCGTCACGCGTCCGTTGGCGAGCTCGTAGACGTCGTCGCAGAGGGCGATGACCTCCGGATCGTGTGAGGCGATCACGATGGTGGCCGACAGAGAGCCCAAGAGCGAGAGCACGAGGGTTCGCTCGTCGGGCCCGAGTCCATTCGTGGGTTCGTCGAGAAGGACAATCGTTGGCTCATTGAGCAACCCCCGGACCAACGACGCTCGCTGGGCCTCGCCCTGGGAGAGGTGCGCGAACCTGTCGGTCGCGTTGACGCGCAAGCCCACCGCCGCGAGCGATCTGGTGACGTCGTCCGTCGTGACGCGACCCACCCGAATGACGTCATCGACGACACCATCCAGCAGTGACGGAACTGGTCCGACGTAGCTCACGTGCGCTCGCCAGGACTCTTCGCTGATGGCGGTCGCATCGAGGGTGTCAATCGTGACGGTGCCGACGGGCAAGTCGTCAAGTCGAGCCAACAGCCGTAACATCGTGGACTTGCCCGCACCCGACGGTCCCGTGATGGCCACTCGTCGACCACGAGGAATACTCATGGTCACTCGTTGAAAAAGAGGCTGCTCGTCGACGTTCCAGGTCAAGTTCTCAATGTCGATGAAGGCGTTCTCCGGGAAAACGTGAGTACCGCCATCAACATCGCCCTCTAGTACGTCCAGTCGCTCCGTGGCGGCAGTTACCGAGACGGCAATGACGAGAGACTGTTTGGTGACCGCCAAGAGTTCAATCGTGGCGATAGCGAGTAGGGCCACAACGACGGCGTCGGGCCCAACCATCACGATGGCGTGATTGGCGTATCCCTCGACCAAGAACAAGGTGACAAAGGGGCCGAGAGCCACCAGAAGGTTGAGGAGACGACGCGAGCGCCGTGACCGCCGTTCCGCGTTGGCGACGAGGACGTTCTGGCGCTCGAGTCGGCGGCGGACCTCAGTGCCGAGTTTGAGAAGTTCGAGCTCGCTGGCCGCGCTCTGGAGTTCCAGACGTGTCGCCGCACGACGGCTGCGCGCACTGCGCAAGTGGCGCTCGCGAGCCACCAGGGTCGGGAGTTGACTCACCATCAGCACGACGAGAATCACCTGCGCCGTTAACAGGGTGATCGCTGCAAGAGGTGCGTCGATCGTCGACGACTTCGTGAAGGCGACCACGAGGTCACCACCCAACATCGTGAGCGCGATGGACGTGAAGGGGATGATGGACCGCAACCACAGATCTTGTAAAACGTCGGTGTCCGCGAGCGCTCGCTCCAACAGGTCACCGGTGGCCGCGGACATAAATCTGGTGTACGGCCACGTTCCGACCGTTGCGGTCAGCCACCTTCGCCATCGCACGACAGCACTGAGGCCGAGTTCGTGCGAACTCATTCTTTCGACAAATCGCAGTGGCGAACGCAGGAACGCCACTAGTTCGATGACGATCAGCAATCCGGCAATCGCGTGCCAGCCGGGCTGACCCGCGGCTTCGACGAGGAGATATGGAGCACCGATCAACAGCGTCAGTGACGCTGCGCTGGCGAGCGTGCCGGCGACGAGAGCTCGTAGGAGGGTCGCTAGGGGCGGGCGGGCTCGTGAAATCCACCGTGCGAGGTCGTGCCAGGGACGTCTCATGCGCGCGACACCTCATACGTGTGATCCGGAGAACGCAGGATGAGAACGTCGTGCCCGGCTTCGACCACGGTGATGTCAGGTCGTTGCGCGAGCAGGCGTCGAACGTGATCGCGGCTGAGCTCGTCGAGAAACTCCGCCACGTCGTCAAGAATGAGGAGATCCGGATCGTGCAGCACCGCGCGCGCGATGGCGAGGCGCACCCGCTCGCCGGTCGAGAGTCGACGAGCATCGTCGCCGAGGGGCCGGTCCAAATCTCGGAATGCGGGTGATGTGAGGCCGACGGATTGCAGCACCGCGAACAGCGAGCTATCAGTTCGTGTGGTGCCGAGAGCCAGATTCTCTCGCAGCGTGGCGTCCAGAAAGTGATTTTCGGCTCGCACGAGACCCACCCGAAACGCATTGCGCCGTACCACGCCACTGACCGGTGGCACGAGACCGAGGGCGGTATTCAACAACGTTGTCTTGCCGACGCCCGACGGACCGGTAATGACGACGCGCTCACCCTTGGACACTTGCAATGTCACCGGCGCGCTCGGGGCACCGGTCGTCACGGCGTGCAGGGCGAGAGATTCCCTCCCACTGATCGGGGCGATGGGCAGTGTCCAGTGCAGGAAGACCTCACGGGCGCGCTCGGCGTCTTCTCGCCGGTGGAACTCGAGGGCGTAGCGACGCACCAGTGCGAACATTTCCGCGGTGAGTAAAACCGCGACGAGCGCCCGCCATAGGACGGTGGTGCCGTCGAGGAGCCGAAAGCCCACGACCATGGCGACGAGCCCGACGCTGACGCCGGCCAAAAACTCCGTGACCAGCGAGGACTTGATGGTGACGCGAATGGCGTCGAGCACGGCGCGATTTTCCGCTTGTGACGCGGCCGCGATGTCGTCAGCACCGTGGGCGACCGCTCCGAGTGCCCGCAGGTCGGTGATGGCGCGCAGTATTTGAATCTGACGACCAACCAATTGTGCTCGACGGCGATGAAAATCCACCGCGAAGGCTTCACTTCTGCGACCCGCTCGAATGTAGAGAGGAATCGACAACGAGAGTAAACCGACCACGATCACGCCCGACAGCCATCCACCAATGACGAAAACGGCGGGCAGCGCCACGAGACCAACGACGGCGGAGCTTCGGACAAAAAGTAGCGACGATGCTCCCGCGACAGCGTCGATGGCCGCGTCGACGACGTGGAGCTCACCAGGGTTGCTGTACGCCAACTGGGTCGCGCTGGCGTCGTGCCACGACGTCCGCACCCGCTCCTCGTTCACCGAGAGGAAGTGCTGAAAGAAGAGATCAGGGAATCCGCGCACCGCCAGTGTGGCGAGGAGGAAAAGAAGGGCTCGGCCACCTTCGTTGTGGGCGAGCGCAGTGAGAGCGAAGGCCAGAAACACCGCCGCGGACAGAGCCAAGAGGGCATGAAGAGCCCCGAGCGCCGACCAAATGACGCCAGTCGGGCTGAGGCCGAGTTCGACCCGTTCGTTGTCCTCCACGAACTAAGGCTAACGATCCTTCACGCGGTCGTCGGGACCTCGTGGCGACTGGGTAGAAGAGGAACGTCGGCGAGAATCCATTCCCGTAGCGCTTTGGTGGCTCGACAGTCGTCTTCGTTGTACTCGAGAATGCGCTGGCGGGCGGCTAGGCCCAAGGCGGTCGTGGCTCGGGCCTCCTCGAACCACACCATGGACGCTTCTCCGCTCGGATTCTCGTCGCGCCACGAGAAGCCGGCGGTCGTGGCGAGAACTTTCAGCCCGAGCGGACCGTCGGTTTGAATCTGGCGCTTCGCGACGTCGTGGAGATCAATCCATTCAGATGGTGTGCGCGCGCGAAACTCGTCGAGTTCCGCTCGTTGGGGCGACGACGTGGCGTTCGCGACGGCTCGGTTCATGGCACCGTCCTCCGCCTGCGCCCAAAAGCAGTAGCTCGCGAACGACGCCCCCTGCGCGACCACCGTCCGCCGGAGATCTTGGAACCACGCCCAAAATTGGGCGAAGACCATGGCCTCGGAGATCGCTGTTGGTTCATCCCAGAGCGCAAAATGAACGTAGCCTTCTCGTACGCCGGGCACGTCGCGACGGGTGGTGACATAGGCCCCCCACAAGTAGGTCACGTCGTTGTAACTCTCCATGTCGACGTCGACCTCGACGTCCGCGATGGGGCAGTCGACGTCCTGGGCGTCCACGATGCGCAACGGGCCTCCCCGCACGATTGATCGAGCACGATAGATGAGCTCATCGAGCTTGTCGATGGATCGTCCGAGGTGATCTTCGGTGGTGTGCTCGCCTGCTCCCGTCATCAGACGTCCTCGAGCTTGTTTCGCGCGGTCAGGGTCCAGGCGAGCAAGGTCTCGTCGTGTAGTGATGCCGTGGTCTCGCAAGAGAAATTGCTGATCGAAATTCGTAAATCGCACCAACGAGACGTCATCGTGTTGTTCGAGTTCTTCTTCGCAATGTTCGCGAAACGGACAGGCCAGGCACTCGCGATGCCAGTAGGGCACCGTGGGAAAACTGCCCGAACCCGCTTGCCACCGATCGTGCTGCAAGAGGACGTCTTGACGCTGCGAGTACGCCTCGTCGTATCGTTCGAGCGTCCACTTACCCCAGTCCGGATTGGCGAGATCGAACCACCACAATTGTTCGTGGCGGTCAATCACGCCGCCGAAACTGCCCGAGTCGGCCACCCCGAGTGATTGCAGTATTCGCGTGGCGTGAGCGAGGGCGAGTCCGTTGCGCGTCACGGTGTCGTTGCGGCGGACGCCGAGTCCGTCGACCCACTCCGCCGTGGCGGGCAGTGGGGATACCACATGTCCGCGACGCAAGCGCCGAGTCGAGGCCGCCTCGGTGACTTCGTTGTTCTTGATAATTACGGGCGCGTAGAGGTACGCGTCACCTCGTCGGCCAGTGCGCACGAGAAGATCGATCGTTGTGCTGCGACGACCCTCGTCATCAAGGACGCGAGCGTCGGCGATGAGTGGCGCGCCCGTGGTCATGAGCTCACGCGTGGACGCCACCCCCTGCGCCCGCACTCCCTCCGGGTGTTCTACGAGGTAGGCCTCGACCACGCGCCGGCGAAGGTCTCCGGCGTCGCGGATTCGACGCTCAATTTCGACACCGAGAGTTGGTTCACTGAGAGCAACCGGCCCACCGCGATCGAGTGCGACACGATGGACGCAGTGGGAGATGTCCGCTGCACTGAGAAGAGGACCGCGGGGCACGAAGAACCAGCCTACGAGGCGGGCGTTCCGTCGTTGCGCCAGGAATGCCACAAAGCGGCGTATTCGCCGCCGTGGGCGAGAAGTTCGTCGTGGGTACCGAGTTCGGCAATCAGTCCATCAATGACGACGGCAACACGGTCAGCGTCGTGAGCGGTGTGCAGTCGGTGGGCAATGGCGATGACCGTCCGTCCGTCCAGGACGGCACTCAATGATCGTTCCAAATGTCGGGCCGCGCGCGGATCGAGCAACGCGGTCGCTTCGTCGAGCACGAGCGTGTGGGGGTCAGTGAGTACCAAACGAGCGAGGGCTATCTGCTGCGCCTGGGCCGGCGTGATGGGGTGCCCCGTCGTGCCGAGCTCCGTGGCCCAGCCGTCCGGGAGCGCGTCGACCCACTCCAAGGCGTCCACGGCGTCGAGAGCCCGACGAATGTCGTCATCGGTCGCGCGGGGTTTTGCGAGCGCCAAGTTGTCACGCACCGAGCCAATGAAGATGTGGTGCTCCTGAGTGACGAGGGCAACGTGTTGGCGCAGAGCGTCGAGCGGCATGTCGGCGAGAGACACGTCACCGATCATCACGGCACCTTCGCGAGGTGAGTCGATGCCCGCGATCAGACGACCCAGCGTGGACTTACCGGCGCCGGACGGCCCCACGATGGCCAGCCGTTCGCCGGGACGAATCGTGAGACTGACGCCGTGGAGGACGTCGCGACCCGTCCGGTAGGCGTAGCGAACGTCGCGCACCGTGATGACTTCATTGTCGGGCTCGGGACCTTCGGTGGGACGGTCGTCGTGAATGACGGAGACACCGATGAGCCGCGCGAGCGAGGTCTGACCCACCTGCAGTTCGTCGAGCCAGGAAATGATTCGGTCGAGCGGGTCATTGAGTTGAACGACGTAGAGCGTCACCGTTGTTGCCGCGCCGACGCTGACGAGGTGAGGGTAGCGAATCGCGAGGAAACCACCCCATCCGATGGTGACGGCCACCGCGAGGCCGAACGCGGACTCGACCGACGGGAACCATCGCATGCGCAATAACAGCGTGTACATCTCGGCGTAGAAGGACTCCCGGATGTCACCCTCCACGCGAGTCTGTTGTCGTCGCGACAGTCTCTGAGCGGCGACAGTGCGTGAGCCTTCGGCCGTTTCGGACACCGTGCCGGACAACGTCGCGTACGAACTCCGTTCGCGCAAATAGCCCGGTGCGGCGTAGCGCAGGTAACGGCGGGTGGAGACGTACAAGAACGGAATGGACACGAGACCGCCCACGGCGCATACAGGACTGACGAGGAGCATCGCGACGAGCGTCAAAGAAGCCTGAATGATAGCGACCAGCCATTCCGGTGCGGCGAAGCGCACGGTGCGCGATATTGCTTCAATGTCATTGGTCGTTCGCGACAGGAGGTCGCCCGTTCCCGCCCGTTCGACGGTCACGAGCGGCAGTCCGAGAACGCTCTCGAGAAAATTTTCTCGGAGCTCCGCGAACACGCGCTCTCCGAGGATGTAACTACGACGACGACCGAGAAACTGCATCAGGGCATACGCCAAGGACGACACGAGAAGGATCGCGACGTTTTCGGTGATCACCGCGTGAGTCAATTGGTGTTTGACCGCCAAATTAGTGATACGGCCAATGACCCACGGCGCCACCAGCGCCGACACACTGGCGAGTGAGTAGAAAGCCAACATCGCGATGAGCTCACCGCGATGCCGTCGAACGATGGCCCGCGCGTGGATGCGCACGGTCTCGGTGTCGGCGACCGGGAGCATGCTCATTCGTCATCTCCTCGCAACACGATGCTGCGGTACAGCGAACTCGAGGCGAGCAAGTCGTCGTGCGTTCCCGTCGCGACGAGAGCGCCATTGTGCACGACGTGCACGACGTCCACGTGTTCGAGCATGAGGGGACTCGTGGTGGCAATCAAGGTGGCGTGACCCGCTCGGGCCTCGCGCAATCGTTGCGCGATGCGACTTTCGGTGTGGGAATCAACGGCGGAGGTTGGTTCGACGAGAATGAGCAGGTCGGCACTCGTAAGTAACGCGCGAGCCAGGGTAAGGCGCTGTCGCTGTCCGCCCGAAAACGAGCGACCGCGCTCTTCGACTGTCGTGTTGAGCCCATCATCAAAGGCGTCGAGAACGTCGAGGGCGCTCGCCGCTTCGAGGGCGGCGAGCAACTCGTCGTCACGAAGAGAGACGTGGGGAGACAACTCGCCGCGCAAGTCACCCGTGAATAGTCGAGGCTCAATTTCGCTCACGACAATGTGACGACGGACGTCGCTGAGCCGAAGTTCGCCGATGGGCACCTCGTTGACGACCACGCCATCGACGTCGGGGCTGAATCGTCCGAGCCGATCGGCAATGGTCGCCGCTTCATTAGGTGTTTCGGTGACGAGTGCGACCAGAGTGTTGCTGGGCACCGTTACTCCCGATCGTCCGTCACGATACTCACGGACGACGTCGGGCCATTCGCTCGGTGCGTCGACGTCCCGAATAGCCGACGCCGTGGTCAAGATCGCGAGCACCTTGCGCGCCCCCACCCGCGCGCGGGTCGTCGCGATGACGTACTCAATGGAGGTGCGCAACGGCGTGGTGAGGAAGGTGGCGTAGCCAAAGAATGCGACGAGTTGCCCTGGCTGGAGCGTGCCCTTCATGATGTCGGTGGCCCCGATGTAGGTGATGATCGTCATCAAAATCGCCGGGAGCAAGACTTGGCCGGATTCGAGTCCGGCTTGCGGGGCCGCGACCTTATTTCCGGCCACGCGGACGCGCTCAGACTGCTCTTTGTAATTCCCGAGAAAGACGTCTTCGCCCCCCACGCCCCGCAAGATACGTAAACCGGCGACCGTATCGGCGCCAATGGCTGCCAGTCGCCCGGCGACTTCGCGCTGGGCGGCCTGAGAAGCGTGCAGGGGCTTCATCAACGGGGTGGTGAAACTCGCGAGCACGGGCACGCCGATGAGGACGATAAGACCGAGTTTGAGGGAGGTCGTCAGGAGTATGACGCTCACGACGATCCACGCAATGATGGCGCCGACAAAACGAGCGAGGACGTCAAAGGCCCCACCAATTCTCATGGCGTCGCTCGCGACGGTGTTCACTACGTCGCCGGCGGGGATCTCGTCAACGACGGCGGTCCCGTGATCGGCCACGTGTCGGCCCACCAATTGAATCGAGCGGTAGGTGGCGGTCATCCAGTTTGTCACCGCGAGTTGGTGACGGTACATGCCACAGATGGCCTGGGTGATGCCTAAGACCAGCACCACGGCGGTCCAGGCAAACAAGGTCGTTAGAGAAGCGACGTTGATGCTGTCAATGGCTTTGCCGACCGCGCCCCACAAGAGGGCCTGGGAGAGCATCCAACCGATGCCGAAGAGCATGTTGAGGGTCAACGTCACCCGCTGTTGGGTTGCCAGCCACCACAAGTAGGAACCGGGTGACGAGAGATTCGGCGTGCCGGGGTCCGCCACGGGCAACTCTTGATACGGCAATGTCAACACGGTTACAACCTTCGAACGACGTACTGCGACTAGGACGGTGAGTCGACCTGTAGGCGGGGTTCTGTCCACCTCCCGAAGGAGGATGGGTGGCCATCCATCTGAGCGGTCTACCTCGGGAGTGTCCAGTTTCCCGGACGGACGAGCCGCCCATCTCCCGTGTTTGACCTTGCTCCGAGTGGGGTTTACCGAGCCGCCTCGGTCGCCCGAAACGCTGGTGCGCTCTTACCGCACCGTTTCACCCTTGCCTGTGCCCGTGGGCCATCGGCGGTCTGTTCTCTGTGGCACTTTCCTGCGCGTCGCCACGACTCACTTTCGCGAGCACCCTGCCCTGCGGAGCCCCGACCTTCCTCACTTCGCGAACGAAGTGCGGCCACCCAGTCGACTCACCGTCGTCGAAAGTCTTTCACAGAAAACGACATGCTGCCAAGTGCCCGCCGGCGAAACACGTGACCACTAGCCTCGCTGCGTGGAACTCGATACGGCCCCCGACGAGCGCGTCCTGGACGTCTCGGAGTTCTATCAAGCAATCACCGCCCACCTCGAATCTGCTTTCGGGCGCCGCCGAATGCACTGGGTCCGCGGTGAGATTCAAAAGACTTACGAAAAAGGGCATCTCTACCTCGACGTGGTCGATGCCTCAGGAGCCGAGGAATCGCAGCCCAGTGTGTTGAAGGTGCGCTGCTGGAGCTCGGTGTGGACGTCGCTCCGGCGACAGTTGGCGGACCAGGGGATCGTCCTGCGCGACGGCATGGTCGTGAGTTTCCACGGCTACGTCGGCCTCTATAAGCCCCGGGGAGAAATCAGTTTCGCGGTCACGGAGATCGACGTCCAGGGGCTCCTCGGGGACGCCGCCAAACAGCGTCAGATACTGATCGACGCATTGACGCGCGACGGGTCTATGGAGCGCAATAAGAACATTTCGATGGCGAGTGTTCCCTTGCGGATTGGACTCGTGGCCAGCCCCAACACCGAGGGGTATAACGACTTCACCGGACAGCTCTTGCGTTCCGGCTTCGGATTCCAGGTCACGCTCGTTCCCGCGACCGTGCAGGGCGATAGCGCGCCGGATGACGTCGTGCGGGCACTGCAGAGGTTGCAGTCGACGGACGTCGACGTCGTGTGCGTGATTCGTGGTGGTGGTTCTCGAGGTGATCTGGCGGCCTTTGACGACGAACGAGTAGCTCGCGCCATTGCGGATTCCCGCGTCCCCGTGCTCACGGGAATCGGGCACACCGGAGATATTTCGATTGCTGACCTGGTCGCCCATCGGCACGCCATTACACCAACCAAGTTGGGCGAAGAGCTCGTCACTCAGATTGCTGAGTGGCGCGATCGCCATGTCACGAGGGCCGCCGAGCGCGTGGCGCGATGGAGTGTGGCGTTGACGGAAGAAGCGACCGAATACGTAGCGGAGCGACGTCGTACGGTCATGCTGGCCGTTCGTGATCGCCTGACGGGGGAGCAGAATCGTCTCGGTCACGTGCGAGAGGGACTGGCTCGCCACGCGCGACACTTAGTAGAGACGGAATCGGCGCGTCTCGCGAGCACTCGACAATTACTGGCCGCCTATGACCCCGAACGGCGATTGGCGCAAGGGTGGACCATCGTGTCGAGTCTCGATGGCCGGGTGGTTCGTTCGGTCAACGACGTGCGTCTCGGCGAGACGGTAACTCTGCGGGTGGTTGATGGTCGAATCGAAACGACCGTAACGGACAAGAAGGGAGACGCCTAATGGCTGATCAGAAGGACAGTTGGACGGACGCGTCGCGCGAATTGGACGAGATAGTGGCGTCCTTCGATGACGGGGACGTGAGCGTCGATGAATTGATCGTCAAGCTCGAGCGAGCGTCGGCGATCATTGCGGTCCTCGAAGAGCGTTTGACGGAGACCAGGGCCAAGGTCGAAGAATTAGTGCCCACCCTGACGCGCACGACGGACCTCGACGCGTGAACGAACGTTTCTATTTCCGCCAGTGGCTCGCCGGTCGAGATTTCGCCTTCGACGACACGGTGGCCAAGCAGATGGTCAATTTTGTCTACGCCCTCGGTGACCGCGAGACCGGTGAGGCTCTCTTGATTGATCCGGCCTACGCACCGGGGGAACTCGTGGACATGGTCACCGCCGACGGCCTGGTTGTCGTCGGTGCGCTCGCGACGCACTACCACCCCGACCACGTGGGCGGCGACCTGATGGGTCACTCCGTCGCTGGCATTGTGGATCTCCTCGCCGTGGCCGACGTGCCCGTTCACGTCCAGCGTGACGAAGTGCCGTGGGTCACGCGACGAACGGGAGTGGGCGAGGATTCACTGGTGGCCCACGACGCCGGGGACATTGTCACCGTCGGTGACCTCGAGGTCACCTTGATTCACACCCCGGGTCACACGCCCGGGAGTCAGTGTTTTCTCGTGGAAGGGTGTCTCATTAGTGGTGACACCCTCTTTCTCGAGGGATGCGGACGCACGGACCTCCCGGGTTCCGATCCGGCGGAGATGTACCGCTCACTCACGGAGCGTCTCTCTCGCGTGAGCGACGACACGATCTTGTTTCCCGGACACTTGTACTCCGCGGACAGAAGTGCGCCGATGAAGGACGTCCGCGAGTACAACTACGCTCTCGCGCCCACGACGGCCGAGCAGTGGCTGGCGATGTTTGCTCGATGAAAATTCTCGGGAGTGACGACCACGTCATCGTGGTAGGTGCCGGACTCGCCGGGTGGCGTTTTGCGGAAGCGCTGCGTCGTGAGGGATACCTCGGTGCTCTCAGCATGGTGGGGGACGAACCGCATCTCCCGTACGATCGCCCCCCTCTCTCTAAGCAAGTCCTCTCGGGCAAGTGGGATGTGGAGCGGACAACCCTGGTTGAAGCGGAGCGGTTGGCGGAGCTCGACATCGTGACGCATTGGGGTACGGCCGCCGTCAGCCTTGATCCCGAGACGGCGTCCGTGACGTTGGCGTCGGGTCGCGTTCTCGAGGGGACATTCGTCGTCGTGGCGACCGGCACACGCGCACGCCGCCTTCCGTTTCACGCGGCCGATCACCTTCACACCTTGCGCACGCGTGACGATGTCGTCACGTTGCGGGACTCGCTGTCGTTGCTCGAGTCGGGCGCCACGGTGGCGATCATCGGCGGCGGCTTCATTGGAGCCGAAGCCGCGACCGCGTTGAGTGCACTTGGATTCCAACCCGTTGTCCTCGAAGCCGCGCCGCTCCCTCTGGTGGCGGTTCTCGGAACAGAGGTCGCCGAGTGGCTCGCCCGCCTCCCGAGCGACGTCGGCGTTGAACTGCGCGTGGACCAGTCCATTACGGACGTGGTGTCGGCCGAAGGGGGATACGACGTTCTCTTCGCTGACGGTTCGCGCTTGTTCGCCGGCGCGGTGGTGCTCGGCGTGGGGGCAGTTCCGAATACCGAGTGGTTGGCGGGGAGTCGCGTGGAGGTCATGAACGGCGTTGTCGTCAACGACCACCTCTTCGCGCGCGAGGACGTCGCCGCGATTGGTGACGTCGCTCGATTCCCGTGGCGACACGGCGGAGAACGGGGGGATGTTCGTATCGAGCACTGGCAGACGGCGAACGACCACGCGCAGGCGCTGGCGGCGATGCTGACCCGCGCGGGGTCCGAGACAGACGTGCCGATAATGGTTCCGTATTTTTGGAGTGACCAGTACGGCAAGAAGATTCAGATGTTGGGACATCCCGCGCCCACCGACCAGGTGACGCGCGTGGTCGGCAGTCCCGACGAGGGCAAGTGGCTGGCGCTCTACAGTCGCGCCGATGTAGTGACGGGCCTGATCGCGTTGAATCAACCGCGCGGACTGATGCTGTCGCGTGGATTGCTGGAAAGCGACGTCACCCTGGCGCAGGCTCTGGCCACCGCACCCTGGAGCGTCTAGGTACGTCGCCTGTTTCTAGCGGCCCAATTGTTCCTTGAGCTCGGGCGGCATGAAATTGTTCTCTTCGGTGGTGTCGGCTTCGACGAGCTCGACCATTTTGTCAACAACGTCCTGCGGGTCGAGTTGACCCTCGGTCACGAATTGGTGGACGACTTTAAAGAGTCCGGTCGCCGGCGCGTTGGATGCGTCATCGTCAAACCACTCCCACATGGAGGCGGCCATGCGATCGTTGAATCCCGTGTTGTACGGCCCCGGATTCAGTAGCGTCACGTCGACACCCTGGGCGGCCACTTCGGCTCGAAGTGACTTGCCCATGGCTTCGAGCGCGTGCTTGGTCATGGAGTACGGCCCGAATGATGGTCCGGCGATCACGCCCGCGATCGAGGACACGATGATGATGCGACCGCTCCCTCGCTCCAGCATGCCGGGGAGGACTGCCTGGGTCACCGCGAGGGTGCCAAAGACATTGACGTCGAAGAGCCGACGAACTCGATCGAGCGGAACGTCCGCCATGGGTCCGGTTTGTCCCGCGCCCGCGTTGTTGATCAGGACGTCGATATTCCAATCGGCGGCTCGGCGCACGTCGTCAGTGGTGATGTCCATTTTTTCGACGCGCAATGTCGGGGCCTCTGCGCGCAGGGCGTCAGCCTGCTCGGTAGTTTCCGTGGTGGCGATGACGTCGTGGCCCCGGGACGCCAGGGCTAGGGCCGCGCCCTTGCCAAAGCCCGAGCCGGCGCCGGTGATGAGAATGGTGCGAGACATATTTCTCCTTGAGGTGTGGTGGTGTGTGGTTTAGAAGGCGACGGCGGAAAGGTCGGGGATGGTCTCTTCGGCTCGTGCCACGATGTTCGCCCACTGCGCTCGAGCGTGAGCGCGCTCGTCAACCGTGGTGGTGGGGGCGTAGTGCTCCGTGGGATGCCAATTGGCCGCGACGTCCTCCAGCGAGAGGGCGTCCACGGCGACGAGAGCCATGAGTCCGGCGCCACGCGTCGTGGCCTCTCGCTCCGGAGAGACGGCTACGTTGCAGCCCGTCACGTCCGCCAACATTTGCACCAAGAAGCGGTTGGAGGTCATACCACCGTCCACGCGTAATTCCGAAATGGTGGCTCCCGTTTCTTCTTCCGCCGCGGCGACCAGGTCAGCTCCGCGGTGCGCGATTCCTTCGAGCACCGCGCGCACCAGATGGGCCTTGGTGGAGCCTCGCGTGAGTCCCAAGAAGGCGCCACGAGCACCAAAGTCCCATTGCGGCGTACCCAGTCCCAAGAGTGCCGGAACGAAATACACCCCGTCGCTCGAATCGATGGACCGCGCCAGTGTTTCGGTCTCGGCGGCATCAGAGATCAAGCCGAGGTCGTCGCGCAGCCACTCAATGCAGGTTCCCGCGGAGAGCACAATGCCTTCCACACCCCAGGTCTTGGACTGTTCGCGACTTTGGGCGACAATCGGAAAGCACCCCGAGGTAAATCGCGTCATTCGGTCAGGTCCCGCGGGACCGCGCACGAGATTCAACATCGCTCCGGTACCAAAGGTGATCTTGGTTGCTCCCGGCGTGACGCACGATTGTCCGAAGAGCGACGCCGGTTGATCCCCGATGAGGGCGGTGATTCTCGGCGCACCGGGCAGCGCAGTCGCCCGTCCCACATCGCCCATGGTGTTGACAATGGTGGGCAACATGGCGTGGTCGAGCTGGAGAACATCGATGACGTCGTGGTCCCACGCCAGGTCCAAATTGACGAGTCCGTTGACACCCGCGTTTGAGTGATCGGTCACGTGGATGGCGCCCTCACTCAAGATCCACGCCACGTAGGTTTCGATGGTCGCGAATTTGAGTTCGGCCGCGGGCCGACCGCTGTGCTCCACAAGCCATTTTGCTTTCGTGGCGGACTGATTCGGGGCCAGTCGCAATCCTTGACCTTGCAACACCAAACAGTCGATGACGGTGCGCAGATCCTGCCAACCCAAGGCGGGACCCACGGGTTCACCGGTCGCGGGATCGAACACGATGGTGGTGGCACGCTGATTCGCGATACCGACCACGTCACACTCCCCACCATCACGCAAGCTCTGGCGGGCGAGTTCGAGAGACAACGAGCCAATCTCGCGGGCGTCCAGCTCGACTTCGCCCGGCTGGGGCGACGTCACGGTGAGTGGGCGCTGATGGATGAAGCCCACCGAGCCGTCGGTCTCGACGATCCCGGTGCGCACTGACGTCGTTCCCACGTCCACCACCAAGGCCCTCACCATGCGGGTCCACCCAGTGAGAGCACGCCGGGGTTGCACACGGCGTTCGGGTCTAGTGCGGTCTTGAGAGCCTCCAGCACGGAGTAGCCCGATCCGAGGGCTTCACGAACAAAGCGCGCACGATTTCGTCCGACGCCGTGATGATGGCTGAGCGCACCCCCGGAGGCCAACACCGCGGTAGACGCCGCGTCCCACGCGCTGCGGTAGTACTCGTCCGAGGAACCTTCGGGCCGGCCGACAAAGGTGAAGTACAAGCACGCCCCGTCCTGATACGCGTGGGACTGGTGGACCGAAGCAAGGAGTGTCCCGGGAATGGCCCGCAGGGCCTCGGTCACTCGATCGTGGATGGTGACGAGTGACGCCCACGGGCCAGCAACCTCGATGGTGTCGACAACGAAACCCTTGGCCCACAGGGGTCCTAGGGCACTGACGTCGTTGCGGTGACCGAGCCAACGTTCCACGTGCGCCACGTCTTCGGACATGGCCGCTGTGCATTCTTCGTCAACGATCGACATGGTCGCCGCGAGGAGGCCCGGGTCGCCCTCATCGAGAACGATCAGCGCGCAGCGGTCCAGAGAGAAGTTGCGTTGTGATTCGGCGACGTCATAGAGACGAAGAACGGCGGGCCGAGCTCCTCGCTGCAGAATGCGGCGACAGGCATCGAGACCGTCGGCGACGGAGTCAAAGCTGTAGGCGGCGCGGGCTTCGTGCGCCGGCTTGTGGTGGACCACGAGTGTTGCTTCGACGATGACGCCCAGGGAGCCTTCGGCACCGACGAAGACTTGATTGAGGTCTGGTCCCACGGCACTGCGAGGACCCCGGCCACCCGTCGTGACGACGGAGCCATCAGCCAGCACGACCGTGAGTCCCCGCACCATGTCCTCGATCTTGCCGTAGCGATTGGAATACTGGCCCGCCCCGCGGCACGCCAACCAACCGCCCACCGTTGCGAGATCGAAGGATTGGGGGAAGTGCCCGACCGTGAATCCTCGTTCGTTCAAGAACGCTTCAAGTTCTGGGCCAAAGCAGCCCGCTTCGACGCGAACGGTGGCCGACACGGGATCAAAGTCGAGGATGCGGTTCAAGCCCGTCATGTCGAGCGCGATGCCACCGGTGCTCGGAATGGCGCCGCCCACGACACCCGAGCGTCCACCTTGCGGGGTGACCGGTACGTGGTGGCGCGACGCGATGGCGAGGGTGGCGCTCACGTCCTCGATGGACCGTGCGTGAACAACCGCGCCGGCCAGCGCCGGAAGACGTGCGTCATTAATCCATCCAATCGTCAGCGGCCACCAGTCACGCCCATGCTCTGCTCGGACGTGGTCGTCGGTGGAGACCGGGATGTCGCGCTGGGTGAGGTCGTAGACCACGGCGGCGGCGAGTTCGGGACCGGTAAAGACGGTGGTCATCGGCCCGTCGGGGAGGGCGTTGGGCATGGTCGGTGTGGTCACGAGGACTCCCTTTCGACACGCAGTCCCGCGGCCTCGAATTCCCGGGCGACGAGAGAACGGTAGTGCGAAACTTCGATTTCCTGCTGCTCGACGGACCATCCCATGTCGGCGGCAACCAACGAAGCGACGTCGGGGGCCGCAGCCCACGTGGCCCGAGCGTCTTGTAAGTGCGCCCTCGTGCGTCGCGTCAACAAGTCCTCGAGCGTCGTGACCATCTCGTGGCGGGCGCTGTAGACGAACTCGGCGCCGCAATACGGCAGGCCTTCGATCACCGGCGCGGCCCATGCGGGTTTCTCGGCAATGAGATCGAGAATCTCAGCGGTGCGCGTTCCGAAGCGCCGGTACAGGTGCAGGCTGATCTCGTCGGGAGTTGCGACGGGGCCATTGGTGGGGGCGCCGAATAGTTTCAGGTGGGCTGTCTTGCATTTGGTCCGTCGACCGAGCTGTTGGCAGAGGGCGTCGACTGTGTCTTCCGCCATCTGCCGGTACGTCGTCCACTTGCCCCCGGTGATGTGCACCACTCCGTCGGCGTTGACGATGACTTTGTGGCGGCGCGAGAGGTCGGCGGTCCTCTCCTTGACCTTCTCGCCGTCCTCCGGCGCCAACAGTGGTCGCAGCCCCGCCCACACACCCGTCACGTCGTCTTCGGTGAGTTGCGACGTCGTTGAACCATTGGCCGCCTTCAGGATGTACGCGATGTCCTCCGGTGTGCACAGGGGCTCATCCAAAGGTCCGTCGTAGGCCGTGTCGGTCGTGCCGAGATAGGTGAACCCCGCCTCTTCAAAGGGGACGACGAAAATGCTTCGCCGGTCACCCGGGACCGCGAACACCGCGGCGACGTCCGCAGGAAGTCGATTGTGCGGCACGCTGATGTGAATTCCCTTGGCGGGGGTAATTCGGTGCGACGCGTGTTGCTCGGCCATGGAGAAGATGGCGTCCGCCCATACACCAGTCGCGTTGACGACGCTCGCCGTCGCGATGGTGAATACTTCCCCCGTTCGTTCGTCACGAACACTGACGGCGGTGACACGGCCGTCAGTGTCGTGAGCAAAATCTGTCGCGCGGATATAGGTGGCGACCGTCGTGTCGAAGTTGTGCGCGGCGGTTTGCGCCAGCGTCAGGGCCACTCGGGCGTCGTCGCCTCGCGCGTCGAAGTACAAGAAGCCCGCGACCAGTCGATCGACTTTCAGAGTCGGAAGATGTTCGAGCGCTTGTTGGCGTGTGACTTTTTGGTAGCGCTTGCCAATCCGCCATCCGCCCGTGACGTCGTAGATCCGCAGCGCCGTGCTGTAGCTGCGTGCGACGGTTTTCGAGACGACGCCGTCTTTTCCGAAGAGGGGAATGAGAAAGGGGAGGACGCGAACGAGGTGGGGCGCATTTTCGAGAAGGCGCTGACGTTCCCGGAGGTTTTCGTACACCAGACGAAATTCCTTTTGTTGCAGATACCGCAAACCTCCGTGGACCATTTTTGACGACTTCGACGAGGTCCCCACCGCCACGTCACCGGCGTCAATCAGGGCGACTTTGAGACCGCGCTGGGCGGCGTCCACCGCGACGCCGGCACCAGTCATGCCCGCACCGATCACGACCACGTCGAATTGTTCACTTCGTAATCGATTGATCGCGTCGGCTCGGTTAAATGTCTGCACCGACCCATGTTGGCACAGCGCCTTCGCCCGCTCGATCGGTCGTCGAAGGCCGTGATTCGGGTAGGTTCGCTCACATGGACTTTGCACTGACCGATGAACTTGCGGCCCTTCAAGAAACGGTGCGGCGGCTCGCACAGGACAAGATCAAGCCTCGCGCTCGCGAGATCGACCTGACGGGCGAGTACCCCCAGGACATCTTTGACGCCTTCCGCGACGCGGACCTCTTGGGGTTGTGTATTCCGAGTGAGTACGGCGGCTCCGGGGCCGGCATCTTGGGGCTCACCCTCGCGATTGAGGAGGTCACCAAGTATTCCAACGTGATTGGCCTGATGCTGTTGCTCACCCGCTTGCCGACGGGTCCCATCATGATTGCCGGGAGTGAAGAGCAGAAGCTGCGCTATCTCCCAGGTATCGCGAATGGAACGCAGCGTGCGTCGTTCGGTCTCTCCGAACCCGGTGCGGGTTCGGACGTCGCCGGCATGCAAACGCGCGCGACACCGGATCCGGACGTTGACGGCGGATGGATCTTGAACGGCACGAAATGTTGGATCTCCGGTGTTCGTCAGGCAGACTGGTTCACCGTGTTCGCCAAGACCGGTGAGCCGTCGTCACGACTCCACGACTCGATTACCGCGTTCATCGTCGACGCGGACACACCCGGCGTCTCTCGCCCACGGGTGGACGCCAAGATGGGTGTCAAGGGCATCGACACCGGTGACATCGTTTTTGACAATGTCCACGTCGGGCCGCACAACGTCATTGGCGCCGTCGGTGGCTTCCGGGTGGCCATGTTGGGCCTCAATGCCATGCGACCCATTGTCGCCGCGCGAGGGATCGGACTCGCGGAAGGAGCCCTCATGTACGCAACCGAGTACGTGAAGAACCGACCGGCGTTCGGCAAAACAATCGCAGAATTCCAGGGGATTCAGTGGGAGATCGCCAAGTGCGCGACCGAAATTGAAGCCGCCCGCCTGCTGACCTATCGCTCCGCGTGGCTCGCGGATCAGGGGAAGTACACCAAGGAGTACGTCCCTATGTTGTCAATGGCGAAGTACTACGCCACCGAAGTTGCGGTGAAGGCGTCGGGCCTGGCGGTTCAATTGCTCGGTGCGGCGGGGTACATGGAAGAACACCCCACCGAACAGTGGTATCGCGATGCTCGTCAGCTCACGATCGTCGAGGGCACGTCGCAAGTTCAGCTCGGACTGATTGGCAAGGGTGTCCTCGGGCACGATCTGTGGTGGGACTAGATGGCCGATATTTCGTGGCCTGACGTCATCACGAAATTGGTGTCGCGCGTGGATCTCTCACGTGGTGAGGCGCGGGACGTTCTTCTCGCGATTCTCTCGGGATCGACGGACGACGTGTTCGTGGCGGCCTTCCTCGCGAGTCTGACAACCAAAGGCGAGACTGTTGATGAACTCACGGGCTTTGTCGACGCTCTTATGACCGAAGCCGTTAGCTTTCGAGTGGACGATGACGCGATGGACATCGTCGGCACCGGCGGTGACCGGTTGCGGAGCGTCAATGTCTCCACCATGGCGGCGCTCACGGTGGCGGCCTGTGGCGTCCCCGTCGCCAAACACGGCAACCGAGCCGCGTCATCGTCGGTGGGCACGGCCGACGTCCTCGAGGAGCTCGGCGTGAAGATTGACGTGGACGCTGAGGTGGTGGCGCGGTGCGTGGCCGAAGCGGGCGTTGGTTTTTGTTACGCGCAGCGCTTTCATCCGGGACTGCGGTTTCTCGGACCAGTGCGTCGTCAACTCGGCTTTCGCACGGCTTTTAATGTGCTGGGCCCCTTGGCCAATCCGGCGAGCGTGCAACGCCTGCTTCTCGGTGTCGCCGACCCGACGGTGATGGACCGCATGGCGGCGGTTCTCCAGGCTCGCGGCGTCCAACGGGCTTTCCTCGTGCACGCCGACGATGGCCTCGACGAGCTGAGTCTGGGGGCGGCGGCCACGATCGTCGACGTGACACCCGAGACCATTGTCACGATGCGCGTAGATCCGCCGGCCCTGCTCGGTCTTCGTCATGACGTGAGTGAGATCCGCGGGGGAGACGCCGCGCTCAACGCGAAGGCCGTTCGGGATTTCGTCGCGGCGACGCCGGGCGCCGTCTTTGACACGGTGTGCGCCAATGCCGGTCTGGCGCTGATGGTCGCGGGCCGCGTGTCGACTCTTGACGAAGGTTTCGAAATGGCCGTGACCGCGGTGCGCGACGGCGGTGCCGCCCGAGCGCTCGAAGGACTCGTGGCGCTGTCGAATTCCTAGGTGAGGCGCGCGAGCGCGCCGTTGGACGGACGGACACGCCAGTGACGCACCCCCTCGATGCTCGGTTGAACGTCAGAGTCGTGCACCGCGAGAATGCATCCCCCAAACCCGCCGCCCATCAGCCGAGCGCCAAAGACGCCCGGGAGCGAGCAAATGGTCCCCACGAGCGCGTCGATGGTGGGCAGCGAAACTTCGAAGTCGTCGCGCAAGGACACGTGAGAACTCCGGAGCAGTGAGCCGATGGCTCGTAGGTCACTGGTCGTCAGCGCGACCTCCATGGCGAGAACCCGCTCGTTTTCGCTGAGCACGTGTCGCGCCCGACGGCGTAGAAGAGGCTCGCCCAGGCCCGCAACGTCGGACATCGTGAGCGTTCGGAAAGGACCCAGTTCCCTGCTCACGGCCCGACACTCATCGCGGCGGTCGCGGTAGCCCGACGTCGCCAGGGATCTCGAAATACCGGAGTGGAAAACTGTAAAGCCGATGTCAACGGGAATAGGGACGAATCGCGTCGCGAGGTTCGAGAAATCAATAAGTAGTGCGCTGTGCTCCCGCCCCCCGAGCGTCGCGAGCGGATCCAGCAAGCCCACGTCGCTGCCCGCGAGAGACTCGTAGCGTTGCACGAGACGGGCAACGTCTTCCAAAGTGCCGCGAGCGCCACTGACCAGAGTGAGCGCGCCAATGTACGCGGCGGACGACGACATGCCGGCACCCGCCGGCAGCGTGCTGGAGACGTGCAAGTCGACGTTCGTGACGTGTCGATCAGTGAGGACAACCCGGGCCTGTCGCTCAAACTCGTGCTCGGCCTCGGTGTCGGCAAACCAGACACCGAACCCATCGGCCGCGACCCGCACCCGGTCGTCGGCGCGAGCGCTACTGGTCACGTTGACGCCGAGATCAACCGCGAAGGGCAGAGCGAGTCCCTCGTTGTAATCAGTATGTTCGCCAATGAGGTTGACGCGACCGGGGACAAAGACCGATTTCATCGGGCGACGGCCGGCTCCACGACGACACGAAAATCTTGCTCGCGCAGACCCGTGGCAATCTCGCGATAGACGCCGGCGACATTGTCACCCGCCGTATCAGTGGCGAGGAAAGTGCCGTCACGGGCCAGACCGTGAATGCCAAAGCGGGGTTGGTAGCTGCCCCACTCGAAATTGTCGATCAACGTCCAGTGCCAATAGCCCGTGACGTCCACGCCCAATCGGCGCGCGCGAACGAGCGCGCCGATGTTCTCGCGCAAATAGCGCTCGCGCGTCCATCCATCTCGGCGGGGCCAGGCCCCGCGATCGTCGCGTCGCACGCACATGCCGTTTTCCACCACCCATACGGGTAATTGATCCTGTCCCGCCTCGCGGACATAGGCGAGAAACATCGCCGGGTCGGGACGGTCGTCCCACAGCGGGCGACCGAGCTTGGGCCACCGCCCCCCAGCGGTGCGGTGCCCGGGCAGAGTTACGTGCTCGGCCACCGTCGGGGCGTAGTAATCGAGTTGCGCGACGTCCATGAGCCGTGGCGTCGTGGCCTCGCGAACGGCGTTCCGCGCCGTGGGGAGAGCCCGAGCGGTGTCGACCCGACGCGCGGTCCAGCGGCGGAGCGCTTCTTCGGGACCACGATAAATCCCTCGTCCCGCGGGCACGATGTCGTAGTGCGTGTCGCGCCGATGCTGCAACCACGCGTCGCGTTCCGCGTCACCAATGTTGTAGTGGTGCGCGTACAGCGTGTCGAGAATGAGCCGGTCCAGTTCGTAGATCGAAAAGGAGTAGTTGTTGGTGGCCACCACACTGTGGGGCTGTCGCTGTTTGATGGACTGGTAACCAACGACGTGGGCCGCGAGGAGGTGGTCAATCGTGGTCATCGTGGCGTCAAAGTCATTGCGTCGCCCCGGCGGAAAAATTCCGTGCATGTAGGTATTGAAAGCAAAAATATTGATTTCGTTACTCGTGATCCACGTGTCGCAGAGATCGCCGAAGAGTTGAACCGCCAGGTCGTACCACTGGGCGAGACGTCGCCATCCTTCGTCATTCAGCCACGGATCACATCCCAGCCATTCGGGGTTGGTGAAATGGTGCAAGGTGACGAGTGGTCGTAGGTGTCGATCTCGCACAGCGCTCAAGATGTCGCGGTATCGCGTCACGGCCGCGTGGTCGACGTCGCCGGGGCGAGGTTCGACGCGCGTCCACTCCACGGACAGGCGAAAACTGGTGAGTCCCATGGCGACCACCAAATCAAGCTGACGTTCGTAGTCGTCCCAAAAACGATTCGCCACGCCCGCCCGAGCGACACGACCCTCGTCCTCCCACGCGGCCCAGTTGTTGCGAGGCTCGCCCGGTCCGTTGTAGCCGCCTTCGATTTGAAAACCGGCGGTCGCTACTCCGAAGTCGAAATCCCGGGGCCAGAGATCAGATGTCATCGGGCGAGACTACCGAAGCGCTCGCGCCGTCGCGGTACGCTCGCCCCGAGGCTGAAGGGGGCATCATGGGCGGACCGTTAACGGGAATCAAGATTATTGAGCTGGCGGGCATTGGACCATCGCCCTACGCGGCCATGCTGCTCGCGGACCTCGGGGCCGATATCTTGCGGTTGGAGCGTGCTGATCCCAACGCCGCGGCTGACCCCTACTGGGACCTACTCCTGCGTTCGCGTTCGTCAGTCGCGGTGAATCTCAAGCACGAGGACGGGCGCGCGCTCGTCTTGGATCTGGTGGAAAGTGCCGACGCTCTCATTGAAGGGTTCCGACCGGGAGTGACGGAACGCCTCGGACTGGGACCCGACGACGTGTGGGAACGTAACGACAAGTTGGTCTACGGCCGGATGACCGGTTGGGGACAGGATGGTCCCTTGTCGGCGCGCGCGGGGCACGACATCAACTACATCTCGATCGCCGGAGCGCTGTGGCCCATTGGTCGCGAGGGCGACAAGCCGGTTCCCCCTTTGAATCTCGTCGGTGACTTTGGCGGCGGCGGTATGTTGCTCGCTTTCGGAATTGTCGCGGGAATCTTGAACGTCCGCAACGGCGGCGTGGGGCAGGTCGTCGACGCGGCCATGGTGGATGGTGCGTCGTCGCTAATGGCGATGACGCACTCCTTCTTGAATGCGGGCTTGTGGCGCGAAGAAAGAGGGACCAACCTCTTGGATACCGGGGCGCACTTCTACGAGGTCTACGAAACGGCTGACGGGAAGTACATGGCGGTGGGAGCAATTGAGCGGCAGTTCTACGCGGAGCTCGTGCAAGGACTTGGTCTCGTGGCCGAGGAACTTCCCGGTCAAATGGATCGGGAGCACTGGGGAGCCATGAAAGAGCGTTTCGCCGCCATTTTTCTCACCAAGACTCGTGATGAGTGGTGCGCCATCTTCGATGACACGGACGCCTGCGTGTCGCCGGTGCTTTCGCCCCGCGAAGCGCCGGAGCACCCGCACAATGTGGCGCGATCCACGTTCGCGAGCGGGGACCTCGCCCCGAGTCCGGCGCCGCGATTCTCCAAGACGCCCGGATCCATCACCCGACCCGCCACGACCCCGGGATCGGGAACCGATGACGGACTTCGTCGTTGGGGCGTCAGTGAAGAACGAGTGGCGTCCCTACGGAGCGCGGGGGCCCTGGGCTAGACGTTGACGACCGGACAGGTCAGCGTGCGGGTGATGCCCGGTACCTTTTGAATCGCGCCGACGACAAGTCCACCGAGTTCATCGACGCTCTCGGCGCTGCAGCTCACGATCACGTCGTACGGACCAGTGACTTCGTGAGCCTTGGACACGCCCGGCACGGAACGCGCGGCAACGACGACGTCATTGGCCTTGCCGACTTCGGTCTGGATCAAAATGTAGGCATCAACGGCCATGAGGCACCTTCCCTTCAGGTCTCACCATCATGCCCGTTTCCGACCCTCGCGTGCTACTTCTCGCGAAATCGACGTCCGATGTGCCACTGGTAGCAGTGGTCGCAACGGTAGGTGTTGAGGTCGACACCCTCGAGGGTCCAGGCCAATTGGGCGGCGCTCGCCGCCTCGGACTGGGTGCGGTACGACTTTTTGGGAGTGCCATCGTGCTTGAAGTGGGACGAGGAACGGCCGAGTGGGCGACTCTCGAGGCGGCGGGTCCGACGCTTCTTCACGTCGACGACCCTAGCCAGCACTGGGTAGAGTGCGCGTCGTGACGACACAGTGGGAAACAATCCAAGAGATCGAGACCACCCCGACTCTGGACGATGGCGATCATGAGAGATTCACTCACGTCGTTCTCGAGGGTTTTCATCCGAAAGAGGGTGACTTCATCCCTATCGATAACAGCGTGGTCGGTGGAATGATTAATTCAACACCCGTGCGCGCGCTGTGCGGCAAGGTCTGGGTGCCGGGCCGTGACCCGAAGAAGTACCCCATCTGCCCGACGTGTCGAGAAGTGGCCGAGGGACTCGGCTGGTCACTCCCCGCCGGTTGAGGAATCGCGAAGTCGGTCACCGAAGAAGGTGAGGACTTGTTCGAGCGCCTCGATGGTGGGGGAGCCGGGAGTGGTACCAAGGTCCTCGGTGAGCACCGAGTGCGCGCCTTGTCGGTACCCCCACTCGTTGCCGGCCGACGAATCGATTTCGACACCGACGAAGTTGTCGCCCAGGAGTTCGCGTAGGGCGGCGAATCTCTCGGGGCGCACCATAGGGTCTTCGGTGAACCTCAGACCGAGCACACACACGCCCGCGGCCGCCCGTGCCGCCACTTGACGTTTCTCCTCATCGGAAAGTCCAAGGTCGCTGGACGCGGTGGACTTCTTTCCGAGGGGAACCGGCAAACTTGGTTGACTGAGTACCGGAGCGACGACCACGGGATCCACCATCATGGCCAGTGCGAAGCCACCGGTGAGACACATGCCCACGACACCCACGCCGGGACCGCCGGTGCGTGCATGTTCGTGGTGCGCGAGTTCGTTGAGCCACCGTGTCACGCGAGATGATTTGTGTGTGGCGAACAACGTGAAGTCGCGACTCACGCACGCCGTACCAATCGCTCGCGCGATTCGAGGTCCACTGGGTGATGCGCCGTCCGTGCCGAACAGGTGGGGCATCGCGACCGAGAATCCGCGCCGGACGACTTCCCGGGCGAAGGACGTCACGAGTGGCGTGATACCGGGAATTTCGGACAGAACCATGACGGTCGGTCCGTCGCCCATGCGATAGACGTCTCGCGTTCGGCCCAACGCCGAGAAAGGCGACTTGGTGAAACCCTCCAAAACTCCCGACGTTTCGGACATCACGGCACCCCCTCCGTCGCGCTGGCCTTCGCAGCACGACCCGTAGGCTACTCAGAATTATGACCAAATCGATCCTCTTTCTGTCCGGCTCGCTACGGGCGGAATCGTTGAATACACGTCTCACCGCGATCGCCGCACGAACCTTGCCCACGGCCTACGAACCTGATTTCTTCGATTTGAGCGACATCCCTCCCTACAACGCCGACC
The DNA here is from genome assembly GCA_903871335.1 of uncultured Actinomycetes bacterium. Classification (GTDB taxonomy): domain Bacteria; phylum Actinomycetota; class Acidimicrobiia; order Acidimicrobiales; family RAAP-2; genus RAAP-2. The sequence continues at coordinate 48,620 of CAIQGE010000025.1, forward strand.
ACGACGGTGAACACGCTCCGGCGTCGGTAGTGGAGCTGCGGCGTCGGATACACAATGCCGCGGGCGTGTTCTGGGCCACGCCCGAGTACAACTACGCGGTGCCGGGTGTGGTGAAGAACGTCATTGACTGGGCGTCTCGACCGATATTCCCCCAAAACTGCCTCGTGGGCAAGCCAATGAATGCCGCCGTAGCCACCATTTCCGCCACGAACGGCGTCCGCTCCCTGTCCGAACTCAAGCGGATGTGGAATACCTCGGGAGGTCTCAGTGCGCCCCTGCCGGATTGCGTGATCACTCTCGCTCCGACCAAGTTCATTGACGAGGGGGGTATCGAAAGTCTCGAGCCCCTTTCGCTCAAGATGATCACGTTGGCCGTGGCGTGCCTGGTGCGTTTGTGCGATTCGAACGCGTCCGAGGCTCTCGTGGAGAACTGGCATTCGTACGTGGCGGCCCTGTCGTCGTGAGTCGCGCACTGGTCATTCGACATCACGAAGAAGACGACGCCGGACTGATCGGACGGGCCTTCGCTGATCGCGGATGGAGCTTCGACACGATTCTCTACACGTCGTCGTTGACGCCACTGAGCAGCGACGGGTATGACGCGGTCGTCGTTCTGGGCTCGAACGCCGCCGTGTACGACCCGGCCGTACGCGAACAATGGTTACTCGCTGAAATGTCGTTCTTGGAGAAGGTGAGTGACACTGGCGTTCCCATTTTCGGCATCTGCTTTGGTGCCCAGGTGTTGTGCGCCATGAGTGGTGGGCAGGTTCGCCGGGCGGCCGAGGGCGAGGAGGGCTGGCAGATCGTTGACGTCGCCGATTCTGTAGGGCTTCCGCGAGGACCTTGGTTTGAGTACCACGGCGACGAATGTGTGCTCACGCCGGAGTCGAATGTGTGGGCCACGTCACCTCGTGCGGTGCAGGCGTTCACGTGGCGACAGCACCTCGGCGTCCAGTTCCATCCGGAAATCGATGCCGAACAACTTCACCGTTGGTTCGAGAGTGAAAACGGCTCGCCACGCGCCCACAGCGAGCACCAGCGACGCTTGCTCGAGGAGACGACTTCCTTTGAAGCAGAGGCCGCCCTGCGTGCCGGCACCCTCGTCGACCTGTTCTTGGAGCACGCGGGACTCTCGTAGTCGCGTGACTCGATCCATGCGTTAGTTTCAGCGCGTGGAGAACGTGGTCGATGTCAAAGGGCTGACCCGACGGTACGGGGATTTCTGTGCGGTCGACGGCCTTGACCTCGTGGTGACGCAAGGTGAGTGCCTTGCGGTGCTGGGTCCGAACGGCGCCGGAAAAACCACCACGATCGAAATCCTCGAGGGTTATCGATACCGAGATGCGGGTGACGTTCACGTCTTGGGAATGGACCCCGCCACGGCCGATCGTCGTTGGCGAGCGCGCCTGGGCATCGTGCTGCAGAGCGCGTCGGATCTCGGTGATTTGACGGTTCGCGAATCGATCCAACATTTCGCGCGGTTCTATTCGCACCCGCGCGGGACGTCGGAGGTACTCGACATCACTGGGCTCGCCGACAAGAGCGACGCTCGCAACTCGTCTTTGTCCGGCGGACAGCGACGTCGTCTCGACGTCGCCCTCGGAATTGTCGGACGTCCGGAGTTGCTGTTCTTGGATGAGCCCACCACGGGTTTTGATCCCGAAGCCCGCCAGGTCTTCTGGCAATTGATCCATCGCCTGAAAAGCGAAGGAACGACCATCGTGCTCACGACCCACTATCTCGAGGAAGCCGACGCCCTGGCTGATCGTGTCGTGGTGATCGCGCGAGGTCGCAAGGTGGCGGACACTACGCCCGCGCTCCTCGGGCGCCGGACGAGCGACGACGTGCGGGTGAGTTGGTGGGAAGGGAACGAACGCCACGACGAGCTCACTCGTACTCCCACCGCGTTGATTGCCTCGTTGGCGCAGCGATTGGGGGGCGAGATTCCTCACCTTGAAGTGTCGCGACCCACCTTGGAGCAGGCCTATCTGGAACTCCTCGACGGGGGTGGGCGAACATGAATCTCTTGTCGCTCTATGTCGACCGCTCACGTCTCGAAATCCGCGCGCTCCTGCGAGATAAGCGCTCCATAACCTTTTCCATGTTCCTACCGATCTTCCTCCTGCTCATTTTCGGTTCCGTGTTCGGACATCAGGAGATTGGCCAATCCGGCGTCAAGTTTTCCCAATACTTCGTCGCCGGGATGCTCGCGTCAGGACTCTTGTACAGCGCTTTTCAGCAATTGGCCATCATGATTCCCGAAGAGCGATCCAACGGGACCCTCAAGCGTTTGGTGGGTTCGCCGATGCCCAAGAGCGTGTACTTCGTTGGAAAATTTGCGTGCTCGTTGTTCATCTATGTGTTTCAGGCCATCTTCTTGCTCGGCATTGGCCACCTCGCTTTCGGCATCACGATGCCGCGCAGCGTGAATCTCTGGTTCGTGTTCGTATGGGTCAGTTTTCTGGGACTCGTCGTGAGCACCTTGCTGGGTGTTGCCTTTTCTACTCTGGCCAAAGACGGCCGAGCGGCCTCAGCTCTCGCGACGCCCGTCGTGCTCTTCTTTCAGTTCACCTCAGGTGTGTACTTGATCTACACCCAACTGCCCCGTTGGATGCAAACCATTGCGGCACTGTTCCCTTTGAAATGGATGGCCCAAGCCATGCGTGGCGTGTTTCTCCCCGCCGCGTTCGCCGCCAACGAGGCTGGCGGCAGCTACGAGTTCACGAAAGCCGCCATCGTGTTGGGAATCTGGACGGTGGTGGGGGCGTTGTTGTGCGCTTTCACCTTCCGTTGGTTGCCGAAGGACGCGGACTGATCATTCGCTTCTGGACGCCGCCAACGCCGCCATTCGTTCGCTCAGTCCGCTCACGCGCGCAATGCGCCGCGAGAGCGCGATCGACAACAAATCAATCGAGCCCACGATTCTGACGTGGTGGCGCGCGCGGGTGAGCGCCGTATAGATCAGTTCGCGGGTGAGGATGCTCACGTCGTGATCGGGCAATGACACGATGACGTCGTCATATTCCGAACCCTGCGACTTGTGAATCGTGATCGCCCAGGCGGGTTCGGCGTCATACAACTGGCGAAGCGGTCGTCGGCGCGGTGCGTCGAGGGGACCGAAGACGGCGTAGGGTCCTTCCGGATCATCCATGACCACGCCAATGTCACCGTTGGCGAGGGCCGAGCCGTCGGGTCGGAACTCTTCGTTGCGTGTGATGAGGACGGGTGTGCCCACGGCGAGGTCGGGTGCGTCCGCCGCCACCCGTGTCTGCCACCAGTGCACGGACCCCACCCCTCGACGCGTCGCGCACAGGACCACGACGCGCGTCGCGTCGCGCAGTGCGCCCGCTTCGTCCGTGGTCGCCGCTCGTGCGCGCAGGTCGTCCGCGTGCTCCTCGAGGCGGGCGAGATCATGTCGTCGATCGGTGGAGATCGTGACCATCGAACTCGTCTCGCAGAGGCGCACGAGCCCTTCGAGGTCTCCGCGGTTGACGCACTGAGCGGCCTCGACGATGTCCGAACCACTACGGAAGTTCTCGGTGAGTCGCACGAGGCCGTGTCCCAAGTGGCCGGCGTCGGCCGCGTCGACGACATCGCGCAAGACAGCGCCGACGTTCACCGACGCCAGCTGATCGGCGTCTCCCACGAGCAGCAGCCGCGTGTGTTCGCTGCATGCGGACAACAAAGTATCCATCATGTCGAGCTCGAGCATGGAGACTTCATCGACGACAACCAGATCGTCGTCGAGCAGCACCGTCGCGACGTCGGTGTCCGGCCGAAGTCCGAGAAGGCGGTGCACGGACCCCGACCGTTCGTGGAATTGGAGCCCCGTGTGTTCGTGGGACACAGTGTCGGCCAGAGCCTCTCGAAGCCGGACGGCGGCTTTGGCGGTCGGTGCCGCGATCGCCACGCGAACCTTCCGCTGATCCCGCAACGCCTGTTCTCCCAGCGCGGCGAGAAGCCGAGCAACGGCCGTGGTCTTGCCGGTCCCGGGTCCGCCGGTCATGACGGTGATCTTCTGCTGCGCGACCGCGGTCGCCAAGACGGCGGCCGGACCTTCCAAGTGTGAAAGACAGGTGGTCACAAGATCACCAACCCAGTCACCGTCACGAGGACCTGCGGACGTCAACAACGTGGTGGCCACTCGCCATTCGGCGTGGGCCAATCGCCGGACGTGACAGAACACCATCTCGCCGTCGTTCTCGGTGATCACAATCGGCGGACCGGCCGCGGGAATATCTCCGTCAAGGTTCCGTCGGTCGACGGCCGCGCGAACGAGCGGCCGCGACGTGTCCTGTAGCGCGCGGCGAAGGGTGTCCGCGTCCGGCAGGTCGCCCGGGTGACGACCACCCAGCTGGGTACCAATCAGTTCGCCAAGTTCACGAGGTCGCAGAGAGAGCGCGGCGTGGTCGTATCGCACCGACTTGGCGAGGAGCAGGAGCGCCGCCAGGACGTCGTCGTCATCCTCGGTGAGTGGCAGCGTTTCGGAATCAACGCGGTGCGCGTAGCGAACGATCGAGGTAACGATGAGTCGGTCAGCTTCGCTGAAGACGTCGGACCAAGAAGGGTGACGCTCGAAGCACTCGCGCAGTTCGTTCATGAGACGTCTCCCGCCAGAATGTCCGAGGCGAGAACGACGACGTCCGCGGGGATTCGCCAGGTAGCCAGTCCGTCATCCGGGTGCTGGGCCGTCGCGACACCCCGCACGTAGAGATAACAGAGGCCCCCCAGTTGTTCGGCCGGTTGGTACCCGGCGAGGCGATCGTCGAGATAGCGATGCAGGGCGACGCTGTACAGCAATCCTTGCAAGGGGTAGCCCGACGTCGACATTTCGTTCACGAGAGAAGAGGGTGAGTAGTCGGATTCGCTGGTCAGGAGATTGGTCTTGTAGTCGACCACGACAAACCGAGGAGACGAGTCGCCTATTTGAGCGACGAGGTCAATGGAACCGGTGAGATAGCCAGTCGCGAGGAGCGAGGAATCGTACCGGTCTCGTACGTGGGCAAAAAAGTCCCGGTACGGTCCCTCGGGATCCCCCGTGACCACGGCATCGCATAGGGCACGGAGACGACCATCATCTGAATTCGACGAACCTAGCGGCAACGTAAATCGCATCTCAGCGCTCGTGCGTCGAGCGCCGACGAAGTCGTCCAACGATGCACCGTCGAATAGTGCTCCCAGCGGACGTGACAGGAGGTGCCGAAACACGTCGACGAATTCGCTCGTCGCGGCAAAGTGGTGACGGGTAAAGATATCTCGCACGACGCGGTCCAACGCCTCGTCTCGAGAGCCCATTCTTCCGACAACGCGTTCGAGCACCTCGTGAACGGTGTTACCCAATCCCGTGCCGCGAAGATTCCCAAAGACGTGGGCACCTCGCAGGTCGAGTACATCCTCAACGAGCTCATCATCTTTTCGTTCGTCGCGCGCACCGCCTTCGTAGGCGGAAGGACTATTGGCGCGGAAAATGTCGCTCGCGAGATCCGCATCATTATCGGCCGTGTGCAGCGAACTGTAGGACCATCTCCGCAAGGCCTCCGCCACGGCGGGGGCCCGCTGGGCGACGGGCGGTTGTTGGGGTGAGTTGTCGGGAAGCGCGTTCCACGGAATGTGCAGGGCGAAGGAATGTTCAGCGCGTGACACTTCTGGAATCGGGCCGTCCGACTCCAGGTCGTCCGCTGCGGACGTCGCCAGCGACGTGAGAAGTGTCGGCCACTCGCCTCTATCTCCCACGCGCCAGGCCACGAGCAGTGTCTCCGCTCTGGTGAGGGCCACGTATATGAGTCGGCGGGTCTCGTCTCGATCGTCGAGACGAACCTCTTCACCAAAGCCCTCATTCGACAAGAGACTGCGGGTATCGAGAACTCGCCCGGTGCCGGTAGTCCACGACGCCACGCCGTCGGTGCGAAGTGAGCTCGTTCGTTCAATGTCCGGAATGAGCACCACGGGAAACTGCAGACCTTTCGCGGCGTGAATAGTCATGAGTCGCACCGCGTCATCATCGCTTTCAACGCGGCGTTGGGCGGTCGTCCCCTCCTCATCGCCGACGCGGGCGTCGGACATCCTTTCGTCCATCCATTGCAGGGGTCGCTCGGCACTCACGGGACCATGCAGGTCAGCGGCGAGCAACTCGAAAATGTGCTCAAGGTCCGTCCAGTGTCGTTCGCCCTGGGGGAGACTGCGCACGTGAGCGAGAACCCCGCCGGCGAGTGCGGCGCGAATTAACGCGCCTGGTCCGGACCGGGCGAAACCGTCAACGATCGCCTGCAAATTTCCATCGTCGAAGTCCTGAAACCACGTGGCGCGCAAGAGATTTACTCGTCGAGCAGCGCGGTGGTCGGCGAGAATCCACAAGAGTGAACGTACGTGCATGGCCGCTACGGACGTAAAGACTGATGCCCCGCCAACACTGACCGAGACGACGTTGCGCCGAGCCAGGTCGCGTTGCAACCTTCGCATGACGTCACCGCGTCGGCACAAAATGGCGACATCTCGTGCCGGGACGCCCGCCTCGCGCAACACCGTCAGCACGTGGTGCACGTCCTCGAATACCGCGGGTCCGACCGTCGATGCGTCGACCGCACGAATCGTGAACTGACCAGGCAGATCACGTCGTCGCGCGCTCGGTTCGACCGGGTCGTAGGTAACCGGGTTGTCGCCCGATGACAGATGCCACCCGTCACGTCGACCCGCGAGAAACAAGGTGTTGAGTGCGCTCAGGAGCGGCCCGGATGACCGATGATTCACTCGCAGCGCCACCGACGCCTGCCGACCTCGACTGCTGACGTCGTGCTCGAGGCGTTGATAAACGCGAACATCGCCACCGCGAAAGCCGTAGATCGCTTGTTTCGCGTCGCCCACCACAATCATCGGTGTGGGTGATTCGCCATCGCGAAAGAGACGGCGAAAGACATCCCACTGCAGCGCATCGGTATCTTGAAATTCGTCGATCATGACCAATGCGAATTGAGACCGGAGACGGTCTCGTAATGCGGTTCCGCCAATCTCAATTTGGTGATGTAGTTCACCGATCAAGTCGTTATACGTTGTCACGTTTTCGAGTTCATGCAGTCGTGCGAGCCGTGTGGTGGCATCACGTAGTACCTCGGTGATGACAGAGAGTTGTTCGGCGCGCTCGGGGTCATCGCTCGGGTCGTGAAGCGACAGAAGTTGCGAACCTTCGCCGCCACTGGATTCGACGACGTCGAGCCCTTTGGTCAATTTGCTCGACAGTCTCTGCGCCGCGGGAGTGAGGGCCTTTCCGCTGCTCTCCATTTCGTCGAGCAGTTGAAGAAAGACGGGATCTGCGCTGGTGACCCGTCGCGTGATCGCCTCATACGACGCGCGCCGTTTCAGTCGACCACCGGCAACGACGTCCTCGTCCCGTCCGTGGCGAACGGCGCTCGCAAACGAGTGGATCGTTCGTGCGTGCACTTCGTCTAACTGGGCGGTCACTCTCGTCCAACGAGCCCGCACGACGTCGAGTCCTTGTTCGAGACAGACCGCAGCGAAAGCCTGCACCCACTCATCGGAGCTTGAAAGCGACGGATCAATATCGGCGAGGTCCCCGCGGGATTCAGTCTCCAGCCACGCGATCACGACACCAATTGCCGCTACGCGTTCTCGTAGGCGAGCCTTGAGCTCGAATGCCGCGGCGCGCGAAAAGGTGACCATCAGGAGCTCGTGTGGTTCGTGGTCTTCCTCGATCAGCCAGCGCGCCGCGACGTGGGTAATCATCCAGGTTTTGCCAGTGCCGGCGCTAGCGGAAACCACCAATATGTCGTCCAAGTCACCCACGCGACTGACGAACGGATCGAACGGGCGCGTCACGCGAAGTCCTCCGTGAGGCGCCGAAATTCAAAAGTGTTCGACGTGTCCCTGTCAGTGTCGACGCGTTCACGACGGGACGGATAGCGCGACGACGTGGTGGTAGCGCTCACGCTGATGTTGTGAAGTAGGTCCCGCCAGCTAGCGGCGTATGGAAATTCCCCGTCCTCGCCCATCTCTGCCAATTCTTCGTACGCGAGAGGGAACAGGAGTTGATGAACGGTGTCGTTGCTCTCTCCGTATCCACGCTGTGAACTCCACGTGTCCGAAGGTTTGACCTTCAGGATGGGTGCCATCGCCGCCACGCTCGTACGCCGGAACAACGGCAGTGCCCGCACCAAGGATTCTCGTCGCCAGTCATCGACGAGCGACAGCGCCGCGATGGCGTCATCGAGGCTTCCGTCGAAACGGAGAATGGAGAGGGGATTGAGTCGATCGTCCCCCGCGAAGCGAGTCCCCGTCTTCTTCTTGTAGGGCTCGTTCGAGTCGGGCAGGAAAGACGTCACGGAGAGTGGTTCGTGGTCGGGCTCGACAAGTTTGAGAATGCACAAGTCGACGAGGGCGGGAAAGACGTGGCGCACCTCACCCTTGTTTCCTCTCGGTTCGAGTTGCCACCGCATCAAAGTTCCTGACGTGGGGTCTCGTCGCACGCCACGCCACCACGACGAGTCCGAGGGCGCGTCAATCAGTAGCTCACGCTCGTCCCAGCCCACGACGTGAGGTGTCGTCGTCACCTCGTCGAGGTCCTCGAGGTCCAGCACGTAGTTGTACGTCGCGAGATCAAGGAGGGGGAATTGCATCCGACGAAGGAACAGGCGGTGAGGAATCGTGCGTGCTCGACCGGGAGTTTCGAGAATCTGTCGTCGAAGTCGCCACACGATCTCGTGGAGTGGCGCACACGGTAATTCGCGACAGTGTGGCGATGGCGTGTGGCGAAGATCATTGCGATCCGGCAACGAGCCAGACTTTGCGAGGTTGCTCACTTCGTCGGTCAACGCCGTCAGATAGGCGCGTTGGAGTGCCGATCGCTCCAGTGGGTCCAGAGCAATGGGTGGCACGTCCAGACGGGCGTCGGGGTCGTCGGGTACACCGGCGGCGAGTCCGACGGCGACGTGGTAGCGCACCGGGTGACGTGCGAAACGGAGCAACTCACTCGCGGCCACGGACTTCTCCGAGGGTGGAGTGAGTGACGTCTCGCTCGCAGACGTCACGAGGGCCACGCGTGGATCAAACAGAGGCGGATGCCACTGGTCTTCTCTAACAGCGTCGAAGGAGTGGCGCGACGTGGTGTGAGAAGAAGTGGAGGTATCGCGGGTGACACTCCGAACGACGTCCACGAGTTCGGACAGGGGAATGGCAAGATCCACCGATCGTCCGTTCTCTTCATTTCGAGCGTCGTAGGTGATGATGAGACTCTCGGACGCGCACCCGAGCGCGGCAAAGATGGCGCCGAGTACGGATCGACGGGGATCGGGGTCTCCTACTCGGGGAGGTTCGAGAAGGGGAGACCGCAACGAGGTTGGCGGTAGGGACAATTCATCGAAACCCAAGACGCATACGAGTCGGTACGGCGCGCCGACCAAGGCCGTGGCGCGCGTGACCGTCACGCCCCATCGCCCAAAGATTCGTTGGCGAGCCGAACTGGTCGAGAGGTCACCCCACAATTCGGCAAAGTCGTCAAAGGTGATGCGGGTTTCGTCACTCTGATCGTGGGGAAACCAGTCCCGCACCCGTGATGTCGCGACGTCAAATGAATCATCGTCATCGAGGGACCCCGACGGCGCTAGCTCACTCATCCATTCGTTGAGGTGACCTAGCCACGCTGTCACCGGTCGGCGTAAGGGGTCGTGGCGCCACGTCGCACTGGCGTCGAGAATGCGAAGCAGCGGTTGCAGTGCCCCGATGACCTCGACGTCGCTCGCGACACCGACACCTCGGCTCGTCGAAGGAGGCCAGAGGAAACTGGAGACAACATCGTCAGTCCACTCCTGCCACGTTCCTGCACCATGGTCATCGGGATAGAGGTTGAAGATGGACCGCTGCTGAGCCGAGACGCCAAAAGTGAGTGATCCATGATGTGCGAGACGCCACAGTCTGTCCCACTGTGACGGGTCCAGACCCATCTGAGTTCTTAGTGCCCGCGTTTCGCACAAAGACCGGATGTGTTCGATGGTGGCGTAGTTTCCAATGAGTCCGAGTAGTTCCGCCGACGCACGAAGGCGCGACGTCGTACTGGCCGCCGCGAGTTCGGTCGGTTCAAATGGGAGTCGCGGAAGACGTTGACCACGTTCGAAGCGAGGCAGATTCCAATGTCGTTCTAAATGGGCTTCGAATCGCTCGGGATCGGGTGTGACGACGAGCACTTCGTGCGGCTCAATACCTCTCGTTGACATGGTCTCGAGAATGAGGTCACGAGATACTTCGGCTTGACGAGAAGCGCCCACGCATCCCACGATGGTGAGAGTGTCATCACCGTCGACGGTGCTGGCATGACCGCCGCGCAGGCGATCTCGGAAGGCGCCCAGGAGGCTGGTGGGCATCGGCGATGGTGCGGAGCACACACATTCGCGAAAGAAATCCACCGGAGCGTCTCGCCAAAGTTGCAACGAGTCGAGCGATTCGCGTCGCCAGGAAGAAAGAACGGGGCTGGGAACGCTGCCGTTCGGCACCGGGACAAAGACGTGGACATCACAGTGGCGAGCAAGTGCACTGACGAATCGCACGAATGCGGGTCCGCCGGGCACATTCGGAAGTCCGAACACAAAGACTCGTTCGGGAATACCGAGCGGGAGGGACGTCGACAACGCCACCTCGCAGGCCTGGCGTTGGGCGAGAGGGAGGGTGTGCTTCGGACCGAGCGTGTCGTAGCGACGTCGCACCTCGACGTGGACATCGTCGTCAGCGTCCAACGCGTCCGGTCGCCACCGAATGACCTCGTCCAACTCTTCTGCCTGACGCCTCGCATCGACGTAGGAGAGACCAGGAGCATTTCCCAATAGTCGAGCCGTCATGAGATCTCGATCCCAAGGAATCCGGTCTGGGCCGAGGGTCAAGTTTTCCACGAGGCCCACAAATTCCTCCGGAAAGATGTAGGTCAAGTTCGCCGTGATCCCCGCGCGGTCGTTGTTCTCACCCAAATGCCAATCGAGCCATTGACGCACGGGCGCGCTCGGCACCACGGTCCAGTCGGGCTCGAGAACGTTCGGGGCGTCGATACGTCGGCGCTCCGCGAAATGACGAGCGAGCGACGAGAGGTTCTCGCCGAGATGCAACGTGAGTCCGGGGTCCATTTCAATCGAACTCTACGCAACGGGCGTTACATCAGGGATTCTGACGCACTCGTTAGGCTGATCCGGTGACAGTGCACGTAGGAGATGAAATTCACATGCGTGCCCTACGCCCCGCGACCGGCGGCGCCGTGGGTCGTACCGACGATGGCCAGGTCGTGTTCCTCCGTCACGCGCTGCCGAATGAGTTCGTGCGCGCGACCGTCAGCGAAGTGGCGAAGTCCTTCGTTCGTGCCGACACGACGTCGGTGATCGAGGCGAGTTCCGAGCGGGTGACACCCCCTTGCCGCTATGCGCACGCGGGCGGGTGTGGGGGATGCGACTTGCAACACGCCAGCACTGAGGCGCAGCTCGAGTGGAAATCCCAGCTCGTCACGGAACACCTTTCGCGCATTGCGCATCTCGAATGGCGAGTGGACGTCGAGGAAGTTGGGGTACCCGCGCAGGGTTCCCGCACCCGACTTCGGTGCGGCGTGGACGAGAACGGACGTCTTGGTTTACGGCCCTACCGTTCCAACGAACTCGTCACGATTGACGAGTGTTGGATCAGTGCATCTCCTTTTGCCGACGCCTTCGACGAAGAGTGGCCGGACGCGGAGGAAGTGGAACTTCGCGCCATTGGTGATACGTATTTTGCGGTGGCGCGGCACGACGTCGGCGAGGAATCGCAATTCGCCGTGTCCACCTTGGGAGGAGCACCACTCCCCGCAGACACGTCCACGATGGTTCGCGTGGGCGCGCACGAATATCGCGTTGGACCTTTGTCATTTTGGCAATCCCATCGCGCTGCGCCCGACGTGCTCGTACGGACCGTGATGGAATTTGCGGACGTCGCCCCGGGGGATCACGTCGTTGACCTCTATAGCGGGGTCGGACTTTTTACCGTTCCTCTTGCGGCGGCGGTCGGTCCCACCGGTCGCGTGACCAGTGTGGAGAGTTCCGAGGATGCGGTTGCGGATGCGGAGTTCAACACGCGACATTTTCGAACAGTCACTCTGCGTGATTGGCGCGTCACTCCTCGTGCGATCAACGACACCGTGAGTGCGGGTGACGTAGTGGTTCTCGATCCGCCCCGTAATGGTGCGGGCAAAGCCGTGGCCAGTGCGCTCGTGCGTCGCGCCCCTCGACGGATCGTGTACGTCTCGTGCGATGCGGCGACCTTCGCTCGTGATCTCGCTGTCTTGCTCGAAGGTGGGTACCGACTCTTGCAATTGCGTGCATTCGACCTGTTTCCCATGACGGAACACGTGGAGCTCGTGGGGGTACTTGACGCGCCCCTCTAACGGGTGCAGAGTGCGGGTGGAGATCTGTTTCCATACGGATCTCTAGAGGAGGTCCTCGTTGATGTCGACGAAGCTTGATCACCACCACCGCCACACCGTGGAGCGCTTGTTTGCGCACCCGATTGGGCACAACATTCAGTGGCACGATGTCGTGTGTCTCTTGGAGCGCTTCGGCACCATGCACGAATCGCACCGAGGTGCATGGGTGTTTAGTGCGCCGGGGACCACCGTTTCGTTCGGCCGAAATCGGGGACGCGACCTGACGGAGGATCAAGTGATGAGAGTGCGTCACCTCCTCCAGACGCTGAACGTCGTGTCGCGTACGCAGAGCACCGCGGCGTAGTTCGTTCGGGGGAACTGACACCAGCCACTACCGTGGCGCCGTGTCACTCGCGCCCTTGATCTTGTTGCCGCCCTCCGAGGGTAAATCGCCGGGTGGGCTTCAGCGTCGAGGTCGCGACGATTTCGAAACAGACTTAGGCGCCGCCCGGGAGCGGTTGCGTGCCGTTCTCGGGGCCGTGATGAAAGAGCGGACGCCAGAAGAATTGGCGAAACTCTTCGGCGTTCGCGGAGATTTTTTCGATCGCGCGGTGAAGGCGAATATGGCTGCAGTGGCCGAGGAAGGCCCCTGGCTTCCCGCGTGGCGTCGATTCAATGGCGTCGTGTGGCAATACCTTGAACCACAACGACTCACTCCCTCGGAACGAGGTCGCATACTTATCCCCAATGCCCTCACCGGACTCACCTGGGGAACGGACTCGGTTGCTGATTTTCGCCTGACGATGAAAGTGTCACTCCCCGGCGTGGGCGTCCTGTCGCGGTGGTGGCAACCGGCAGTGACACCCGTTCTTTCCCGATTAGCTCGACGTCGAGTGATTGTGGATTTCTTGCCCGCCGAGCACGCCCAGAGCGTGGCGTATCAGGACTTAGATCCTGAGCGAATCATCCGCGTGCGCTTCGTGTCCCTCGATGGGTCAAGAGCGGTAGGCCACGACGCGAAGGCAGTCAAGGGCGCGCTGGCCCACCACGTTGTTCGTCACGGGATCACCGACATCGCGTCGTTCCGTTTCGCCCACTTCAGCGTGGAGCGAACGGCCCACGAGGTCGTGGTGCGCGCCGGCGAACGCTAGAAGGTCATGCCAAGTCGTTCGAGCATGGCTTTCATATTGGCGTGCACTTGATTCACGGCTTGGAGGGGACGAATCATGACGCGAAACTCAATGATCTTCCCAGCGTCGTTGCAACGAATGATGTCCACACCATTGACATACTTGCCCTGCATGCTGGTTTCGAATTCCAATACCGCCGTGTCGCCGGCGAGCACTTTCTTGGTGTAGTGAAATGACGAGCCCTTCTTCTCGCTCGACACCGAGGTTGCATCTCCCGGGAACGTTTGTCCGGCGGCGGTGAGGTACAACGTGGTGAGTTCTTTTCCGACCTGGGGCGTGTACACGATGGGGGAGTAGAAGATGACGTCGTCGTCGAGCAACTCATCCAGTCCACCGGGTAGGTCGCCACGCATGTGCTGCTCCCAACGATCTACGACGTCCTCAATCATGTTGGCTCCTCGAGTGCTGAACTGTGAGTGGATTACCCGCCCACGTGTGCCAGTATGCCCGAGACGAAATTCTTTTGTGGAGGTCAACGTGAAATTGCGACTCGATGCCGATAAGTGCCAGGGCCACGCACGCTGTTACGCCCTGTCGCCGGAACTCTTTGACGTCGACGATTACGGTCAGGCGTCAGTGCGTTCGGAGGGTCCGGTTCCCGTCGAGCTGGAAGAACGAGCGCGCCTCGCCGCGGCGAACTGTCCCGAATTCGCCATTTCCGTCATTGAGGACTGAGTCGCAACGCCTGGCCATCAGGACCCATCGTCAGGTGTCAAGTGTCGACAAGATCGAACCGCGCGAACGACGACGTGTTGACGTGGTGTCGTCGAGTCGGCGAGAGCCCCACCTCGGGTAGGAGTCACCACCGTGAGCGCCTAGTGGTGACTGAGTAATCACTACTTAAACGGCCGCGGCCGTCCAGATGAATTCCGTGGTGAGGGGCCCGCGGAGATCACTGCCTCACGTGAGAAATCGTCGGCTAGCGTCCTTGCAAATGGATGGGGCGGGCGTAGGCAAGGCGGTGCCGGCGGTCGTCTTTTCACGACGCGACTGGCTCGTCGCGACGGGCGTGTTCACGTTGATGGCGGCGGCACTGGTATGGAATGTGTGGACGCTGAGTCCTTCGCACGCGACGACGTGTCCGTGTTCGGACACCTCGTGGGGCGTCTGGGTTATTGAGTGGCCGTGGCAGGCTCTGCAACACGCGCTGAATCCTTGGTACTCGCGTGCGATGTTTCATCCACAAGGGACCAATTTGCTCACCTACCCGGGATACAGCGCCCTGGGCGTGGCGCTTCTTCCCGTCACGGCACTCTTTGGCCCGGTGGCCAGCTTCAATGTCGCGGTGCTTCTCGGCCCGGTCGCTTCAGGTGTGGCGGCGACGTGGCTAACGACTCGTTGGGTCCACTCGCGGGTCATGTGTGTTGTCGCCGGCGCTTTCTACGCCTTTTCCCCTCTCGTTCTCTTGAATGAACCCCTGGGTCATCTCAACCAGACCGTCCTCGTGGTGCCACCCCTCGTCGTGGGATGTCTCTACGAACTCCTCTGGGTACGCGCACGTCGTTCCTTGCGAGTCGGAGTAGCGCTCGGACTCCTTCTCACGGTGCAATTCTTCATCTCCACCGAGGTACTGGTGCTGATCGTCATTGCGTCGATCGCGGGAATTGTCGGCTTAGGGATTTTTTCGCTGTGGTCGAACGCCGGTGAGGTGCGCGTCGCTCTCCGCGAAGCCACGCCCGGCTTGCTCGGGGCGGCCCTGACGACGGGGGTGCTGCTAACGGGACCTGTGCTGTTTGCGCTCTACGGCCCCAGCCATTACTCCGGAGTCGTCTGGCCGGGCGAATCACTGTCAACCGCATCCATCAAGGACTTTTTCGTGCCCGCGAGCGGGTACAACCTGTGGTGGCAACACCCGACCTACTCCTACTTGCAACCGACGTATCTCGCGCCAGGCCTGCTCGCGGTTCTTCTCCTCGGCGCCGTCGCGTATCGCCGCGATCGACACCTCATGAGTATGGGCGTGCTCAGCGTGATCTGCGGATGGCTAGCTCTGGGCCAGTGGTACGTCTTTGCCCCGTGGCACTGGTTGCACGGGGTGAGCGTCCTCAACAGCGTGGTCAATATTCGTTTTGCGTTTGCCATGTTCTTGTTCGTCGGCATCGCCCTCGCGATCATCGGTGACCATCTGCTGCAACGAGAGAACGTGAGACTGGGGCGCATCGTGGCGGCGCTTCTCGTCATAGTGTCGTCGTTTGCCTACGTAACGAACGCGTGGCGCGCAGCACCCTTCGGCGCGTCTCGCGTGTGGATTCCGCCGTGGTACCAACAACAAGCTCCTCGCTTGCCCGCAGGGGAAGTGGTCCTCGGATTCCCCTTCTTCAACACGACGGCAAATCTCTTGAGCGTGCAAGCCCTCGAAGGGATGCATTACAACGTCGTGGGCGGCACGTCGCCCCAATGGATCGCGCAACGCCAGGGTCCCGCGGAACCCGGGTACCAGGAAATCTGGAACGCCGCGTCGATCGCGGCACGTCCGATTCTTTCGACGACAGCGACGCCCATCGAAAAAGCTCGCGTTCTCTCCGCTCTTCGCTTTTGGCGGGTCGACTGGATTGTGATCCCGCGCGTGAATGGGCCTAATACGTCCCCCGTGGCCCGGGACCCGCTGACTCTGGCGTTATGGATGAGCAGCATCGTCGGACCTGTGCATGTTCATAGCAACGCCTGGGTGTGGCACCTGCACGACGGGCAGTCCAGTTCGACGGTGTATTGAAATCAGTGGGAGCATTCCCGAACACGGCGGATCACTTTGGCCAGCGACCCGTACTGTTGAACTGTGTTCCCCGCGGGGAGGGAAGGAAGTTCGTGCGTGCCGGACAGTATTGAACAAGCGGGACCCGTGGCCCTCGTGGGCTCGGGTGAGTATTTGCCGGTGATGCAGGACGTCGAACGCCGTCTCCTCGAGGGCCGACCACCTCGCTACGTTCAGCTCGCCACCGCCGCCGTACCGGACGGAGATGACGTGGTTGATAAGTGGCATCAGCTGGGTCGTGAACAAGCAGAACGTCTGGGTGTTGAGTGCGTCATTCTGCCCGTCGCCTCGAGGGCCGACGCCGACAATCCAGCCATCGCTGCGCTCATTGGCGATCCGGGCTTGATCTACCTCTCGGGCGGACATCCCGATTTTCTCGCGGACACTCTTCGCGGCACGCTGGTCTGGAACACCATGGTTTCGGCGTGGCGAGGTGGCGCCGCGCTCGCCGGTTGCAGTGCGGGCGCCATGGCGATGACTCAATGGATCCCCTCACTACGTCATCCTCGTGAGGGTGGCACCGAAGGTCTGGGTCTCTTGCCGCACCTTCGAGTGATTCCACACTTCGACCGCTTCGCGGCCCGGATTCCCAATGTCGTCGATCGATTCTTGATCCCGGGTGATGAGAACATCACGGTGCTCGGCGTTGACGAAGACACTGCGCTCGTCGGAGGCCCTCATGATTGGGTCGTTCAGGGAACGCAGAGTGTGTGGCGACTCGGGCGTGAAGGTCGCGAGGAATTTCCGGTGGGATCTTCCCTGCGCACCAACTGAACGTAGTTACCTGTAGGAGTAGAAGCCTTGGCCGGTCTTTCGACCCAGTAGTCCCGCTTGGGTCATTCGCGAGAGCAAGGGGGGCGGGGCTAGGTGTGGCTCTTTGAACTCGGCGTACAGGGAGTCCGCGACGGCAAGAGTGGTATCGAGTCCGATTAGATCAATAAGGCGCAGTGGACCCATTGGGTGGGCGCAGCCGAGGACCATGCCGGTATCGATGTCGTCAGCCGAGGCGAAACCAGACTCCAACATGCGTACCGACGACAGCAAATACGGGATGAGCAACGCATTGACGACGAATCCCGCGCGGTCTGGCGAAACGATCACGTGTTTACCCAATCGGTCCTCGGCGAAGGAACGCACCGTGGCCGCGGTTTCCTTGCTCGTCAGAAGGGATGAGATCATCTCGACGAGCTTCAGAACGGGCACCGGATTGAAGAAGTGCATGCCCACGACGTTCTCGGGACGCTGGGTCACCATGGCCAACTTGATAATGGGGATGGACGACGTATTGGTCGTGAAGATGGCGTTAGGACTTTGCACCACGCGGTCCAGTTGACGGAAGACGTCTTCTTTGATGCTCTCGTCTTCGGCCACAGCTTCAACAACCATGTCCCGATCCGCGAGCGCATCGAAGGTGCTCGAAAATACGAGTCGCGTCAGGACGTCGGAGACTTCATCGGACGTGAGCTTGCCGCTTTTCGCGGCACGCTGTAACGAGTGTTCGACCCGGCTTCGTCCACTCGCGAGAGAGTCCGCATCTCGCTCCACGACCACGACATCGAGACCCGCGCGAGCGCAGACCTCCGCAATGCCCGAACCCATGAGACCGCAGCCAACTACACCGATACGCTCCATGTCACCCGCCCTCTGTACGAATCAACGTTGATTCACGTCCGACGTTAGGCGCGTACCGGCGGCCATCTCTCATGTGGCCCTAGGGCAAAAGACCTAATTATTTCTGGAAGTGACGCCGACGAGATTGGTACCGCCGAAGGGCGATGCACGCCCGCACCACCTCCACGATCGATGCGATGGAGAACCCGACGCTGGTGTGGCCTCTGCTGACCCGCAGAGATTAGGACTGGCTCAGCACAAATTTGATGGCGCCGGCACCCATCGAACTTTCGCGCCCACGCAATCGATTCCAGACGTTACGGGGAGCGATCGTGAGATACCAGCCGACGCGATACTTCTTCTTGATCAAATCTCGTACCCGAAGGGCGCGAGCGTTATCAAGAACTTCGGCGGTCCCTGGCAGAGCGGCACGTCCAGTACTCACGCGACCACGGACATCTGACACACTCACGACCACATCGGCGCGGCGCTGGATTCTTTTCACCTTGAAGGATCCGGTATCGGTGGTGAAGGCATAGCCGTTTTCAAATGGCGTGACCCACGTCGGCGTCGACACCAATGATCCATCCTTCTTGTACGTACCAAAGGCGATGTATTTTGCGGCATCGATTTCCGTGGTCATGACACCTCTCTTTGTCGGCGTACGCGATTGTGTCACGACGACGATGGTCGTGCGAGTTCATCGATGCCCATGAGATTGAACAGCGTCTGGCGGAGCGCCGGCGAGGCGGTTCCGAGTGCCATTTCGTGCAGCGCTGTTTCGGCGACGGCAGCGACGACGAGAGGCGCGAGCAGTTGAACGTTCGGCCAACCAATCACGGTGAGATCATCTTCCATCTCTTGGGCGAATCGAGCATTCGATCGTGCAACAGCATCAGCGAGATCAACGTCCGCCCGAGCCTCGAAGAGAAAACTCTTGGTGTCGGCGTTCTCGAGACAGAAGTCGAGGTACCGACAAACGCCCTCACGAAGCCGCTCACGACCGGGATCGCTGCCGGTCGAGATGGTGGCGAGCTGATCGGCGAATTCTTCGTGAAAGTGTGCGTGAAGGGCGCGTACGTAGTCCCGTCGAGTGGGGAAGTGGTGAAAGAATGCCCCTTTGCTCATCGATGCTTCGGCGACAACCGCATTGGCCGACAGTTTGTTGATCCCCGGCCCATCGGAGGCGCTCAACAAACGACGTCCCGCATCTAAGAGAGATGTGCGACCGGGTTCCGCGGGCCGCGCCATCAGTGATTCCGCCACGAATTGGACGTGTCACGGAGGGATGCGAGGAAAGGCTGCACCACTGCGAGCCACTCGTCAGGAGTTTCGGCGTACGGCTCGTGGCCGCTGGCAAAACGGTGAACCGGAACCTGCAGCCAGGAGGACGCGGTGCGCCCGTCAGTCCACACCGGCAAGACGGGATCCCATCGACCCCACGTGACGAGCACGGGCGTCTCGGGTTTCACGGTGTCGCGCAGATCGTGGCCCGGTTCGATGAAACTGCGCCAGACCGCGGCGAAGACTGCTCGTCCTGTCGCGTCGCGACTGACCCCGCGGGCTTCTCTGAGAGAGTTACGCGTGACGGCATTTCGACGACGCAGATAAAGCCACGCGAGAGGTCGGACTGCGTATCGGGCGACGCGCTCGCGGCCGAGGGTGCGACACGCCAACGACGAAATGACATTGTGCGACGTAAATCCACCCGGGGCGACCAGGACAAGACCGGCAATGAGCTCGTGGTGATGTTGGGCCGTGGTAATGGCGGCAAAGCCACCCACGCTGCTTCCGACGAGGACGAAAGGTCCCCATGAGTGTTCGTCGTTGAGAGCGTGGAGAATCTCCGGCACGACATCGCGATAGGACAGCGCTCCGTGAAAGCTTGTCGGATCCGACAACGTGCTTTCGCCGTAACCGGGCCAATCGATCGAAACAACGCGGGAGTTCTCCGACAAAGTTGCGACGACCGCGTCAAAATCCCGTGAGGAACCCGGATTGGCGTGTAACAACACCACACTCGGACCGCTTCCTCGGACATGAATGGCCACATCTCCGAGTGACGTGGCGAGGATTTTGGTGGTGGTCGCTGACACAGACCAATAATAACCGACCAGATGGTCAGTTAAGGATCTGCGCGAGTCGCCCGGACTAAATGGACAACAGCGGTCCTGAATATCTACGGCAATGGTGACGACCAAGGGAACGTTGACTCAACGACATTCTGGGGACTGGTCTTCACCTCCAACGACGTTCAAGCGAAACTTGAGCGTCCTTGGAGGTGGCGGGAATCGAACCCGCGTCCATCGGCTTCGCGATTGGCCTTCTCCGAGCGCAGCTGACAGGGAATTTTCGAGACTGTCACTGTTGTCAGCGCCGGCGACGGTCCTTAGTCAGATTGGTTGTCCCGTCATGCCGTCTAACGCAACGTGGCGGTAAGCCCTACTTTATGGCGCCCGAAAACTAATCCGTAGGACTGGGACTAGATGGACGTCGCTGCACTAGGCAGCGAGCGCAAGCTGAGGCTTGGCGTTTATTTTTGGTTCCGGCTCTTTAACGTGGCTCCGGAGACCACGGCTCGCTTCTCCAACCTTGATGACCAATGTCGAGACCAATCACCCCCTCGTGTGCACCGTAGTGGTGACGCACTTCAGTGTAGTGGCCTACTCGCGAGAGCGAAATGGCGTGATCAGCCGAACTTCTCGATATTGCGCACGACTCGCGCCATTTCGCGGTCCGCGTCGCGCTTGGCAATCTCTTGTCGTCGGTCGTGCAATTTACGACCTCGCGCCACGGCGATCTCCACCTTCGCGCGCCCGTCTTTGAAGTACAACTTGAGCGGAATCAGAGTGAGCGGCTGAGCTCGCGTCTTGCCCAGGAGTTCATCGACCTCTCGACGGTGGACGAGTAATTTGCGCTTGCGATCGGGGTCATGACTCCCGAAGCCAACCGCAAACTTCCACGGTGGAATATGCGTTGCGAAGAGCCACAATTCACCGTCATCCACTCGGGCGTAACCATCAGCAATCTGCGCTTTTCCTTCGCGAAGTGATTTCACCTCACTGCCCGTGAGGACGATGCCACATTCCACGGTTTCCAAGATTTCGAAGTCATGTCGGGCGCGACGATTGGAGGCGACAACCCGGTCGCTCTTGGCCGCGTCGGCCTTCGCGCGCTCTCGGCGCTCCTTCATCTGTTTGGCTCGAGCCACGACCCGAAGCGTAGCGACCCCAGTGGTTCTCTACTCCGCGATTACTAGGGTGGCACTGTGCTGCGACTCACGAGCGATCACCGAGACACCATGATTGCCACGTGCGTTCGGGCGCTGCCGCATGAGGGTTGCGGCTTGCTCGTCGGAAGTCCCGAAGGTGTCGTCATTTCGGTGGTCCCCACGATCAATATCGCCGAGTCCGCGCGTATCTACGAAATTGAACCCCGGGCTCTCTTGCGGGCAACGAGGGAGGCTGATGCGGCGGGACTCGAGATCATTGGCGTCTTTCATTCCCATACTCACTCCGACGCTTATCCGAGTCCAACGGACGTGCGTCAAGCGCCCGATCCCGCCTGGCACTACGTTCTCGTGTCGTTTCGACTCGTGCCCACGGTGCTGCGGAGTTACCGCATCTCTGACGGCGACGTACGCGAAGAACCAATTGACCTCGTGATTGCGTAGGCGAACGGACCTTCGGCACCGGCGTGCCCTCTTTCGGCCTCACCGCTCAGTTCACTGGACCGGTCCGGGGACGCGTGTTGTTCTGTCCACCTAATCTGGGGTGATGAGCACGACGATGCCGGCCCTGTTCGTCGGCCACGGAAATCCAATGAACGCCATTGAGCCCAATCGCTTCGGCGATGCGTGGGAAGAGTTGGGTCGTCGGATTGGCCAACCGGAGGCGATCGTGTGCGTATCTGCGCACTGGTTCATTGCCGCCACCGCCGTGACGGCGATGGCGCGACCCCGGACGATTCACGACTTTTACGGTTTCCCCCAGGAACTGTTCGACGTGGAATATCCCGCTCCGGGATCGCCCACGCTCGCTGGCGAGATCATTGAAATGGTCAAGCCCACATGGTGTGGACGCGACGAAGACAGTTGGGGCCTCGATCACGGCACATGGTCCGTTCTCAACCGCATGTATCCCTCGGCTGACGTTCCTGTTGTCCAGATCAGCGTGGATGCCTCAAAGTCGATTGACTACCACGTCGGTCTCGGTGCTCAACTGGCCCCACTGCGCGAACAGGGTGTCCTGATCATCGCGAGCGGGAACATCGTGCACAACCTGCGACTCATTCAGTGGCAGATGGACGAAGCCGGGTTTGATTGGGCCCACGATTTTGATGACAGCGCGCGGGAAGTGCTGACCCAAGATCCTTCGTCGTTCGCTCGACTTGAACAGCACGCCGCGTACCGAGCGGCGTCACCAACGCCCGATCACTTCTGGCCCGCCGCGTACCTCGCCGGTCTCGCGAGCGCCGCGGGTGAGACCTGCGACGTCGTCGTTGAGGGGTATGTGGCGGGTTCCCTCTCGATGACGAGCTACGCGCTTGGTTTACCCTCCGTCGTCTGACGAGCCTTCGCGCACATTGAGCTTTTCTGGGTCATTGGGCGCGAATACACGTCACACAGTGATCACGAAGGTTCGATGATAAAGGCGGTCGCGACGCCATCAGGCTTTTTTTGAGTCGATTTACTTGCTCTGGCGGCAGGGAACTGAGAGAATCATGCGACTTGCTGCAAAGGCAGTTGCGTTCAAGGCCATGGGGGTTGTGAGTGTTTCGTATTGTTTCTAACTCTGCGGCGAGGATCATTGTTGCCGCCGCCGCCATGGTCTCGTTGAGCGCGGTGACCGTAGCCTCCGTCGCCGGTGCCGCAACGGTCACCGCCAGTTTTACTCCGTCGTCGATGACGGCGGCGGGCGGACTGCTGACTGTGAACTACACCATGCCAACGGGCGTGAAGAGCTGCGCCATCTCCGTGGCGCCTCCGGGACCGATTGTGCCGACCTGTGTCGTGACGGCGGGCGATCAGCACGCCACCTTTCTCGTACCCCCGAACACCGGTGGCTCGACCCAGACGTACGCCTTCACTCTGAGCGGAGTCTTTAGCGGAGGTTCCAATATTGGTGGATCGAGCTTCTCAACCTCTCAAAATGTGACCGTGTCACCGTCGGCGTCGAACACGTACGTGGCCCTTGGTGATTCGTTGGCCTCCGGCGACGGCAACGGAGGATCCGGGTGGGTGGACTACAGCGGTGCGGCCTCAGGAACCGGCACGGCAAATAGCACGTGTCACCGTTCCTCGTCGGCCTACCCGAAGCTCGTGAGCTCGTGGCTAGCCGCAACGCCTTCTTTGTTGTTGCCCTCGTTGAACCTTTCGTTCGTTTCCTGTGCGGGAGCGACCACCACCAACTTGTGGTCGGGAAGTCCGGCACTAAAGGCTGGGTTAACAGGTGGCGGAGAGAACAACTTCGATAACGGTGAATCGCCGCAGTTGAACGACACCGCGGAGTTAGCGAATGCCCGCGTAGTGACGTTGAGCGTCGGCGGCGATGACGTGCGCTATCAGGCAATCGTGGATGCGTGTCTGGCGGTATCGCTAGGCGAAACTCCGGCGAGTTTTGCGCTTGCAAAGATTGTGGCACCCGGTATTGGCCTTTCCACGTTGGCTTTCTACCGCCAGGGCAAGGCGGTCTGTTCAAAGACGTCGACCGCCCCGGCAGTGAAGAACCTGACGAGCAATATTCAAAAATTGCAAGCGGTTCTCGTGTCGACCTTCCAGCGTGTGCAGACCGAAGCACCGAAGGCGCACATCTTTGTGACGGGCTATCCAGACTTGCTCCCTAAGACGCCGTCGGCTGCGAATATCCGCAACGGGTGTGGCGGGATCAGCGGAAGCCTTCTTCCGTTCATTTCGGGAATAGCTCCCTCGCTCAACACGGTCGTTCAAAAAGCAGCGGCCAGCGCGGGCGTCACGTTCGTGGACCCGAACGCGGGCGCGAATTCATTCCTCGGCACGGGCGGACACACCTTGTGCGGTGCCAACTCGTGGTTCTTTGGACTCAATACCTCTTCGCACGGCACCGACAACCTGGGCACTTTTTTGCCGACGTCGGTGGGCCAACAACATCTAGCGTTGGCCACGGAAGCGTCCATCGATGCGGTTATTACCGCGGCGAATGCGCAGTCCAAGGCTGTGGAGTCCGTGGTCTCTGACGGACATGGTTACTGCGCATTCGTCCAGAGTGGTGCGGTTAAGTGTTGGGGTCGTGGCGTTGCCGGCGAATTGGGAAATGGGAAGTTCTATCCGACTGGCAATCAAGGTTCGGCGATTCCGGTGACGGTCGTGTCAACCAGTGGAACGGGTACGTTGACCGATGTGGCCAGCATCGCCAGTAACGGTTCTGGTTTCGGCGAGGGCTACTGCGCGCTCCTCACCTCCGGCGGTGTGGATTGTTGGGGTTACGGTGGCAACGGCCAACTCGGTAATGGACACACGTACAGCGGATCGTCTGCCGGTTCAGCGGTTCCGGTTCCCGTCGTGGGCACCAACGGGACGGGAACCTTGTCGGGAGTTTCGAGTTTGGCCAGTGACGGTGGCGGCTACTGCGCGGTTCTGACCTCGGGAGGCGTTGACTGCTGGGGAGAGGGACAAGTCGGTGAGCTGGGCGACGGCAAGTCGGTGTTGTCCAACATTCCGGTGCCGGTGGTTGATGTGAACGGGTCGGGCACCTTGACGGGCGTCGCCAGTGTGACGAGTGACGGTACGACCAGCGGCGAAGGCTACTGCGCACTTCTGACTTCGGGCGGCGTTGACTGCTGGGGATTTGGCGCGAGCGGCCAGCTGGGAAATGGTTCGGCACTGCCCACAGGAACGCAAAGTTCATCGATTCCGGTGACAGTTGTGGACATCACGGGCAGCGGTTCGCTCAGTGGCGTCACTAGCTTGGTGAGCGACGGGGGCGGTTACTGCGCCGTTCTCACGACCGGCGGCGTTGACTGTTGGGGCCAGGGACAGGACGGCGAGTTGGGTAATGGGGTCTCCACCGAGACCGCCACGCCCACACCCGTGTCGAGCCGTACGGGAAGCGGCACGTTGACGGGCGTCGTGAGTGTGGCGAGCGCCGACAACGGCGATGGGTACTGCGCACTGCTCGTTTCAGGTGGCGTGGACTGCTGGGGTTGGGGTGCTAGCGGACAACTTGGTAACGGTCACTTCTACCCCTGGGGCAACCAAGGGTCCTCGATCCCGGTCGCGGTCGTGGGTGCGACTGGTTTTGGAACCTTGGGTGGCGTGAGTTCGTTGGCCAGCGATGGCACGGGCTACTGCGCCACGTTGACGTCCGGTGGTGTGAATTGTTGGGGAGCAGGATTCTGGGGTCAAACGGGAACGGGAGCGGAGAGCTACTCGGACACCCCACAGAACGTCGTGGCAGTTTCGGGCTCAGGAAATCTGGGCGGCGTCACGAGTGTCGTGAGCGGCACGGAAGGGTACTGCGCACTTCTCGCCTCTGGAGATCTCAACTGTTGGGGCCGTGGCCTCAACGGTGAATTGGGCAACGGAGTGTTCTACACGTCGGGTTACACCGGCTCGGCGACACCAGTACTCGTCGAATAGATCTGCGGCCACGAAGCCCCCTGCTCGTTCGCGAGCAGGGGGCTTCGTGCTGTCAGTGACCATTGCTGCGCGAGCATCTGGATCTGGTTCGCCCCGGTGTGCGAAGCGTGACCATCGGCCCTAGTAGCTCGTGGTCGAAGGAGCGCGCGAGTCGTTAGGTTCGAAAGTAGAGAAGGGAGCGATCATGACCGGAGTCGAACATCTCAACAACCATCATCGCGACACGTTGATCAAGATCTTTCAGCACCCCACGAGCCACAACATTGAGTGGCACAGCGTCCTCAGTCTCCTCGAGGCCGTTGGAACCGTCGAAGAGCGTCACGAGGATAAGTTTCACGTCGATCTCGACGGAGAGCACCACATCTTTATGCGACCAAAGCACAAGGACGTCGATGTCCAACAGGTCCTCAATCTCCGCCACGCGCTGACGGACGCGGGCATTACTCCAGAGACGCTGACCTAGTCGGCCAGAGCCGCCAGCGCGGCGAGCACAATCACGAAGCCCCGGGTATCGCCGACGAGCCCCACCTGCATCTTGTTCATCATGTAACTGATGGTTAGTCCGCTCTCTTGATCCATCACGATGATGGATCCGCCGAATCCTCCCCAGAAACATGCATTCGGCCCCAGCGGCACCGTTTCGTTGCCCAGTCCATATCCGGCACCCCCGAAACGCATCGGGAGAGCCAGAACGAGGTCGGGACCTTCTATTTCTGTGCGAAACACTCGGTCGACCGTTTCGGGTCGCAGAAACCTGCGACCCATTGCCTCGCCACGATTGGTGATGATGGACTGCAACAAGGCGACTGAGCGAGCGTTGCCGTGACCGTTGGCCGCCGGGATTTCCGCGGCTCGCCACCAACGTTGATGTGGTGCACTGCCGTCCAGCGGCGGGGACGTGAGTGAGCGCACGAGGATGGAGTCGTTATCTAAGGAACTCATGTCGGGTAGGGGAGGCGCGATCACGAGGGAGACGCGATCTTCTTCAGATGCCGGAAGACCGATAAAGAAGTCGGCGTCGAGGGGCTCGGCAAATTCCGTGCGGAAGAAGGTTCCGATGCTGACTCCCGTGATGCGACGCACCACTTCACCAATGAGATAGCCCTGCGTCACTGCATGGTAGCCCGATTGCGTACCGGGCTCCCACCAGGGTTCTTGAGCGGCCAATGCACTCACGCACAGCTCCCAATCCGCGAGTTCTTCGGGCTGGATCTTGGTTTCGAACCCTGACAAACCCGCGGTATGCGCGAGGAGATGGCGCACGAGGACTCCCGACTTTCCGTTGGCGGCAAATTCGGGCCAGTACGTAGCGACCGGTGCGTCAAAGTCGAGGAGCCCGCGGTCGAGGAGCAAGAGCGCACACAGAAAGGTCATTGTCTTCGTGGTGGACCAGACGTTGACGAGTGTGTCGTCTCGCCAGGGCACGTCGTTCGAGACGTCTGCCTGACCACCCCAAATATCGACGACCAGCTCGTCGTGGTGACGAATCGAGATGGAGGCTCCCACGTCCCCTCCCGTGGCCAGGCTCGCTTCAAGAACGTCCCGTACGCCCGCGAAACGATCCGTTGTGAAACCTTGTGTAAGCGACATGATGACTCCTTGCTTGTTCGGAACCCTATCGTCGCCTCGTCACAAGATTCCAACATTCGGATTCAGACGTTCGAGTGGGAGCGGGCTGACGTGCGTGAGTCCCTCCGCCGATGATCGCCACCGCGCAGGTGACATCGAATCGCTGAAAGACGACTCGGGCCGCTGTCACGCCCCGCTCGGGCGCCGAGTCATTGTCCAGTAAATCCACGGTTTTTGATGCATCGCCCTCTAGGCTCGTCATGAAACTACGTCTTCAGTGGGCGTCGTGAGGAGAATGATGTCGGACACTTGGCGCTTCGCCCTAATCGCTGTGGGGGCGGCCCTGATCTTGGGCGCCTTCGTGTGGCGATTCGTGCGGAGTTCCCGAGGCTCCCAGCAGTTGTCTCGCGCCCTGCGAGATCCCGATCCCTTGGTGCGCCGGGCCGCCATTGAAGTCATGAGCGAACGAGGCATTGGCGACTACGCGTCGTCTCTTCGCCCGCTGGTGAATGCTGAGCCCGACGCGAATGTCCTCGACGCCCTGGCCCTCGCGATTACGAGAAATCAATGGGAACCTGCTGATAACCGCAAGTTGGTTGAACTTCGACTCTGGGCGAAGGCGCGAAACGAGGCCGCCGAGATGCGCGACGACACCGTGCCGAAGGAAGAAGTCGTCGCGGCACCGGCGCTCGACGTCGTGGCAACACCCGTTGCCGTTGTCGCTCCCACACCGACCATTGAACCTGTCGTCCCCGAGACGCCCGTGGCTCCCGCCCTGATCCCCGTACCCGTGGTGGACACATCGTTGGTAATTGCCAACGCGCAGCGCGAAGCGGACCTGATCGTCGAGCGTGCACGGGCAACCGCCCGGGCGATCGAGGCCGCCGCACGCGCCGAACGAGTGCAGGTACTTGAGCAGACGTACGCCGAAGTCGCACAGTTGATCGCCGTCAGTCGAGACGGCCACAACGCTGTTCTGGCGGACGCGCGTACCCTTCTCGACAAGTTCTTGAGTGGAGAGAGTGATCTTCGCGAAGATCCTCGTACACATTCTGGCGAGATCGAGATTCACGAAATTGCTCGTGATGACGTTGATAACGAAGAAGATTCGGATCACGACGAAGAACAGCGGGTCGTGATCGTGATTCGGCAGGAACCGTCACCGAAAAAGAAGAAGAAGTAACCGGTCGCTTCAGGAGCCGATGAGGCCCAGTAATTCGGAGATGGCCTCAACCACGTTGCTCGCTTCGCGCCACGGGGGGATCTCGCCTTCAGTTGCACGGTATTCTCCCGTGCGTACGCGGTACGCCCTCATGCCGACACCGTGTGCCCCAAGAACGTCTTTGTCAGGACGATCGCCGACGTAGACAACATTCGGCGCCTCCAGTCCGAGTGCATCAAGAGCCTGAAGGAATGGCGCGGGTGAGGGCTTGCGAAATTCACGTCCCGCTTGGTCTGACAGAACGACGACATCGAAACTGTCAGTGAGACCGAGAGCGGAGAGTTTTGCCATTTGAATTTCCACGTCGCCATCAGTGATGAGACCAATCGGGACATTCGCCCGCAACTGGGCGAGTGATTCACGAACGCCCGGCATCAAGTCCAGCGAGACGGGACGGAACGATTTGAACGTGTCCACGAGATCCGCAATCAAAACGCGTGGGGCGAGTTCGGCCACTGCCCGATCGATGATGCCTCCCTTGTCAGAGCCCAGGTCGCTGAAATACGTCAGCCGCTCTCGCCACCGCGCGGCGTCAACGTCACTGCCCCTCGCCGCTTCTTCGGCCACGACGTTCCACGCGGCGTCCAAAAAGGTCTCTTGAAGATAGAGCGTGTCGTCCAAATCGAAAACGACGGCTTGTATGGGGCCACTCACGTTGGTCGCCACTGCGTCAGGTCGGGCTCGACGATGGGGAGGAGGGCGAGGACGCCCGGATCCTCCAGTGCGTCGGCAACCTGTTCGGCCGTTGTTCCATCGCCGTAAGGACACGGTGCCGTCACGATGCGAACGAGTACCTCGGGAGAACTGAAATACGTTGCTAGTTCCATCACGCGTTCGACATTCACACCGGACAATGCCGCGAGACCCTCGCTGATGCCCTCCCAGCGCGGCGTTGAGCGTCGCAAGACAATGGCGGGCACACCGAAGAACGCGGCTTCTTCTTGAAGACCACCTGAATCGGTGACCACCAGTCGACACGTCGCCAACTCGTTCAGCATGTCTTCGTAGGGCAGAGGATCGAGGAGGCGGACGTTCGCTGTTGAAAGCTCTGTCCACAGATCAGCACTCACGAGACGAGTCTTCGTGCGAGGGTGAACGGGGAACACCACGGTGCCGACTTCCTCGCCGAGCCGACGAATGATCTCGACGAGATCGCGCAATCGTTCAGGGTCATCGACGTTGGTGGGTCGGTGCGCGGTAAAGAGGACGCCGTGTCGCTCATCTACGTCTCGACGGTGGAGACCCTTTCCGACGAGAACGTCAATGACGGGGTTACCCACCACTCGTATTCGCTCGCTGGCGACGCCCTCGTTGATGAGAAACTGGGCGGCGAGGGTCGTGGGCGCAAAGTGCAGTCGGGCGGTGGCGGCCGCGATCTTCCGGTTGGTTTCCTCAATGGAGGTTTCGTTAAAGCTGCGCAGTCCTGCTTCTAAGTGTGCCACGGGTGTCTGGAATCGTCGCGCGGCGAGACAGAACAGGGGAACGGTATAGGTATCACCGAGCACCAGGACGAGATCGGGACGTTCGGTGCGAATCACGTCCATGGCCCGCGTCAAAATAGTGCCCACCCGTTCGGACTCATCCGTTGGCAGCTCCCAGCGAATATTGGGTTGTACACCGAGTTCGTCAAAGAATGTGTCGGTCAGATTCGCGTCATAGTGTTGACCGGTGGCCAGAGTCGTGACCTGGTGTCCCCGCGCCGCGAGGGTCACGATCACGGGTGCGAGTTTCACAATTTCGGGACGCGTCCCGAGCGGTATGAGGATCTTCATCCTTCGATGACTTCCTCGAAATAACGCAGCATGATCACGCCGCTACGCGAGGTCAGGCGGCCGAGATCAACGGGTTGTCCGAGCATCACCCCGAGATACTGCCCCACGAGGTCGCACCCCGAAGCCAGCGACAGTGGGAGACCTCCCGAAAAGCGCGGGTTCACCTCGACGAGACCTAGTTGGTCGTCATCAAGAAAACCCTGCAAGCAAATGGGACCCGTGAGTCCGACCGCGCGGGCCGTCTCTTCGACGAGCGCATTAATTCCGGCGTGGAGGAATGTTTCACCTTTCGTCGAAATTCCCGCTTTCGTCTCCGTCCGCCATCGCGGGACGCATCCCCACAATTCCCCGGTGGGAGCAACGAGGCCGTCGGCCGTAAATTCACGTCCCGGAAGACGGGTTTGCACAATCGGTTCGGGTACGCGTGCGAGAACCCAAGGGAAATCTTTTGGGTCCTCAACTGAGAAGACATCTCTCGATCCGCGGCCGAATCGCGGTTTGACGATCCACGGACCAGGGACGCCGTCGAATGACAAACCCGTCGCTGGTACGGGAACGGTCGTACCACTCAAGGTCTGCGCGAAGAGCCATTTGTCGACACAGGTGTCAACGGCGCTCCGACTAGGGAACCAGTGCGCAATTCCCGCTGCGGTAAAAGAGTCCTGAGCGTCCGAGAGGACCCCCAGCTCTTCGGCGACGGTGGAAATAATCGCGTCGACCCCTCGGTTGTTCGCCGCGTCGATCAATGTTTCCACGAATCCCGGATCCTTTGACCGCGGCCCGACGAGGGAGTCATCGGCCAAGCGAAGTCCCACGGCGGACGGGTCGCAATCAACCGCCACGACGCGATGACCGTCCGAACGAAGCCGCCGAATGACCGCGACGCCCGCGGGACCTCCGGCGCCGGTGACCAGCACCGTAACGGGCTCAAACGAGTTCGACATGATTCTCCGTTGTGTTGTCAGCCGGCGACGTTTTGTCCATGAGCAAGATCAGCATGACCATGAAACCACCGAGTGTGTAGATGAATGTGAAGGTGCTACCCGCCCAGTCGTGGAAGAGAATCAGACTTCCACGGCCGAAAAAGATACCGACGCCGATCGACAAGGCGATGCGGACAATATTGCCAAAGATGACCAAACCCACGGCAATGGACGTCGCCATCACTCGTCGAAGGGGCCGCGAGCGAGGTGCGACAAATCCCATGCAGGTAATTGATAGCGCCGACGCGAGAGACGAACACGACAACGTCACCAGCGCCCGGAAAATCTCACCGTGTCGAGGGTAGACATATATGTAATACGGGCGAACGTAGAGAATTCGGTGACCGGCCCCGCAGAGCGTCAAGAGTTCGGCCGACGTCCTTGTTTCCCACGCGCGAAATGGGTCTTTAAAGACGACATACAGAACTCCCAGCACCACGAGGAGCGCAATGGTTCGCCAGATGAGTCGAACACTCGAACTGTTCATGGCGCGCCCTGGCTGGAGGGGTCGTGGGCGCGACTCGTCTTGACCCAGGTATAGGGGCGTCCGAGCAAACCATCGACCCAGGCTTTCGTGCAGAGCGCGATCGAGACAAAGAACAGCGGCAGGAAGTAAATCAATGAGAACACCCACCGTCGCGGCGCGCGGCCCAGCAAGAGGCCTCCACCGAGCTCCAAGAGGGGACCAAGAAAGAGCAAGGTCCACAACACAAAGGCGTTCGCCGCAATGTCGGGATGGGTCACGCCGAACATCCACGGAATGAGGAGTACCAAACCCAGGAAGCTGAAGACGGGCATGTGAAACACCAGCAAGAACATGATGGTTTCGACTTTTTCGGACACGGTGAGTCGACGCGACGTGAGTACCTGTTGGCGATAATCGCGCCACACCTGCTGGTGTCCTCGCGCCCAGCGATAGCGCTGCCGCCAAAAGCGCGACACGGTGACCACACCCTCTTCAGCGTCGACTGCCGTGACGTCGTAGCGAACACGCTGTCCGCTCAGAATCAGTTTCAGGGTGAGATCGGTGTCCTCGGTGACCGTGTCGGGATTCCAACCTCCCACTTCCCGTAATGAACTCGCTCGTACCGCGCAGTTCGCGCCGCCGTACGCCGGCAAGAGAAAAATCGATTGCCGCCCGTACTCATTCACCAGGTAGCCGGCGAGGTAGTCCATGGCAATGAGCCGAGTGAGGGGAGAGTCGTCCGGATTGACGATTTCGCATCGACCCTGGACAGCGCCGACGCCGGGGTCTTCGAAGTGTCGTGTGAGACGCCAGACGACGTCACGTCTCGGTTGGTGATCGGCATCGAAGACGATGATGATTTCGCCCGTCGCCAGCTCTAGTGCGTCGTTCAGCGCCCCGGATTTACCGCCTCCGGCTCCCGGCAAGCGATGCAGGATTCGCAGAGTGGGTGTCACGGCGGCGAGCGCGTCCAGTTTCGCGGGCGTCTCGTCGTCAGAGCCGTCGTCGATCACGATGACCTGCAGCCGATTCTCGGGGTAGTCAAAATTCACGAGGCACGATACGAGTGACTCGACGACGGATTCTTCGTTCTTGCAGGGAACCAGCACGGTGACCGAAGGTGTGAAGGTCGATGAGGAACTCGCAATGGCTAAGTCCGTCGTTGCGGACCGCATCGCGCCGACGGCGAAGATCATGTGGCGCGCAAAAAAGACAATGAAAACAACTTCAAGGAAGATGATCAGAATCGAGTTGACCACATTGACGCCGACCAGGGCGACGCCCAGAAATAACGCCCCGACGAACGACACCAGAACCCAAGGTGAGCCGGAAGGACCTCCGCCATGTTTCGGAGTTCCCATTGCCGTCAGTTTACCGACCGGCCGGAACGAATTGGTCTTCGTTCGGTACCGAGGTGAGGCGAATTAGTTGGTGCCGTTGAGGAGCAGAAGTTCCTGCTCGGGAGTCATGCGATGCACGCCAAGGTCAAACTGCATGCGCTCACACACGAAGCCTTCGGCGTGACGGAGTCGCGCGTTGAAGCCGCGATAACGCGCCTGCGCCTCAATGGCCTCGAGATCGACCAGTCCATTTCGCTGGACCTGTGATGCGTGGGCTCGGAGAAGGGCCAGTTTGCCCTCAACGAAACCCTCGACGTCAACAAAGATCGTGGGGGTGAAACCAATCGTGCTCGGAGATTCGTACTGCAGAACACTCGTCGCTCGACGGGCAGCTGCCAAGGTCGCTACCGCGGTGGCGCGGTGGTCCTGGTGCGTGTCGCGCGACGCGTGGGTGTAGACGACAGTGGCCTGAGTCTCTCGAAGAATGGCCTCGATAGATCCAACGGCCGTACGACCTTCAGGAACGGCACCGTCCTCGAAGTTTCCCCAGTAAAGATTGGCCCTAAGGAGGCGAGCGGCGTCTTCTTGTTCGTGGGTGCGTGATCGGGCCATCTGAGGACCTTGTTCGCCGGTCGTCATGACCAGCATGGAGACCTCGTGACCACGGGCGACGTGAGCCAGAAGGGTTGCACCGCAACCCAGCTCAATATCGTCCGGGTGGGCGCCAATTGCCAAGACCCTCATATCCGCCTCTTTGTCGAAATTTTCATCAGTTCCTCCGGGCGATCTTGAGTCCAACATCGCCCATCCCGTCGACCGCAGCACGCCGACATTGCGCATACTCCGGAGGTAAAAAAATTCTTCTATGACGGAAAAACCACGCTACAGGCCTCGTTGTAGCGTGTCAAGGGCATATATCACACGAATATTTGCGTGTGGTTTGACACAGCGTCAATATCTAGATTAATTTTTCACCGTTTCACCCTGTGCGTAGCGCCACTGCCGTACGGGGACGACTTGGCGGCCCTTCGGACCGTTGCCGTAGAGAAAGTAGTTCTCACCCGTGTTGAAGAAGACCCTGCCTTTTGGTCGCACCATGATTGGCGCGACCGCCGGACTGCTGATGGTGCTGTCGATCTCGACTCCCGCATTTGCGGATGCGAACGCCACCATCACGAAGTCCGGCGTCGATGTGACCAACGGTTCCACGAGCGTTGCGAGCGTGGGGGACACGATCAAGTGGACCGTGACGTACGAGAACACGACTGGAAAAGTCGTCAGCGCCGACATCCAAGACGGCATTGTGGCCCCGAATAGCTACCTCCACGGAACTCTGCAGGTTCCCGCCGGTTGGATTCCGGAATGGTCGACCAACAACGGTTCGACATGGTTGACCGCTGAGCCCTCTAATGGAGCCTCCGTCACGAACGTGCGCGCCTACAACACCTTCTTGAGTACGACGGCAACGGGTAACGGAGAGATCTTTCCGGCGCCGAATGTACCCCTCGCGGCTAGCTTGGCGGAAAGTGGTGGAGACGGTTTCCAGGCCTATTTCACCCCGAATTCAGTGTGTACCACCTTCCACGTGGACGGCGTGTTCAACGTGGAGTGTTTCAACAAGACCACGGGTGCCGTTGAGTCCAATAAGGTCCTTTCTTCGTCAATTTCGACACTTGACCGTTCACAGCCGGTGCAGGATGTGGCCACGAGCCGCGCGTACTTCCTCGGTTCGATTTCGGGTAGCGACGCCATCGTGTGCGTTGATCTATCGAACGTGTCGGATCCTTCTCTGTGCAATCCCACTGGATACGTGACCATTGGTTCAACGTCTCCCTCGCCGGACCTGGTCAAAGTGGGCAGCAACGTCTACGCGTGGGATGGTTCGAAGTTTTATTGCGTGACCACGGCTATGACGTTGTGCGCAGGGCAACCGTACGCTTCGTCGATTGATACCGCGCAGCATGCGTCCGCGATCGTGGCGGGTGGTTTGATCTACGCGAGCAGCGGCAGCATGTCCAATAACGGCATCAACCAGCAGCAATATCTGACCTGTTTGAATCCGGTCTCGCACGCAATCTGCACGGGGTGGACCGGAGGAAGTCCCTCGGGATTCAAGGATGTGTCGTCGAGTTTCCCTTCGTCAGGAGCGCTGCAATACGCCGGTTCAAATTTTGTTGTGCCGCAGACCAATGCGAGTGGCGTGACGACTGGCGTGTGTACGCACAGCGCTTTCGCGCAGGGAGGCTCCTACGCCGGTAGTCGATGGGCCTGCTTCAACACTGATGGTTCAAGCAATTCATCCAATGCCAGTGAGCTCGACGCTTTCCACTCGACGCACCTCGGTGTCAACAGTTACGGCTTGAAGGCTGAGATGGGACAGTCGTCCGGATCAAAAATTTTCTTGGTCTACGCCGCTGACACCAGCAACGTGTCAGGAAATGAATTCGACTGCTTCGACTGGGCTACGGGCACTGGCTGCACCGGTAGCACCGGCTCAGATGGTTGGAGCGGATGGAGCAATTCGGCGAATCCCTCAGAAGGTCAAATCATGATGCCGGCGTTGTCGCCGTCCAATGACCGTTATTCCAACACCGCGGGACAAGAAGGCCTCTACGCCGTTGCCGTAGACCCCTATGACCCGGTGTGCTTGTGGACTGATGCCGATAGTGGCCTCATTCGTTCGATCAACATTGCGACGGGTGTGGCCGGAACCTGCAAGACGACCGCGACCACCCAAGTTGCTGCGGCACCGACGGCGGTGGCCGGAGGCGCGTACTGCGACAGCAGCCCGTCGCATGTGTCGTCGTGGAACGAAGTTCGCGTGACCGGAATCTCGAATGCGGACTACTCCCACGCACTCATCACGATCTATGACGCGAATGGTCAGCCGGTGAGCGGTTTCGAAAACCTGGAGTCGAGCACGGGCGTTGTGGATATCTCCTCAATCCCCTTTAGCGGGGCGAACACCTCGCTGACTGCGAGTGTCACCCTCGAAGATGTTCCGACCAGTTTGACTTGGCCGGCGGAGTCTCCGGGAGCTGAGATCACCTGGACTGGCGACCCCGTTCAGATTTGCTTTGACACCAACGTGCTCAACGTCACCCAGACCACAACGTTCACTAATACCGTGCACGAAACGACCACTCCGCAGGGTGACCCCGGTACCACTGACACGACGACGTCGAACTCCTTCACGGTGACCACCACGAGTATTGATGCTCCTTTGGCTGGTTCGATTGGTGCGATGATCGTCGCGGTCTTGGCTGCGGGCGCCTTCTTGGTGATGCGCGGTCTTCAGAATCGACGTCGCGGCATAAAGGCGTAGCCCGGCGTCAAGCACGCAGATAACTTCAGAGATCACACCGCATCGGCCCCGGCATTTGTCGGGGCCGATGCGCGTTGGTGTACTCCGAGTGACGTTGCCGTCGGTAAGTTGTGGTGATGTTGTTTCTCATTGGCGCACTGGCAGCCGTTCTGGTCGTGACGGTCGGGGTCCGATGGATCGCTAAGAGTCAGCAGCGCCGTCGTGCGTGGGTCCCCGTCGCTCGCTTGGTGAGTGCGCCGTCGCGGGCCTTGCGACAAGAAGGCGTGTTGCAACTAGGTAGTTTGCCCGTTCGAGAATGGCAGCCGCTCGTTGCGTGGATGATTCGCTCGGAGAAGGACGCCGAGATATTGGATCAGTTGGCGCTCTGGCTCAGCGATCCCACAACTGTGAAAACTTTCGGTTTTGGTAATTACGTCGACGAACTCTTGTGGGCGCGTGTTCGCACGAGCCCACAGTTGACCGTGAGGCTAGAGAGCCAGTCCCCGTCGTCGTAGTTGGGTCGTACGCATTCTCCCGAGTCGGCGCCACGGCAACAGGGCGACCACGATCATGAGTGCCACGGTCGCGAGCGAAACGACGATCCCGAGATTTTGCGCTGTTGAAAGTTGGTAGGTGAATTGCACGGTGCGTGACGTCGCGTCGGAGGTGAGGGGGACGTACATGTACCCCGGGCCAGCGAGGTAGATCTCGGTGGGATGGCCGTTGATGGTGGCGTGCCAATCGGGCGTGAGGTTTTCTTTGAGGAGCACTCCGGCGGCAGAACTGGGGGCGGTCACGGTGATCGGTCCCGTGAGCGGTACGTGCACGCGAGCAGTGGGGCTCGTCACGGGCGGTGTCAGCGCGAGAAGGTCAAGATTGAACGTCGCTTCAGCGCTGAGATGCGACACGGCGCTGTGATACGGCAAATTGAGTCCCGACCACGTGATAGCGCCACGCCCAATGGGCAGTTCGGCGAGGACGACCTTGTTGTGCGATCGCAACAAGGTGTGGGTACCGGGAGCGAGCGCGATGGCGGTGTCAACGTTCCACACCCCACCTCCCACGTTCGGCGGACTGAACGCGGCAAGTTGATGGCGAGCGGTGGCAGAGAGCGATGGCGACGGCGAGAAATCCCACGTACTTCCGAGGGCAATACGTCCTTGCAAACTGACCGGGATCGGCCCACCGGCAGCGCTGATCGCGGCGATCGTTGTTTCGTTGCCCGCCCCCTCGAGGAGTACGTGTCCTCCGTGTGCGGCGTACGCACGAAGAGTTTGGCCAACGGCAGCGGGATTGGTGACGGGCGTCGTGCCGTAGAGCGCCACTGCGCTAAAGCGTTCCAGCGTCCGAAGCGAGTAACTATCGAGGGGACGGTCGCCCTCCAGAGGGATGACCGACGTGGGGCCACGGCCCGCGAGCCCGGTTTGACGAAGGAAGTAGTCGTAGGTGTTGTGATTGGGCGAAATCACCAGGAGTGTAGGCGCGGATGACGCCGACGCAATGGGCTGCGCCTCGTTGTACTGCACCAATTGGTAGGGAGCCGCTCCCGTGGGCGAACCCACACTCGAGAAGACTTTCGGGGCGTGCAAATACGCCTGCTGATCACTCAGCCCGGGTCCGGCGTACATCCACTTGATCGCCCACCACTGAAAGAAATATTCTCGTTCCGCTAACGAGAGATGCGAATCGCCCAGTGAGGTTTCGAGCCAGTATTGCCAATCACTGTGAAGATTCTGTTGATTGATGTATCCGCGTATCTGCGGGGTGGTCGTCTCGGCATTGATCCAGCTCGTGACATCATCACTGAGTCCTCCGATGCGGTAGTCCTGTGTGCCGTGCGCTTCAGGCGGTAAGAGAGCGGCGAGGGCGCGTTGTTCGGAGGTGTTGCCATTGAGAGCGGGAGGCAAGAGGAATACCGTCCCCACGATCAGCCACGCCGAAAGTCCCAGAACGACAACGTCCAGGATCGCGCCGGCGAGGGGAGGGACGGCCCGCTCCAGGGAAGCGAGGCCCATTCCGATGAGTGCCGCGGCGCTCAGGGCCAGAAACACCAGAAGCTGAGCAGGTTTCATACTCGACAAATTGGCATTGCTGCTTGGACTCAGGTCCGGGAGCGAATAGAGCACGACGCATACGGGCACGATCAAAAGGACCAGCGCGACACGCCACGCGTCAAGGCCGTCCGCCACGCGGCCTTTTCGAAAGTCCTGCCGTGCGTCCGCGAAAATAATGACCAACGACACGATGGCGAGTGGCAGGGTCAGAAACGCCAGCCCCATCATGGCGGAGGCGTGGTAACCAAGCAGGATGTTGAGTCCGATCGGCGGATTGTGCACCAAAGTAAAGGCGTTGACAGGATCTTCTAAGTAACCAGGTGTCGGGACGGCGACTTGAGGCACGTAGAAGAATGCAACGAGCCCGCCAATCGCCACCAGCGCGATGCCCGCGGCGCGACAGCGGTCGCCCAGGGGCTGGTCGGGTACGAGCAGGATCACCCCGAGAGCCGACAGAAGGGCGACGACCCCGGCTTCTTGGTGCGAGAGGAGCGCGAGCGCGCACGCAATGATGACTCCGATGAGTCGAAATCGACCCGGACGCTGGGCGTAGAACGCGCCGAGGGCCAGCGTGAGCGCCGCGCAGGCGATCGCCATGAGTCGTGCGTATTCGCCCTCGAGCAGCGCCTGCTGCCACAGAGCGGGCGTCGCGAGCAGGACCAATCCGCCCACGACCCCGCCCACGCGTGAGCGCGTCACGAGGCGCACCAAGACGTACATTGATCCGGCGGTGACGAGGGTGAATACCACCGTCAGGGACACCATGGTGCTCGCGAGACTCTTGCCACTGAGATGGGCCAGACCGAGGACCAAGAGGTGGTACGCCGGTCCGTATAAACCTGGTATTCCCTGGGTCCCTCCGTACCACGCCGAGTTCCACGCGATGTGGGGGAAGGTCTTTTCTAAGAGAACGACGTAACTAAGGTGTCCGTAGTCGTCGTATCCCTTCGGGAATCCACGAAACGCACCCGTTCGCCAGCCAATCCACGCGGCGATCACCGCCACGATCAACAGGCCAGCAATATCCTCGAGCCAGGTTGAGCGACGCTGAGTTCCCGATGATCGCTTCTGCTGATCATCGCGTCGCAGCCACGCGCGCAGTTCGCGCGGCGACGACCATCCGGGGTTGGCCGTCGCGGGCGGTGCGCCCTCGGACGGGTCCTGCTCGGTTGTCGTCACGTCGATGCCCTCACTGAAAAGACGCGACGGCACGCGCCGAACATCGTCTGGTCATTGTGAATAGTACTGACTGTGGGTTTTCGGAACGATGACGGTCGGCTCAATCACCCAACTTCGTCAATCGTTGAGTTGGTGGCCGAGTTTCTGTACGGCTTCAATAAATTCGTCAATCATGTCGTAGACGACCTGGGCGGCACTCTTGGTCTCGTTCATCGTGCCAACAATCTGACCAACGAAGTAGTTCGTCAGTTGCTCGGCACCCGATCCGGGGCGATATGCCGCGCGGTCGATGCGGGCGAGGGCACTGTTCACGAGAATGGGTTGAAGGGGCATTCCGAGAGGCTGCGGTGTGTTCGGGTCGTCCCATTCGTCCGTCCACGCCGTACGAAGCTGACGCGCAGGCTTGCCGGTTCGGGAGCGAGATCGCACGGTGTCGCTCGATGTGGCGTGTAAGAACTTTTGCTTGACGACCGGATGGGTCTCAGCTTCTTCCGTCGTGAGCCACACTGATCCACACCACACGCCCTGTGCCCCGAGGGCCATGGCGGCCGCCATTTGGCGACCGCGCCCGATGCCGCCAGCGGCGAGGACCGGAACTGACCCGACGGCGTCGACGACTTCGGGAACAAGCACCATCGTGCCGACTTCTCCCGTATGTCCTCCGGCCTCGGCCCCTTGGGCAATGATGATGTCGACACCCGCCGCCACGTGGCGCGCCGCGTGCTGGGCCTTTCCGGCGAGAGCGCCAATCAGGCGACCTTCTTCCTTTACCCGCTCGATCATGTGCGGCGGGGGCGGCCCGAGGGCGTTGACGATCAGACTCGGGGCGTGCGCCAAAGAGATTTCGAGCAGCGGTCCCGCCTGCGACTCGGAGAAGGGTGCGGCCGTTCCCTCTTCGCCGCCGCGACCCAGCACACCTCGTGCGGGCTCGTCGTCGGGGAGGGGAGGAACGTCGTAGCGAGCGAGAATGTCATTGACGAACGCGACGTGCTCCGCGGGAATGAGTTGTCGAATGTCGTCGAGTGTGAATCCGCCGGTGTCGCTTCCAGCGTATTTTGCGGGCACGATGAGGTCGACGCCATACGGTCGGTCACCCACTTGTTCTTCGATCCACGCGAGGTCGATCGCCAGTTGTTCGGGCGAGTGGGCGACGGCTCCGAGAACTCCCATACCGCCGGCCCGAGAAACGGCGGCGACCACGTCGCGGCAGTGGGTGAAGGCGAGAATGGGAACATCGATTCCGAGAAGTTCGGTAATGGCAGTCTTCATAGTGGAACCCCCTTGGGGTTGGTATTCGCGGAGCAGGTCTGGTGGCGGCTCCCGATGGCGAAGGATAGTCCTCGTTAGTATCGGCTCGTGAAGCAATCTTTGTTGGCTCCGCCCATTCGTTCCACGGTTGATACGTCGAGCGAGCAGTTTCAGAAGAATCGCGTCGACGTCCTTGAACAATTAGTGGTCATTGACGAACTTCTGGACCAAGCTGAAGCCGGCGGTGGCGAAAAAGCAATGGAGCGTTTGCGTTCCCGCAACAAGATGCCGGTGCGTGAACGTATTGCCGCCGTCCTCGATCCCGACAGTCCTTTTCTTGAAATCAGTGCGCTCGCGGCGTACGACTCGGACTACGCGATGGGTGGTGGAATGATCGTCGGTATCGGCGTCATCGCGGGCACCGAGTGCGTCATCATGGCCAATGACCCCACCGTTCTCGGCGGAGCCTTGACGGCCTACTCCGGAAAGAAGTGGATGCGAGCGCTCGAAATCGCACGCGACAACAAGATTCCCTACGTCAGCTTCGTCGAGTCGGCGGGAGCGGACCTGCGCGTCCAGGGCGGCGGTGGATCTCAGCGTCGGAGCCAAACGAGCCACTTCGCTGAGAGCGGACGTTTCTTTTACGACCTCATCGAATTGTCGAAAGAACGCGTTCCGACGGTGTGCGTAGTCTTCGGTTCGTCCACGGCCGGCGGTGCGTACCAACCGGGATTGTCCGACTACAACATCGTTGTTCGTGACCAATCCAAGGTCTTCTTGGCGGGGCCACCACTGGTCAAAATGGCCACTGGCGAAGAGTCCGACGACGAGACTTTGGGCGGCGCACAGATGCACGCTGAGGTCTCGGGATTGGGCGACTATTTTGCCGAAGACGAGATGGACGCCATACGCATGTGCCGAGAAGTGGTCTCGCACTTGAACTGGCGCAAGCAGGGTCCGCCGCCTTCGCTTCGTGTCGACGAACCGGTCTACAGCGTGGAGGACCTCTTGGGTCTGGTGAGTCGCGATCTGCGATCACCGGTTGATGTTCGCGACGTGATTGCTCGAGTCGTCGACGGTTCGAGGTTCGAGGAATTCAAGTCGAGATACGGATCGACGATTGTGTGTGGCTGGGCGTCGATTCACGGGTATCCCGTTGGGATTTTGGGCAACAACGGCGTGATCTACCCCAAGGCAGCCGAAAAAGCAGCGCACTTCATACAGCTCTGCAACCAGATTGATGTCCCCCTGGTATTTCTGCAGAACATCACGGGTTACATGGTCGGTCGCGATTTTGAAGCTGACGGCATCATCAAAAAGGGCTCGCAGATGCTCAACGCCGTCACGAACTCCACGGTGCCGCATTTGACGGTGATCATTGGCTCGTCCTACGGAGCAGGCACCTACGGCATGTCGGGTCGGGCGTTCGGAAATCGGTTCACGTTTCTGTGGCCCACAGCGAAGATCGCGGTCATGGGCCCGAAGCAAATTGCGGGAGTGAT
The DNA here is from genome assembly GCA_903871335.1 of uncultured Actinomycetes bacterium. Lineage (GTDB taxonomy): Bacteria > Actinomycetota > Acidimicrobiia > Acidimicrobiales > RAAP-2 > RAAP-2. The sequence continues at coordinate 90,803 of CAIQGE010000025.1, forward strand.
GTCCCAAGTGCGACGGGGTCAGGCGGAACGCCAGGGCGTTCCCTTTGACGAAGAAGAGGATCGCAAGATCGTCGAGATGGTCGAGGACGCCCAAGAAAAGGGTTCTCTCGCCCTCGTGGCGTCAGGTGCGATCAGTGACGATGGAATTATCGATCCACGCGACACTCGCACGGTTCTCGGGTTGTGTTTGTCAGTAGTTCGCACGAAACCCATTAAGGGCGCGGACGGATACGGAGTGTTCCGCCTATGAGTTTCGATACTCTTCTCGTCGCCAATCGCGGAGAAATCGCACGTCGCGTCTTTCGCACCGCTCGGGACATGGGATTGCGAACGGTGGCGGTTTTCGTTGACGCTGACGCGGACGCCCCGTACGTCACCGAAGCCGATGTCGCCATCCGGCTCACCACTGGCTACCTGGATGGTGCCGCGATCATTGACGCTGCCCGACGGGCTGGAGCCGGCGCGATTCACCCCGGCTACGGGTTCCTGTCGGAGAATCCGACATTTGCCGCGGACGTCGCTGCGGCGGGAATCGTGTTCGTCGGTCCCTCGCCACACGCGCTGCAGCAAATGGGTGACAAGATCAGTGCCAAGGATCTGGCTCGTCGCGCGGGGGTACCGGTGTTGCCGTCGTCGGAGGATCCGGCCGACGCGGACAGCGTGGGCTACCCCTTGATCGTGAAGGCCGCTGCGGGTGGCGGCGGCAAAGGGATGCGCGTCGTGTCGTCGCCGAGCGAGCTGACGGAGTCCGTGGCCGCCGCGCGTCGCGAAGCCCAAAGTGGATTTGGGGACGACCGTGTCTTTCTCGAAAGATACGTCGCTGCTTCGCGACACATTGAGATTCAAGTTCTCGGCGATACGCACGGTTCGTTGATTCACCTCGGGGAACGCGAGTGTTCCATCCAACGACGCCACCAGAAGTTGGTCGAAGAATCTCCCTCACCAGTCGTCTCTGACACGCTGCGATCGGCCATGGGATCCGCGGCACTCGAATTGGCGCGCGCGATGGAATATCACTCCGTGGGGACTGTTGAATTCCTCGTTGACGACGCGACGAAGGAGTTCTTCTTCCTCGAGGTGAATACGCGGCTGCAAGTGGAGCATCCGGTGACAGAAGAGGTCACCGGCGTCGACCTCGTCCGTGAGCAGATACGGGTCGCCCAGGGCCTTCGATTGGATCTGACGCAGGACGACGTGTCATTTCGGGGTCACGCCATCGAAGTGCGACTCTGCGCCGAGGACCCGGCGGCGGGTTTTCTGCCGGCCACGGGAACACTGGTGGCGTATGAGCCGGCGCTGACACCAACGGTCCGTTGGGAGTCCGGCGTGCGAGCAGGATCTGAAGTCACCGTGTCATTCGACCCGATGCTCGCCAAAGTGATTGCTCACGCTCCGACGCGAGGTGAAGCAGCAGCGACGCTCGCCCTCGCCCTCGAACGCCTGCACTTGGGTGGGGTGAACACGAATCGAGACTTTCTGGCGGCGACGTTGCGACACCCGGCCTTCGTGGCGGGCGACACGACGACAGCATTTATTGATCGCCACGAACCATCGCGTTCTCTGGTGCTCGACGAGGACGAACGTGCCTGGTTGGACGGTGCCGTCGCGTTGTGGTGGCAGGGTCGACACCGGGCCGATGCGGTCGTCCTCGCGGACCTTCCCACGGGTTGGCGCAACGCACGTCTACCGGACCAGAACATGTCCCTGACACGTTCGGACGAGACCGTCACGATCAAGTACCGCTCACTGCGTGATGGGACATTCATCGTCAACGGTGACACGCGCGCGACCATTCACGAGTGGACGGCGGACAGCATCGACGTCACGATCGGCGATCGCCGGGCGCATCGTCGGATCACCATCGATGGTGACAGGACCTACATCCAGTGCGATCGCGGTACGGCCGACTATCGCATCGAACCACGATTTGTGGTTCCGGGTGTTGAAGAAGCAGCAGGTGGATTGCACGCACCTATGCCGGGCGTGGTCATGGACGTGCGGGTGCGGCCCGGCGACGAGGTGGCAAAGGGCACCACGTTGATCGTTCTTGAAGCTATGAAGATGGAGCATCACATCACCGCCCCGTCGGACGGCGTGGTCACGGAGGTATTCGTCTCCGTCGGCCAACAAGTGGAGAACGGCGCCAATCTCTTGGGATTTGATGATGGATCAGAAGGTGAACGATGAGTTCACCGCTACGCATTGCAAATTGCTCGGGCTTTTACGGCGACCGTCTCTCGGCCGCGCGCGAGATGGTCGAGGGAGGACCCATCGACGTGCTCACGGGTGACTGGCTTGCCGAATTGACCATGTTGATTCTCGCGCGTACGGCACTGAAGCACCCGGGGGGAGGTTACGCGCGCAGTTTCGTGACTCAAATGGAGCAGGTCATGGGCACGTGTCTCGATCGCGGCATCAAGGTGGTGGCGAATGCGGGAGGACTCAGTCCCGACAGTTGCGCGAACGCGGTGGCGGACGTGGCGGACAAGCTCGGGTTGTCACCCACCATCGCGTACGTCGATGGGGACAACATTCTGAGCCGTCTCGGCGAGTACGCCGATCGTGGCGTCGGTATTCGACACTTCGAGACGGGCGAGGAGATTCCGATTCCCGGGAACTTCTTGACGGCGAATGCGTATCTCGGCTGTTTCGGAATCGTCGAAGCACTCACGCGAGGGGCGGACATCGTGATTACAGGGCGCGTCACCGACGCGGCCGTTGTTTGCGGTCCCGCCGCGTGGCACCACGGTTGGAGCCGCACCGACTACGACGCGCTGGCGGGAGCGGTGGTGGCCGGACACGTCATCGAGTGTGGAGCTCAGGCCACAGGTGGGAATTACTCGTTCTTCACGGAAATTGAGCGCATGACGCACGTGGGCTTTCCGTGGGCGGAGATCGCCTCGGACGGCAGCGCCGTGATTGGAAAACACGATGGCACGGACGGGCAAGTGTCGATAGGCACGGTCACCTCGCAACTGCTCTACGAGATTTCCGGTCCGCGCTATTTTGGACCCGACGTCACGGCCCGTTTTGACACGTTGTCGATGGAAGTAGTCGCGCCTGATCGAGTTCGCATCAGCGGAGTGCGCGGCGAGGCACCGCCCCCGACTCTCAAAGTGGCGATGAACGAAATCGGCGGATTCCGCAAGGACCTGTCAGTGGCGTTGACTGGTCTTGACATCGATGCTAAAGCTGCGCTCGTCGAGACGGCATTCTGGGACGCCTGCCCTTACTCGCCTGGTGATTTTGCCAGCGTCACGACACGAGTTCTCCGGACGGACAAGGTCGATCCTTCTTCCAATGAAGAGGCTGTCGCCATTTGGCGCATCACGCTGAAGGATCCGGACGAGCGCAAGGTGGGGCGAGCTGTCGCTAACGCGGCCACCGAAATTGCTCTCGCGACCATTCCGGGCTTCTTCGGTATCGGGGGCATGCCGTCGGGCGGTTCGGCTTTTGGCGTCTATCGACCCGCCACGATTGAGCGTGACCTCGTGCCTCAGTTCGTGCACGTCGTGGGTGGCGAGACGACGGTCGTCGACTCGCTGGCGGAAACGGGGCCGTCGGTCAACATCTCGGGTCTGGAAATCGGCCCGCCCGCGCGCGACTGGGGACCTACGACGCCGACGCCACTCGGTCGACTGGTCGGCGCCCGTTCGGGCGACAAAGGTGGTCACGCCAATCTCGGTGTCTTCGCGCGATCGGCGTCAGCCTTCGCGTGGATTGATGAGTTTTTGACCACGCAAAGAATTCGCGAGCTCTTGCCGGAGACGGCCGGGCTGACCGTTGACCGCTACTCCTTTGAAAACTTTCATTCTCTCAATTTCGTGATCCACGATCTCTTGCAGGAAGGTGTGGCGGCGTCCACGAGGCAGGATGCGCAAGCAAAAGGCCTCGGCGAATGGCTTCGCGCGCGCGTCGTGGAGATCCCTGACTCGCTGTTGAAAGAACTGCCATGAATGAGTTTGACCAGCTACGCCAGGATCTCGTGGACGAGCAAGATTCACTCGACGCCATCGTCGCGCCCCTCGGTGATGTCGAATGGGCCTCGCGAACACCGTCACCGGGATGGACAGTGACCGATCAGGTGGGACACTTGCGGTACTTTGACGGCACGGCGGCCCTTGCGGTGTCGGATCCCGAGGCCTTTCAGGCGTCGCTCACAGATCTCTTTTCGGCCGCGGTTTCGCCCGGTATCGACGAGTTCACGCTCGCGGACTTTCGATCGGCATCACCATCCGAACGCGTGGCGTTCTGGCGCGAGAACCGCGCCCGACTTGCCGTCGCGGCCGGTTCGCTAACCGAGGACGCACGGATCCCGTGGTACGGGCCGTCGATGGGCGCCAAGTCGTTTATAACCGCTCGCTTGATGGAAGCGTGGGCTCACGGTCAAGACATCGCCGACGCTTTAGGAATTGAGAGAGAGCCCACGGATCGCCTCCGGCACATTGCCCAGCTCGGCTTCATCACGCGGAGTTGGTCGTACAAAGTACGTGGCGAGGAGATGCCACCTGACGACGTGCGCGTGGAACTGACGGGACCTTCCGGGGACACGTGGCGGTGGGGAACGTTGGATGCGGACGATGTTGTAACGGGTCCGGCTCTCGATTTTTGTCTCGTCGTTACGCAACGTCGACACGTTGATGACACGACCTTGCACACGGGGCCAATAGGTCGACACTGGCTACTGCGCGCACAAGCCTTTGCCGGAGGCCCCACGACGGGTCCGGCGCCGAGGACGACGTGATGAGTCTTGTTCGCCATTCATTTGCGAACGGGGTGATGACGATCACGTTGGCCGACACCGAACGACGCAACGCGCTCTCCGCGGATCTCACGAATGAACTCTCCGACGCGATTGACGAAGCCGAAGGTCGAGCCGACGTTCGGGTGATCGTGATGACGAACGAGGGCACCACGTTCTGCGCGGGCGCCAACTTGTCGGATCGATCGGTGAAGGGCTCGCCGCGGGCTCCGGTGGATCCCATGGCTCTCTTCGGTCGATTCCGACACTCACCGAAACCGTACGTCGGAAGAATCAAGGGCCACTGCGTGGCCGGTGGCATGGGTCTCGCTGCGGCAATGGATATTTCCGTTGCGGTCGACACTGCCAAGTTTGGTTTCACCGAGGTCCGCGTGGGGGTCGCGCCGGCGATGATTTCGGTTCTGTGTTTGCCCAAAATCAGACCCGTCGATGCTCGCGCCGCCTTTCTTCGTGGCCATCGGTTCAGCGCGGGCGAAGCGGCGCGGATGGGTTTAATCACGGAGGTCGCCTCAGAGGGTGATCTGGATCGCAAGATCGATGACATCGTCGCAGATCTGTTGGCCGGCGCCCCCGGCGCCATTGCGGCATCCAAGACCTTGTTGGCGCGGGTTCCGACCATGTCAGAGACCGACGCCTTCGCCTGGACGGCTGAGTTATCGGCCGGTCTTTTTCGCGGCGAGGAGGCCCGCGAGGGCATTTCCGCCTTTTTGGAGAAGCGTCCGGCATCTTGGGTTCCACCCTCAGATACGGGCGACGTGGTGAGCTGATCCCACGGCAGTAGCGTGGTGCCCGCTGCCCCTACGTCGTTGGAGAATTCCTTATGTTGGTGAGTGCGATTGTTTTCATGGCCGTCGTCCTGGTGGCGCTGGCATTGACCAGCGTCGTACGACTCCTCCTCGAGAAGTCTCGTGAGCGAGATGTCGACGTGGTCGGAATGATGACCACGCCGAACGGGAACGACGCGACGACGGAGTAGCAGTCCACCCGTGCGTGAGAGCATGGGTCATGGACCAACCTCCGCCCGTCGCGCGCACCGTGGACGAGTGGATTCATCAACGGCGTTCGTTGAGAACTGATCAATCGGCAATCGGTCGAGTGATGGCGTATTACGGAGCGACGCTAGAGCACGGTCCGCTACTCGTGCCTCGTGAATGGGAGCTCGCGGGACCGGTTCCGACCAACAACCTTGAACTCCGCCTAGCCGGCACTATCGAGTCACCACGGCGTCCCGTACCAACACCCGCCGTGGGAGTACTGCCCCCCGGGAGTTCGAGGGGCGAGCGTTACAGCAGCGCGGTGCAGCGGCTCGCGTCACCGGGCATTTTCGCGGACCGCGTGTGTTATCAAGCGTGCGACATTTCTGTTGGTGATCACGGCATCTGTCTCACACTGGGCGTGATGCGCTACTTCGAATTCTTTGACGAGGGTGAGGCCATGCGTCACGAATGGGAATTGGTGGGTGACGACGTACAGCACGCCACCTTGCGACGCGCCCTCGGTGATTTGACGAACCTCGGGGGCAGGAAGGTCATCATCGGTGTCACCGTGGTGACGCTTCGAGTGGATCACGACAATGAGCGTGCGACGTTCCTCGTGCATCGACGCGACCCCACCGCGGTCGCGACCGAGCAAGGACAATGGCACGTCGTGCCCTGCGGGGTCTTTCAACCTCGTCGTGACGACGCGACGACGTGGGGCGACGACGCCAATCTCAGCGATCTGGTCATTCGCGAGTTCGCGGAAGAACTTTTGGGCATGGACGAGGACGTGGCGGATGATGAGATCGTGAACCGATTTCGAGACGCCCTCGCGTCGGGGGGTCTGCGGATCTGGATCACCGGAATCGGGATCAATCCCGTCATCGGCAATCTCGAAATCTTGTGCGCGGCCGTCTTCTCGGACTCGACTTTCGATGAGGTGCTGCGGGATCTCGTGACCGATTCGCCCGAAGGATCCCTTCGGTCACCATCGGACTCGGTGGGTGTCGCCGGTTTCACGTTCGAACGCGGCGTGATCGATACGCTGCTCAGTGAAAAACCCTTCGCTCCGTCGGGCGAAGCAGCGCTCCGCGCCGCGTGGCGATGGCGACAAAGACTCATGGAGCAGGGAGCGGATCCCGCGCCCTAGGTTCTTGGTGGCACCGGGACGATGGCTTCAATAAGGTGTTCTCACGTTGAATGTCGACAATCAGGAGGATGCCATGTCCAAAGCTCTGGTCACGGGAGCGTCAAGTGGCGTGGGACGCGAGATGGCGATCCGCTTGAGCCGACAAGGACATGACGTCGTGCTCGTCGCACGCAATCGTGAAGAACTGACGAAACTGGCGGACACTCTGACCAACGCATCCGTCGTCGTGGCGGACCTCGCCACCGACGAGGGCGTAGCTCGCGTGGCGTCAGAACTCGGTGACGTTGATATTTTGATCAACAACGCCGGCTTCGGCGCGTTAGGTGACGTCGCGACCCTGTCGGCGAAGACGATGCACGACATGATTGATGTCAATTGCGTTGCCGTGACGGAACTCACGCGGGCGTGCCTACCTGGAATGCTCGAACGAGGTCGAGGGAACATCGTGAATGTCGCTTCAACGGCGGCTTTTCAACCAGGTCCGGGGATGGCCACGTACTACGCGTCCAAGGCCTACGTGCTGAGTTTCACCGAAGCGCTCGCCGAGGAGGTTCGTGGGTCGGGCGTGAAGATCACCGCGTTCTGTCCGGGCGCCTTTGAATCCGGTTTCTTCTCGACCGCGAAGGCCGAGAATTCGCGACTGGCCAAGATGATGAAGCTTCCGACGTCATCGCACATGGCCGACGCGGCCTTGTCCGCGATGGCGAAAGGTCGCGTGGTGGCGATACCGGGTGTCACGAACAAAATTGGAGTGGTGTCGGCGCGTTGGGCACCGAAGGCACTCACCCGTCGCATCGTGCACTTCATCCAAGGCGAGGCGTAGTTTCGGCACTCGCGAGAATGGCCCGCGCCCCGAGTGGGCGAAGGTGAGAACACCTGCCTCGTACGTCGTGTGGGGAACATATAGATTTTCAGGCATTGTGCCATCGGTCCCGCCCATGCTGAGACGAATCCCGCAGGCGCGCACCGTGCTGGGTGGCGTGATCTTCCTTTTGGCACTCCTACCGTGGTTCGTCGGATCCGCAGGAGCAACGAGCGCCCACCGAACCGCGTCAGGTGTCGGACCAACGAGCCCGAGACCGTTGAGTGTTCACTGGTTGCATTCGGGTCCGGGCGTCGCGGACGCTACCGTCTACTGGCTCGCACCGGCCTCGTCGGGGGGGTCCACCATTACGTCCTATGACGTGGCGACGAGCGGAGGATCGTGCTCGTCCTCCCCGCGCACGGGGGCGAAAAACTGGTGCACGATCACCGCTTTGCCGGCCGGTGCGACGTACACGTTTTCGATCACGGCAACGTCGAGCGGGGCTACGTCAGCGCCCGCCACGATCGTTTCGTCGCTACGCGCGCTGGGGCAGTCAATAACGTTCGATCCGTTGCCGGACCTCGTCTACGGGGCGAGCCCATTTACTCTGCACGCGACGGCATCCTCGGGCTTGCCGGTGTCCTACGAGGCGCAAGGATCATGTGCGGTCAACGGTGACGTCTTGAGCATTACGGGAGCGGGCGAGTGCTCCGTGATCGCTTCACAGGTGGGCTCGGGGGCTTTTCTCGCGGCGTCGCCCGTGGCGGTCTTCTTCACGGTGGCGCCCGCGACGGCGGTCATTACTGTGGCCGACGAGACGGTGGTGGCCGATGGATTGCCGCACGGGGTCTCGGTATCCGTGGCTCCGGCCACACCCGGTCTGCTCTTTGCGTATTGCAGTGGTCGAGATCGGGCGACGTGCGTTTCGTCGCCGCCGAGTACGCCGGGGATCTATCACGTGGAGGTGTCGTTGGGCACCGCGGACTACATCGCCGCACCCGTGAGCGCCACCCTCACCATTGCTCCCGCTCCAGCTGTGCTGCCGGTAAGTCTGGGCGGAAAGCTTCCCAACACCCTGCCCTCACAAGGGACCACGCATCTCACACGCTCGGGCGTGAGCGTGCACACCGTCACCTCCGGTTTGGCCCCTGGTGCGGCAGCCATCATTGGCGCAGTCGCGAGCGAGCCCCTCGGTCGATTCCAAGTGCCCACCGGGACATCTCCGCTGCCGTGGCTGCAGGCGGTGCGACCATCGTCGCCGAACACGACCCTGGTGGGCGTGCAACCGGTGAACGTGACATCCATGATTGATTTGGCTCGTGGGGGAACATTGCCCTTCCCCTCGGGAGGCTTCCCCGGGCCCGGCAAGTACGAAGTGCTGACATTGCTCACGACGGGCTTAGTGCCTCACTCCACGGTGTCGGTGGTGATGCATTCAGCGGGCGTTGTCCTCGCTCAAGCCGAAGCCGATCCTGCGGGGATTGCCACGTTGACGGTGCCCGTGGCGACGGCCTGGGCCGGACAAACACATTCGTTGTACTTGGCGGGCACATACTTGGTCGCACACGCCACGGCTAACGCGAGTGGCCAGGTGGCAGCCAACGTGAACGTCAATCGATCCCTGTTGTCTCGCATTACGCCAGGGGAACCATTGTTCGTGGTGACGTCGTCGGGCGGCACTCCGATGTCGGGTGTGGCGGTGTCGTTGCCCAGCGTCGCGGCGTTCGATCACTTCCTCGTCGCGACAGATCCGCTACACCTCCATCACTACCAGCCCACCTCGACCCCCAAGTCCACTATGGGACGGCTCGCGGGAACCGCTGCGGCGTTGTCCACGGCGGCAGCGGGAGTGGCACTGGCTCGCACGATGAGCTCGGTGAGTGGGAGTCACTTGAACACCATCGCATCCAAGACGGACCCGTCGGGCTCTCACCACCACGCGTCAAACCGAACTGCTGAAGTGGTACACCGCGGTTATGGCGACGACCGTGAGCACTTTGGCGACCATATCGGCACGTGGCGGCTACCCGGACACCAGGTCATTGATCGCTGGAGCATTGTCGGCCCGTCCCGCCTTGCCTCCGTCAGCGTTTTGGGTGCCGCTCTGACGTCCGACGCGTCGTACCTTCGCGCACCGCTGGGCAGCGCTCCGGTGCTGTTGCCGGTCGCTGGCCTCGCCCTCGGGGCCATGGCGGCGCAGCAGACGCACGGCTATCCGCTGCCGCCGCACTACGGCTTGTTCCTCGCGATCTTGATCTTGGGATTACTGGACGCTCTCGCCGGTCTCGCCGCGTTCACGTGGGTACTCCTGGCTGGCGTGAGCACCGGGCATCTGTTCAGTGTGCACATGACGGTGACGGCCCTGACTCTGGGCGCGATCTGGTGTGGCCTACCGGTGATGATCACCAAGATTCGCCCGTTCGTTCGGGACCACCCGGGAGAATTCCACGATTGGTGGTTACGATCCGGCGACGTCATCGTGGGCGCTCTTTTTGGTGGCTACCTCGCGTCGAAATTAGTGGCGACGTTACCGATCGTGGCGAACTTGCACATTCCCTTGACGGTGCACTCGGCGGACATTGGCTGGATCGTCGTCGGTGTCGTGGCTGCACGCTACGTGTTCACCACAATGATCGCTTTCGCGTATCCGCGGCGACTACGCGACGTACACCCCGGTGAACTACCGGATCAGTCTTTCCGCTGGGAAATCAGTTCGCTGGTCGCGCGCTCGATCTTTGTCGCACTCATCTTGTACACGATTTTGGGAATGTCCTGGATGGTGGTCGTCATTACGGCCATCGTGACGATCGGATCATTCCTGAAAGGGCGAGTGCTGGCTCGCGAAGTGGGGGACTGGTTGTACCGTGTGGTGCCTCGCAACATGGGCAAGGTCCTGGCGGTCTCGATCGTCGGAACGGCCGCGACGATAGCTCTGAGTTCACATTCAGTGCCGCCATTTTGGCAGGTCGCACTTCTCTTGTTGACGGTCGCGCTCGTCAGTATGGTGTTGGATTTGCTGTCGGGTTTGTCCGGCCGTGAGTTGCCAGCTTCGTGGCCGACGCGGATGGCCGGGTTGATGTTGGTGATCGCCACGGGACTTTCGCTCACCGGGCACCTCTTTCATTTCGCCTGAGATCTGGCGATCGACCCCTAATGTGATCGCAGTTGTTCGAGGAGGTCTGATGGAACACGTCGATACGGCGATGAGCGCGACATTGTTGATAGTCCGGGTCTTTCTGGGCGGGATGATTTTCGCTCACGGCTTCTACAAAGTCTTTCGTGGTGGCAAATTGGACGGCACCGCAAAGTGGTTTGACTCCATCGGTATGCGTCCCGGACGCCTGAACGCGGCCCTCGCGGCATTAACCGAGCTCGGTACCGGTGTCCTCTTGGTCCTCGGATTCTTCACACCCATCGCGGCTGGCGCTCTCATTGCTCTGATGGTCGTGGCCATCGTGACGGTTCACCGCAAGAATGGTTTCTTCGTCTTCAACAATGGACAAGGCATTGAATATTGCCTCGCCATCGCCGTCATGAGCCTGGTCCCCGCCACTTTCGGCGCCGGGAAATATTCCATCGACCACCTCATCCACGGGTCGCTCTTTCATTGGCTCGCGGTGCCGTCTCACGGACTCGCGGTAGGCCTGATCTTGGGCGTGGGCGGATCTTTCCTGCAACTAGCGGGGGTCTACCGCCCAAACCGCACGGCGTAAATTCCTGACTCAGCGCATCAACAAACCCGTAATATGTGACCAAGTTTGTCAAGAATTACTACTTGGGTTTGTGAGGTCTGACGTGGCATCAATTATTCGTATTCCGACCGTCTTGAGAGCCGCCGTCGGTGGGAATGCAACCTTGTCCGTCGAGGGTGCCACCATCGGTGAGATTCTCGGGAAAGTGGTGGCGGAATTTCCGGGGGTGGAAGCGCAGGTGTTCAACGCGGACGGTTCCTTGCACAAATTTCTGAATATCTATGTCAATGATGATGACGTTCGCTACATCGGCGGCCTAACGGCAGCAACCAAGGATGGCGACGAGATCACGTTGTTGCCCGCCGTGGCGGGCGGTGCCACGGCGTGACCAGATACGCCTCCGTTCTCGATCTGATCGGCAACACTCCGGTTGTTGACGCCTCCGCGTTGTCGCCCAAGGCGAATGTCAAGATCTGGGTGAAACTCGAGGGTCGCAATCCCGCCGGTTCGGTCAAAGATCGCGTGGCGTTGTCCCTCGTGGATGCGGCCGAGAGAGACGGCGTTCTCACGCCTGGTGTGCCGGGGCAGATATTGATCGAACCGTCCAGTGGAAACACGGGCATTGCGCTCGCGATGGTCTGCCGCATGCGGGGCTACCACCTCAAAGTAGTTCTGCCGTCGAACGTCTCCGTCGAGCGAACGCAGCTCCTGCGGGTGTGGGGAGCTGAGATCATCATGTCGCCCGGAACCGAGGGCTCCAACGGAGCGGTCCGCATGGCCCAGACGCTCGCGGAGGAAAATCCTGATTGGGTGTTCCTCTACCAGTACGCCAATCCCGCGAATCCGGATGCCCATTACCGTACGACGGGTCCCGAGATCCTGGCCGACGTGCCCGAGATCACGCACTTCATAGCTGGTCTTGGTACCTCGGGAACCTTGATGGGTGTGGGTCGGTACTTAAAGGACCATAAGCCTGGTGTGCAGGTGTGGGCCATTGAGCCGCCGAGCGGAGAAACAGTGGACGGACTGCGAAGTTTGGACGATGGTTACATTCCGCCCGTATTCACACAGAACAACGGGGCCGAATTGCTGGATCGTAAGGTGGTCGTGCGACCGAAGCAATCCATTGAGTTCACGCGCGCCATGTCGGAAATTGGTCTCTTCGTGGGAATTTCATCGGGAGCGATCATGGCCGGGGCCGTCAAGTGCGCGCAAGAAATTCCCGACGACGTCGAAGCCACCATCGTGACCGTGGCCTGCGACGATGGGTGGAAATACCTGTCGACGGGAGCCTGGACGGACGACGTGGACGACGTCGTGGAACGAGCGAAGAAGATCATTTACTTCTAGGTCGAGCGGCTACCGTTACGTGGCCGACCCGAGGAGTATGTAATGAACACCAGCGATTTTGTGCGAGCTGACGGACGACGTGTTGATGAGCCCCGCCCGCTCAGTTTTGTGCGCGACTACACCGAGATGGCGGCGGGAAGCGTCCTGGTCAGCTTCGGACGTACCAAAGTTCTCTGCACCGCCTCGATCGAAGAGGACGTCCCGCGGTGGCTGCGGGGCACGGGCAAAGGGTGGGTCACTGCGGAATATTCGATGCTGCCGGGCTCCACACCCGAGCGTGCCAGCCGAGAGGCCGCCAAGGGCAAACAGTCGGGTCGCACGCAGGAGATACAGCGACTGATCGGGCGGTCACTTCGTACGGTCACCGACCTCGCCAAGATTCCCGACATACAGATCACGGTGGATTGTGATGTCCTCCAGGCCGACGGGGGAACGCGTACGGCGTCGATCTGTGGCGGCTACGTGGCTCTACATGACGCCATCACACGTCTCGTCCAGCGTGGAGTGATCAGCGAGCACGCGTTGAGCGACCTCGTCGCGGCGGTGAGCGTGGGCGTGGTGGGTGGAATCCCCATGTTGGATTTGCCCTACGAAGAAGATTCGCGTGCGGACACGGACATGAACGTCGTGATGACCGGCGGTGGTGCCTTCGTTGAAGTGCAAGGCACCGCCGAACACCAGGCATTCACTCGCGCGGAGCTCGACGAGTTGCTCGATTTGGCTGCTGGCGGCATTGAGCGGATCCATGAAGCGCAGCGCGCGATTCTCGCCGCTCCACTGGCGGAGCGCTCGTGAGCGCCACGTTCGTCTTGGCGACGGCGAACGCGCACAAGACGTTGGAGATCGCGGAGATTCTCGAGCCGCTAGGTGTTGTCCTCCTTCCGCGACCACCAGAAGTACCCGACGTCGACGAAACCGGCGAGACGCTGGAAGACAATGCGTTGCTGAAAGCGCGTGCGTTGTTGGACGCGACCGGACTGGCTGCTATCGCGGACGACACCGGCCTTTTTGTCGATGCGCTGAGCGGAGCGCCAGGGGTTCATTCCGCCCGCTACGCGGGTGCTGACGCGACGGACGAAAAGAACGTGGTCAAGCTGCTGGACGCGTTGGCATCAGTACCGGACGAACAGCGCACGGCTCGTTTCCGAACCGTGGCGGCAGTCGCTCGACCCGACGGTTCCGTCACGGTCGTTGAGGGAGTACTCGAAGGGCGGATCATTCATTCCCCGCGGGGCCTCGGCGGGTTTGGGTATGACCCCATTTTTGATATTGGTGACGGTCGCACACTTTCAGAGCTGTCGGCGGATGAGAAGAATGAGATTTCTCATCGCGGACGGGCGTTTCGCGAACTCGTGAGCGTCTTGCGGAACCTCTAGGCGTCACGAGCGACCCGTTTGCTCCGTAGTGTGGCTATGTGAGCGGCACATTTGAGATTCCCATGTTTCCGCTGTCGTCGGTGGTCTTTCCGCACCAGCGTGTGCCGCTGCACGTGTTTGAACCTCGTTATCGCCAGTTAGTCGACGACGTGCGCGCTGGTGACGGACGTTTCGGGATTTGCTTGATTGCCAGAGGTGCCGAGTTCGGTGGTGGGGATCAGCGCGTGGACGTCGGCACGCTCGTGGAGACCGCGGCCGTCTTCCCCTTCAGTGATGGTCGTTCGATGCTCGTGGTTGATGGACAAGAGAGGATCCATATCCTGGGCTGGCTAAGTGACGATCCCTATCCGCGAGCCGTGGTCGAAATCGTGCCCGGTGTCGCGACCCCTTCCGAGCCCGCTCTTCTCGCCGCGACGGAATCTGCGGTGCGAGCGCTGCGGAATCTTCATAGCGAGATGCACCCGGATAGTTGTGTCGATACCGAATGCGGCTTCGCCGCCGATCCGTGTGTACGGGCGTGGCAATTGTGTGCGGTGACGCCGATGGCGACGTTGGATCAATTGCAATTGCTCCGCTTGTCGAGTGCCGACGAGAGATTGCGACAGCTCCTCGAAATCTGCTGCGAACGCTACGGAGACCTGACGCGTCAGCTCACCGTGGACAATATCTAGCGCGCTTCGAGAAGGTCGACGACAAAGATCAGGGTCTCACCTGGGGCAATGACGCCACCGGCGCCACGATCTCCGTACCCGAGGTGAGCGGGGATAACCAAACGTCGACGTCCCCCCACCTTCATGCCGGCGACGCCTTGGTCCCAGCCCGCGATGACGTAGCCGGCGCCGAGAGGAAACGAGAGCGGTTCGCCACGATCCCACGACGCATCGAACTGATTCCCCGTTGACGCAGAAACACCGACGTAGTGAACGACGGCCGTCTGACCGTTTTCAATGACGGCGCCGTCGCCGACGACAATGTCATCAATGACGAGGTCGGTCGGCGCGGGTCCGAGGTGTGGTTCGACAAGTGGCTTTTCTGTGCTCATGGCGAACACACTAGAACCGACGTCGACGGTCTCCGCCACCACCACCGCTCATGACACGAACATTGCGAGCTTCGAGACCCTTGGGCCCCTCCGCCAATTCGTAACTCACGCGCTGGCCGGCCTGGAGGGTCTTAAAGCCAGTTCCGGCGATATTGGAAAAGTGGATGAAGAGATCCTGACCCTGGGAGTCCACGGCGAAGCCGTATCCCTTGGAATCATTAAAGAAACTCACGACGGCTTCGGGACCACGAGCACCCGTGCTCGTCGGACGCGGGTTCTTCGGGCCACGGTGTTCGTCACGGTCTCGACTCTGTGACGCGTGTGGCGCTCGATCCTGTCGATGAGGAGCGGCCGGGCGGTCGGCGAAGTTGGGGCGATCGCGACGTTCCGGACGGCTGGCGGCGTTGTCGTAACTACGGCGTTCCGTCCGATTGGCGACGACATCACGCTCACGGCTGCTGTCACGCTCACGACTGCTGTCACGCTCACGACTGCTGTCACGGTCACGGCTGCTGTCACGGTCACGGCTGCTGTCACGCTCACGACCAAATGAGCTTGGTGCGGTCGAACGACGGCGGTCGTTGGACTTGGGAGCCGTACGACCATCTACTCGCTCTGCGGCCGCCTCATCATCGACGGCACCGAGGCGGATCGCCACAGCGTCCTCCGGCGAATCCATATTGGCGGGAATGCCGAGCGCCTTTTGCAGACGGCGAACTTGACCCACTGTGTCTTCGCCGACGAGGGAGATGACCACGCCAGTGGCACCCGCGCGACCGGTGCGACCGGATCGGTGGAGATAGTCGGTGGCCTGAACCGGGGGATCGAAGTGAACGACGCACGGAAGAGCGTCAATATGAATTCCACGAGCGGCGACGTCCGTGGCGACGAGGACACGAATCTGTCCGTTCTTCACACTCTTGAGTGCGCGCTCACGCTGAGCCTGCGTACGGTCGCCGTGAATCGGCACCGCGGACACGCCACGATCTTCGAGCTGACGTGCCAAGCGGTCGGCGCCGTGTTTGGTGCGCGTAAAGACAATCGCACGGTCGTACTTATCGGCAATGTCCGCCGTGATCTGGGAGCGGTGATCGCGCGGAACGCGCCAGAACAAGTGGTCGACCTCACTGGGAGCTTCCGTTCCGACGACGTCATGGACGATGGCGTCGTGAGTGAATTCCTTCACCAGTGACTGGACGTCCGGCCCCATCGTGGCCGAGAACAACATGACGTGTCGACGGTCGTTGGTTTGTTCGACAATGCGACGCACCGCCGGGAGGAACCCCATATCCGCCATGCGGTCGGCTTCATCGATCACCACGGTCTCCACATTGGAGAGATCGAGTGCGCGCTGTTCCATCATGTCCTCAAGGCGTCCCGGGCATGCCACAACAATGTCAACGCCCATCGACAATGCCTTGCGCGCGACGTTGTACGACGTACCGCCGTAGATGCAGAGAACTCGTCGGCCTCGATCTTGAGTGAGTTGGGCTAACTCTTTTTGGACCTGAGCGGCCAATTCGCGGGTAGGAACCAGCACGAGGCCGGTCGGACGGCGAGGCGCAGCTTTCGGCGTCCGCGAAATCAAGGCCAAGCCAAAGGCGAGAGTCTTGCCAGAGCCCGTAGGAGCCTTGCCGACGATGTCGCGTCCGGCGAGAGCATCGGGAAGCGAGGCTTCTTGGATGGGAAAGGGTTCAAGGATGCCGCGCGCTTCAAGGCGTCGGACAAGGGCATCAGAGACACCGAGATCGGCAAAGGACATGGACATGACTACTCCTAATGAGTTGAAATGAGTCCAACTCGAAAAGTCACGTCGAATCGGTCTCCACCGCCGGATGCGGCGAACTACAGCGAGTCAACAATAGCACACATTGTCGAACTGGTGTTCGGAGACTTCGTAAATTGTGCGGGCGAGAGGACTTGAACCTCCACTCTCAAAGAGAACTGGGACCTAAACCCAGCGCGTCTGCCATTCCGCCACGCCCGCGGACAGCAACGACGATAGTGCGCTGACGTGGATCTCGACCAGAACCTGCACGCAGAGTTAGCGTTCTCCCATGACGGAATCTGATTCACACGCTCGGTCGCCCGAGGATCCGAATACGGGAACCTTCGCGTACGGCGAGCACTACTACGCGACCTACGACACCGCGCCCTATGAACATTCGGAGTTATGGTCCGCGACGTTTGGCAACTTTGCCGAGGGAATCGTGAGTCGATTTCGGCCACAGACGGTGCTCGATGTCGGTTGCGCCAAAGGCTTCATGGTCGAAGCGCTCCGTGAGAGAGGCGTCGAAGCGTGGGGTATCGACGTGTCGAGTTACGCGATCTCCGCAGTGGCGCCTCACGTGGCCCCGTACGTTGCGGTCTCCTCAGCTACTGAATCGCTGCCCGAGAACTTTCCCCAGCACTTTGATCTCGTGGTTTCACTCGAGTGCCTCGAGCACATCGACCCGGCACAATGTCCTCGGGCCCTCGATCACTTGACGTCGTGGTCGGATGACATTCTGTTCTCGAGTTGCCCGAGTGATTTTGCCGAAGCCAGCCACGTCAACACTCGAGCGGTGGAGGATTGGGTTTCGGATTTCGCAGCTCGCGGTTTCTTGCGCAACTTTGCTATCGATACCTCGTTTGTCATGAAGTGGGCGTTCGCGGTCCGTCGTAGTGAAGACGCCACACGGCACGAAGAAATCGTTCGACGATACGAGCGGTCTTTGTGGCATGAGCGCCAAAATCATCTCGGCGCGAGAGAGGTCTTGGCTGAATTGACTGGTCAGCTCGAAGAGATCGCCGCCGAGCTGAAGGCTTATACCGACGACGATCAATCGGTCACGAGATCGGAGAATATTGCGCTGCACGAGGAACTCGCCGCGGTCTACGCCTCGCCCCAGTGGCGTGCTGGTGGACGCCTCCTCGCCGTGCCGCGAGCCCTCCGTCGAGCAAGAAAGACGCCTTCTTCCTGATCACGCCCTCGCGGGAACAAATGAATTTGCGCTCGCGCACGGTAGATTGGTCGCATGACTCAACTCGCCGCCTCAGACGGAATGCCGTCCTTTGATCTCAACCAGCGCCTCCTCAAGGAGCGCATCGTTTTCCTCGGGTCCGTCGTTGATCAGGCTTCCGCGAACCGTATTTGTGCCGAACTCCTCCTGCTCGAAGCCGAGGATCACGAGAAAGACATCAGCCTCTATATCAATTCGCCTGGTGGATCGGTCACCGACGGCTTGGCAATTTACGACACCATGCAGTACGTCAGTTGCGATATTCGCACGATCTGCGTGGGTATGGCCGCATCGATGGGTCAGTTTCTTCTGTGCGCGGGAACTCCGGGCAAGCGGTTCGCGCTGCCGCACAGCCGCATCTTGATGCACCAACCCTCGCAAGGTGGGATGCAGGGCCAAGCGTCGGACATTGCAATTCAGGCGGAGCAGATCATTTACATGAAGCGGATGCTCGCGGAACGAATTGCTTTCCACACCGGTCAAACGATCGAACGCATCGAAGCAGATTCAGATCGTGACCGTTGGTTCACCGCACAGGAAGCTCTGGACTACGGCTTCATTGACGCCGTCATCGACCGTTCGGCGGTGCGTTCCGGGAGCAACTGAGAGTGACCGATTCATCGACACCGGCACGAAGGCCGGTCGAGGATCGCCCCGTTCGTGTCGTCTCTGCTCGGCCCTCGTTCGGCCTGCGATTACGAGAAATTTGGGACGCTCGTGAGCTCCTGACGTATTTCATCATCACGGACATCAAGATCAAGTACAAGGCGTCCGCACTCGGACTCCTGTGGTCGATGTTTGCGCCAGCGGCCACTCTGGCGATTTACTGGGTTGTCTTCGGACTCATCTTGAAGAACAACATGCCGGCTTTCGCCTTGTTCCTGTTCGCGGGACTCCTGGTGTGGAACTTCTTCTTCTCCGTGATCATTACGTCCACGAGCATCGTTGTTGATCGGGCGGGGATTGTAAAGAAGGTCGCGTTCCCGCGTGAAATCTTGGCTCTCTCCACGGTCGGAACCTCGTTCATCTATTTTTTGATTCAAAGTGGGGTCATGGTTCTGTTCATGGTCGCGTTCTGGCGCGGACCCGACTGGAGCATGATCTGGTTGCTGCCATTTTCCATCTTGTCCCTCGCGATTTTCGCGGGAAGCTTGGGAATCTTGTTGTCGGCCATCAATGTGTACCTTCGCGACACACGGCACCTGATTGAAGTGGCCCTGCAAATGTGGTTCTTCTTGACGCCGATTATTTATTCTTTCGAGGCACAAGTCTCCAAGCGACTTCATCACGTTCGTGGTCTTAACTTGACGTGGCTCTATCTGCTGAATCCGGTGACGCCCACGGTGATGACGTTTCAGCGGGTGATCTACGCCACTCCAGTGGTGCAATCTTTGGCCCCTGGTCATCCCACGCTGACGGTGCTGCCCACGTGGCCGATGTCGACCTACGTGATCTTGAACTTGGGGGTGCTGGCGGCGGGCGTTGCCTTGTTTGCGCTGGCGATCTCGGTCTTTGGCCGTCTTGAAGGAAATTTCGCGGAGGAACTGTAGTGACTGCTGTTGTTGAGGTCGACCAGATCTCGAAGCGTTTTCGCCTATATCACGAGCGGCACCGTTCCATCAA
Source organism: uncultured Actinomycetes bacterium (assembly GCA_903871335.1). GTDB lineage: Bacteria > Actinomycetota > Acidimicrobiia > Acidimicrobiales > RAAP-2 > RAAP-2. The sequence continues at coordinate 110,582 of CAIQGE010000025.1, forward strand.
AGATCGCATCATTCACCCGGGTGGTGGAACCTATACGGACTTGCAAGCACTGGACGAAGTGAGTTTTGCCATCGACTCAGGTCAGACGGTCGGGATCTTGGGTCGAAATGGATCGGGTAAATCCACGTTGTTGAAGTGCATCTGCGGAGTTCTCAAACCCAATAGCGGTCAAATCCTGGTGCGCGGAACTTTGGCGGGATTGTTGGAGCTGGGTGCGGGGTTTCAGCCGGAATTGTCCGGACGCGACAACGTGTACTTATCGGGCTCCATGCTCGGATTTTCACGCAAAGACGTCGACCGTATGTTCGACACGATTGTGGACTTCAGCGAGCTCGAAGGGTTTATCGACACGCAAGTGAAGTTCTATTCGTCCGGCATGTACGTGCGACTGGCATTTGCCGTGGCGGTCAATGTCGATCCCGATGTTCTCGTCGTCGATGAAGTCTTGGCGGTGGGCGACGAACGTTTTCAGGCGAAGTGCATGGACCGGATTCGCCAGTTTCAACTCGAAGGTCGCACGATCATGCTGGTATCGCACAACGCTGATCAGGTGCGCTCGTTGTGTGACCGTGCCATCGTCTTGGATCGCGGTCGAATGATCGCGGATGGACCTTCAGGGGATTCCGTCAGGATCTTTCGAGAAGCGCTCATGGGGGAGGGTCGCCCGAGCGAAGGTGAAGCTCCTCCCGCCGTGTCGGTCATGATCGAATCGGTGTCAACGGCCACCGGTCGATTCAGCGCTCGCACGAATGAGCCGTTTAACTTCGAAGTCGCATTGTCCGCCACGGAACCTTTCGAGGGATATTTCGTTCTCGAACTGCACACCCATGACGGCACTCTCGTAGCCCGCACCGACCCGACGGGGTCACCCGTTTCACTCTCCGCGGGTTCCCAACGTCTCGGGGTTGGTTTGCCGGAATTGCCGTTGCTGGACGGGGACTACGAATTGAGCGTGGGTCTCGTGAGCGCCTTTGGGCACTCGGTGGCCGCGTGGCGCGAACAGGTCGCCACGGTGGAAGTCGCCTACGACGGTCGCGCGAGCGGGCTGGTGCCGTTGGCACCGAACGTCACCATGTACTAGAGCGCGGGGTCAGTCGTAAGTCGCGGGTAGGCGCGAAGCGCCCCGAATCGTCCTAATTTTCCAACGTCGTACGGGTGGGCAGCACCCGCCAGCAATCGGCGGTCTCCCCTCGAATTTCCGTACGCGTAGACCTCGGTATCAGCGGAAACGTCATTGTCCGCCATCCATTCGTGAAGGCGGCGCAATTTTTCTTCGCCACGGCAGTTGTGACCAAGGTAGCCACCCGTCAAGCGTCCGAGTGGATCAACGGCGAGGCGCGTTCCGACGAAGCCGTGGGCGCCGAGCGCGTGGGCGATCTCTCCGACGTAGATTTCGGGCGACGCCGACACTAAAACCACCGTGTGTCCATGGTCAAGATGCCATCGCAGTCGTGCCAGCGTCACCGCTCGACCCCGGCGCTCAAGGTGCGCTGCGGCAAATACTCGTGACTGCGCCTGGACTTCCGACAAGCTCCGTCCGGATAGAACACCAGTAAAAAGGGATTCCTTGGCCTCGTCGGCCGCGGTACCGCTCCGTAACACCCCCCAGGCTAAAGGGAAGGTTCGCACGAGTGCGGCCCGATAGGCGACAGCGTTTCCTCCAACCGCGCGCAGCCACCGAAAGACGCTGCCGCCCTCGGTCAAAGTGCCGTCAAGGTCGAAGGCGGCGATAACGCGAGAAGAAGGAGTTGACATGGTGATTTAGTCTCGCACGTCGCGTTTCTGTTCCCGTGACAAATCTTGACAAATTCAGTCAGGATTTGTGCAAATTACGTACTTCCTCCTAAGATAATGACGACGTTCGCCCCACCAAGGTGCGAATTTCACTCGAAAAGGAGACACCATGGCGATTCGCCTCGGAGATGTGGCGCCGGACTTCTCGGCGGAGACCACGGAAGGCAAGATCAACTTTCACGAATGGCTCGGCGACAGCTGGGGCATTCTGTTTTCACACCCCAAAGACTTCACGCCGGTGTGCACGACGGAATTGGGTGCGTTCGCGAAGCGCAAGGCGGAGTTCGATGCTCGCAACACCAAGATCATTGGTCTTTCGGTGGACTCGGTGGACTCGCATGACCAGTGGAAGGGCGACATCGCCGAGACGCAGGGCACCGCTTTGAACTTTCCGCTCATCGGCGACGAGAATCGCGAAGTCGCGGGTTTGTACGACATGATCCACCCGGCGGCCAACGACACGTTGACCGTGCGCAGCGTGTTCGTCATTGGGCCGGACAAGAAGGTCAAGTTGACCCTCACGTACCCGGCGTCGACCGGACGCAACATCGACGAGATCCTTCGTGTGCTGGACTCGTTGCAGTTGACCGCGAACTACCAGGTCGCGACGCCCGTGAACTGGACCGACGGCAATGACGTGATCATTGTGCCGGCCGTGTCGGACGAAGACGCGGAGAAGAAGTTCCCGAAGGGTTTCAAGGCTCTGAAGCCGTACCTTCGCGTGACTCCGCAGCCCAACAAGTAAATCTCTGTTCACAGCACACGGCGGGCCGTCCTTCGGGGCGGCCCGCCGTGTGCTGTGTCGACCAAGATCCGTCGCACGGAGGCGTCCAACCGGTAGCGTCGCTGCGGAACATTGGGGGGAATCATGACCGCTGGATCCGGCACCTTTACGTACGCGGACCAAACCATTCGTCGACTGGGCTACGGCGCGATGCGCATTACGGGCCCGGGTGTGTGGGGCTATCCCGATGATCTCGAGAACGCCCGGGCGGTTCTGCGACGTGCAGTGGAACTGGGCGTCGACTTTATAGACACGGCTGACTCATACGGCCCCCACGTGTCCGAAGAGTTGATTCGCGAAGCCCTCCACCCCTACGGCAATGTTCGCATCGCGACGAAAGCCGGACAGCTACGAACGGGACCGAATCAATGGGTTCCCTGCGGACGCCCGGCGTATTTGCGTCAGCAGTGCGAGTTGTCCCTACGACGGCTTGGCCAGGAATCTTTGGATCTTTTCCAATTGCATCGTGTTGACCCGACGATGGACGCGGACGAACAATTTGGTGCGCTCGCCGATCTCCTACGCGAAGGAAAGGTCCGAGCCATCGGGCTGAGCGAAGTGTCAGTTGAGAACATTGAGCGAGCTCGCGCGATCGTGCCGATAGCGACGGTGCAGAATCTCTATAACTTGGGAAATCGACAGAGCGAAAGCGTGCTCGAATACTGCGAACGCGAGAATATTGGTTTCATACCGTGGTTTCCCGTTGCCGCGGGACAGCTCGCGCGAGCGGGGGGACCATTGGATGAGATCGTGCGTTCCAGCGGCTACAGCGCGGCCCACTTGTCATTGGCGTGGCTACTTCAACGCTCTCCCGTGATCATGCCGATTCCTGGCACGGCGTCGCTTGCACACCTAGCCGAAAACTGCGAGGCCGCCGACATCACGCTCGCACCCGACGTCGTGTCCGCGCTGGATCGCATCGGCGCATGACCGTGCCCTGCATCGCAACAGAGCGACTGGATCTCGAGTGGCTGGCACCACCCCTGGTGCAGACCATCTTGCGTGGAGAGCGCGAGGAGAATTGGGGCGAAGGCTTTCCTACTCTCGGCGAAATCAAGGCGTCGCAATGGTCACTTCTGGTTCGCGAGGACCCGATGACGTTGAATCCCTTTCTCGCCTTCGTGATTCGCGTACGCGAGAGCGGGCTTCTCGTAGGTGGGGCTGGTTTCCATTCGCCACCCCGCAATGGATCCGTCGAGATTGGCTACGGGCTCGCACCGGCATTCCAGGGAATGGGTTACGCCACCGAAGCAGCCATCGCACTCACGCGGGCAGCCTTGTTGTCCAGCGCAGTTGATCACGTTGTGGCGAAAACTGATGTCGAGAACCTGAAGTCAAAACTCGTTCTCAAGAGAGTTGGCTTTGTACCTCAGGACGCTCACGAAACTGAGTGGCGATACGACCGATCAGTTGTCGATAATTTCTTCGCGTAGTTGGCGCTTGAGGACCTTCCCCGCCGGATTTCGCGGGAGCGGCTCGTCGCGAAAGTAGATGTGTGCCGGAACAGAAAAACGTGCCAACTTAGTGCCGACGTGGTGTTTCAGTTCCTCGGCGTCAACGTCACGACCGGGTCGACGAACGATGACCGCGCCGACTTCTTCGCCGAGAACGGGGTGTGGAATACCAATGACCGCGCAGTCGGCGACGTCCGGATGCTCAAACAAGGCTGCTTCCACTTCCACCGAATACACATTCTCGCCGCCTCGGATGATCATGTCCTTGGCCCGATCGACGATGAAAATAAAGCCTTCTTCGTCGATACGCGCCACGTCGCCGCTATGCAGCCAACCTTTGGTGAAGGCCTTGGCGGACTCCACGGGCTTGTTCCAGTATCCCCGCACGACATTGGGCCCCTTGATCCAGAGCTCACCGGTAACGTCCGGACCCTTCGGCAAGTCGTCGGTTGGTTCCTCGCCGTTGAAATCCTCGGGCACAATGGCGACGTCATTAATGGGCAGGGCTGGTCCGCAGCTGGCGGGCTTCGCGACGTAGTCCGGGCCACCGTTGAGCGCCACCGCCGCTGACGTTTCCGTAAGTCCGTAACCATTGCCGGGTTGGCCGAGGGGGAAGGCCTCGCGAATGCGACGTACGAGGTCCGGAGGAGAAGGGGCGCCGCCGTAGGACACGGAGCGCACCGACGACGTGTCAAAAGAATCGAAGTCGGGGTGATCCAGAATTTGCATGGCGATGGTGGGTACACCGCCAAATGTTGTGATGCGTTCTTTCTCGATGATCGCGAGCGCCTTACCGGCGTCGAAGTGATGCATCATCACGAGTTTTCCGCCTGACGCGGTGTTCGTGATCATGACGGCGAGGCATCCAGTGGCGTGAAACAAAGGGATATTGAGGAGGTAGGAGTTCTGGATACTCGCTCCTTCATTGTCCACGTTGCCGCCACCGAATCGCACGGTGCCTCGTTGTCCGGAAAAGAACAGGTTCATCAAGTTGGTGACGGCGTTGCGGTGGGTGCCCACCGCACCCTTGGGTCGTCCGGTCGTGCCCGACGTGTAGAAAATGGTGGCATCGTCGTCGCCCGGAATGTCGACGACCGGTGGCAGAGCGTCTTCGGCCACATCCCCGAGGACGTCCTCGAACGCACGAATATTGATGCGGTGGTGCTGCTCGCCCAATTCCGGACGGCGTCCCCGATCTTCAGAAATCACGATGATCTCGCGCAAGTATTCGAGTTCGTCGAGGTGAGGGCGAATACGTGCCAGGCGATCTTCGTCGACAACGGCGATGACGGTTCCGGAATCACTCAGCCCGTACGCCAACTCTTCGCCCGTCCACCAGGCGTTGAGCGGCACGCTGATGCCACCCGCCGCGATGGTTCCCCAAAACGTGAAGACCCACTCCGGCAGATTCCGTGCGGCCACGGCGACCCGATCGCCGTTGTCCACGCCCATGGCGCGTAGTCGGTGCGCCAAGGTTGCTGCGATGCGATAGTGCTCCGCGAAGGTGTATCGCTCGTCTTCGTACACCAGAAAATCTTTGTCCGCGTGGTTCAAGGAGAGGTCCAAGACCTGCTTCAGATTGGCGGGAGCGTGCTTCCATACGCGATAGGAAATGCCGCGAATTTCGGCGACATCCATCTCAAACATTTGACCAGGAGCGGTCATCTGCGCCGTTGCTTCCTGGATGGTCATTGGCGTGTCACTCATGGGTACTCCTTTGCGCCGCGTAAAAGTGAGGCTAGTTCTGTGTTTCGGCCGAATCGGGTGTTTCGCGGGGAATCATCAGGACGTCGCGGTAGAAGCGCAATTCGGCGATGGACTCAAGAATGTCGTCTAAGGCCCGGTGGCTCGTTGCCTTCTCCGGCCGCTGACGCAGGGCTTGCGGGTACCACCGTTGCCCGAGTTCCTTCAACGTCGAGACATCGACGTTGCGGTAATGGAAGAACCGCTCCAGCTCTGGCATGTACTCCTGGAGAAATCGTCGGTCCGTGCCAATAGAGTTTCCGGCCAGCGGCATCACTCCTTCGTCGACACCCGCTTCACGCAGGAATTGAAGAGTGGCTGTTTCCGCATCGGCCATTGTGAGAGAGGCCGACCGAATCTGCTCGAGCAAACCTGACTGGGTGTGCATCCGGGTGACGAAGTCACCCATTTCGGCAAGTTCAGTGTCTGTCGCGTGGATCACCAGGTCCGGACCTTGGGCGATGACGTTGAGGTCATCGTCCGTCACCACGGTCGCAATCTCCACAATGACGTGTCGCTGCGGCTCGAGACCGGTCATTTCAAGATCCATCCACACGAGCACGTTGCGCAGGATAGTGATTCCCCTCGCCGGCGCGCGAAATGACCACTAACCTTGGAGTTTATGGAAGTCCCGATCAGGGTCGCTGGTGAGCACGCGAGTGTGCCTCGCTACGCCCACGAGGGTGACGCCGGATGTGATTTGGTAGCAAATGAAACGGTGACCTTGGCGGCGGCTGGGGGCCGGGCACTCGTGGGCACTGGCATCTATGTGGCGGTGCCTGAAGGACACGGGGGTTTCGTCCTACCGCGCAGCGGACTGGCAACGAATCACGGCGTGACCTGCGCAAACGCACCCGGATTGATCGACCCGGGGTACCGAGGCGAAGTACGCGTATCGCTGATCAATCTTGACCCTCACACGGACTACACGGTCCACACCGGTGACCGCATCGCGCAACTGGTCATTCTGCCAGTACCATCGATCTTCTTCCATTCAGTCGAAGAGTTACCGCCGGCAACTCGCGGAGATGGTGGTTTTGGGAGTACTGGCAAATGACGTTTCGAGTCCTGGATCCGCTGGATAGTGCATTTGTAACCCTCGAGGTGCCGTCGGCCCCACTGCACATCGGCGTCATCATTGAACTTGATGTCACCGACGATCGCGATCCCCGTGAACGCTTCGAAATTATTAAGGCCAACGTGGCCGCCCGCGTCCACGAGATTCCTGTTCTCTCGCAACGCATTCTGCGGACCCCCTTCGATCTGGCGTGGCCGGTCTGCGCGGAAGACCCCGACTTTGACATCGATTTTCACGTCGTGCGACGCGCGGTGCCGTCCCCGGGCGGGGAAGCGGAGCTTGATGCTCTCGTCGGGCGAGTGATGAGTCGAGAACTCGTGCCTGATCGACCCTTGTGGGAGCTCAACGTCATTGAAGGTCTGGCTGATGGGCGAGCCGCCATCGTCATGAAGATCCACCACGCCCTGGCTGACGGCGTGTCGGGGGCAGCCACGTTCGCGAGGCTCTTTGACATCTCACCGAGTGTGCGCGAGCCGACTCCTCGGGAAGAAACCGTGGCACCTCCTCCGCTACCGACGCCCATAGAAATGCTGTCTCGTACAGCGGGAGAACTCCTGCGCCGACCCGGCGCTCTCGTGGAAGTCGTCGCAGCGGGGATGGAGCGCGCCGCCGAAGTGATCGAGCGGGTAGCGAAGACGGTGGAGTCAAGTGAGACCGAGTCGCACGACGACGAGTTCAAGCAACCCAATATTTTCCACGCGCAGCGCACGTCGATCAACGGGACGCCGGGACACTCGAAGAAGTTCACGCGACTTCGCGTTGATCTCAATGAGGTCAAGACCGCGGCGAAGAGTCGAGGCGCGTCCGTGACGGACTTTGTGATGGCCACTGTTTCGGGTGGGCTTCGGCGACTCTTCGATGCTCGTGGGGAAGTTCTGACGAAGGACCTCGTCGCGTTCGTTCCGATCAATGTTCGCCGTCAAGGTGCAGAAGACGCGATGGGTAACCAGATTTCCGCGATGCTGCTCGGACTTCGCGCCGACGTCGAAGATCCCGAAGAACGCTTGCGAGCGATTACGAAGGCTCAGGCCATCGCGGCGGAGCAGCAAAGAGAACAAAGCGCACGCCTATTGATGAATCTGGCCGCGGCCGCCGGCCCCACGTTCACATCCGCCGCCGGACGCACACTGGCGGCCCTCGAGCTCTACGATCACCTGCCGCCCGTCGCGAACGTCGTGGTGTCGTCGGTGCCGGGTCCGCCGATTCCACTGTGGTTGAGTGGACATCGAGTGGCCACCGCTGCGCCACTAGGACCATTGATGGCGGGTTTGGCGCTGAACGTCACAGTCTTTGGTTACGTGGATCAATTGGAATACGGGCTCCTCGGATGCGCGAGGCTGATTCCCGAATTGGCCGATCTGCGTGACTACATCGCTGAGGAGGCGGACTATTTCCTCAAGACACCAGTTCGCGAGGAAGAGTTGGTTGATCTCGATTCGTAGGCTAAACTAATCCCCGACGCGGACGTAGCTCAGTTGGTAGAGCGCGACCTTGCCAAGGTCGAGGTCGCCGGTTCGAGCCCGGTCGTCCGCTCCAGATGGTCGTTGTGCGGTTTACGTATAACACCACGGTTCAAGAAATGAGGCTCCTCTAGGGGAGCCTCATTTCGCTTTCTTGGCGGACACACTTCCCGAATCGTGGGCGCGGCGTTACCGCGCTCAATAGGATCAAGCGGGGAGGTGCGAATGAGTGACCTAGTTCATGTCAGTGTGTCGGGCGACGTTGCCACGCTCACCATTGATGACGGAAAAGTCAATGCACTGTCACCCGCCGTGCTCGCGGCGACGCACCAGGCGTTCGATGAAGCGGCACGGTCCAAGGTCGTCATTTTGACCGGACGACACGGAATCTTCAGTGCGGGATTTGATCTCTCGGTGCTGCGCGCGGGCGGCGGGGAAGCGGTCGATCTCTTGGAGTCGGGTTTTCGCTTGGCTGAAAAGATCGTCAATTCCCCCGTACCCGTCATCGCCGCCGTTGGTGGCCACGCCATGGCAATGGGAACCTTTTTGGTGCTGAGCACCGACTACCGCATTGGACCCTTTGGTCACTACAAGATTGCCGTGAATGAGGTGTCCATTGGCATGACCGTTCCTCTTGGAACATTGGAGATTTGTCGACGTCGACTGACGCCGTCGGCGCTACATAGAGCGGTCACGCTGTCGCACGTATTCGAAAACACCGAAGCGTTGGCGGCAGGATTTTTTGACGAGTTGGTGTCGGTGGATGCGGTCGTGGCGCGAGCTCACGAAGTTGCCACCACGCTCGCCGCCCTCGATGGCAACGCGTATCGCAGCACGAAAGACCGTCTCGACGCGACGTCACGCGACGCGATCAAGGCCGGTATCAGTCAGGACATCGCCGCTCTTCGTTAGTTCTGCTGGGTGGACACCATGCTCGTCACCCGGTGCCAATTGACGGTCGCTCGACCGCCGTCCCACGTGATGACGAGATCCTCACACAATGGATCCTCGAGATGCCTCGTTGCCCGCGAGCCCTGTTGCCCAGTCTCGAAAAGACGGGCGGCTTCCTTCCATTCGGCTGCTCCGTACTGGCTCAACCGGTCGGACAGGACCACAAAGCCGGACGCCGCGATGGCACCGTCCGCAACAACCTTTCGCTCCTCGGACGTGAGCTCCGTATCAACCTGTCGTAACAAGACGCAGTCCGGGTCGAGCGTGAACCAGCGCCGGTGCAACGGGGCACGAAGGAGCGAGGGCCCCACGGCATTTCGCGCGGCGACGGTCACGTCCTCGTAGCCGGGGAAAAAGAGTCGAGGCTCCCAGAATGGCGCAACGTCCATCGAGACCCGCATGGCGTCGACGACCCCGACCGCACTGAGGAGAGGACACCCGCATCCCACGAGATAGGCGTCGTCACCAATGCCGGCGCGCACCGCCTCCAAGCCCGATCGCAAAGCTTGAGCTCGTGTGGAACTCTCGGAATGGCGTCGACCGACGGCCGCAGCGGCGTGCAGAAAGTCGATTTTGAAATAGTCGAATCCTTGATCGCGCAATGTCCGAAATGTTCGCTCGATGTGCGCGAGGACGTCGGGATGAGTGGTGTCGAGGGCGAAGATCTTTCCGCCCCAGCCCGCGTGAAACAGAGCAGTTGTCGGCAGGCCGTCGCCGTTGCGAACCAACCATTCGGGGTGTTCCCTCGCGATTGACCCGCCGTCAATGGCAAGGAACGGTGCCGTCCAAATGCCCGCGGTCGCTCCCGCGTCGGTGATCTCGGTCGCCATCTGTTCCATCGGCACTGACCACACCTCGTTCACGGTGGTCCACTCACCAATTTCCTTTTGCCACCCGTCGTCAATTTGCACCACCGTGATGTCGTGTTGCACGGCGAGGGTGAGATTTTCTCGAATGTCATTGGGCGTGACGTCACCGAAGTAGTGGTACCAGGAACACCACGCGCGTGGCACTTCGAGGGGAGAGCGTGCACCCATTTCGAGGCCCGCCCAGGTGGTGTACTCGTCATAGGTATCGCCGGGATCGCCGGCGCCGATCCACAGGGGATCAAGAAGGTAGGTTTCGTGGGGCTGCAGGACGATGTCATCAAGCAACCATTGGGCTTCGAGGGAGCCGCTGCCCTCCACTTTCACTCGACCAAATTCGCCCCACGCGCTCAAGAATCCGATGGTGCCACCGTCATGCACGAGGAACGTGTCGCCCGAGATGTCGAAACCGGCAGCATCGCCGTCAGCAAACATTTGGCGGCGAAACCAGCGCGGGGCACTTCGGCGTTCCGGACGAACGTCCGAAGGTTCGCACACGCGCACGGCGGACCACGACTGAAAGCCATTTTCCATCACCCTGGTTGCCGTGATGTCGAGGGGCAACCGAACGCGGTCTGCCCGACATCTGCGGGCGACGCGAAAGGAGATATCGACGCGACGTCCGGATCCCAGTGCGCTCACGCGAACCGCGAATTGGGCGTCACTTGCGACCGTCGAGCACGCGAGTTGGGGAGTCATAGCCATCTCGCCATCGTGCCACGATCGTCACGTCGAAGTGTGCTGCCTATGATCAATCAATGAAGGAGGCTCGCGTGTTACATCCAGAAATTGCCACCATTGTGGACGCCGTGCGCTCATCACCCTCTCCCGTCATCACGTACGACAACGTCCTTGAGCGACGAGGTGCGTATCACGATCTCGCCTCTCATCTGTGGCCATCGCCGACCGAGGTCGCCGAAGTGCGGGAGTGCCTGATCCCCACGCCCGACGGTTCGGTGGCCGCCCGACTTTTTGTTCCGGAGGTGGATGACGGCCGTGCCACTCTTGTCTACTTCCACGGCGGTGGCTTCGTCATGGGTGACCTTGACACCCACGAAGCGCTCTGTCGTCGCCTGGCGGATGACACCAAATCTCGACTTCTCTCGGTGGCGTACCGACTGGCGCCGGAGAATCCCTTTCCGTGCGGCGTCAACGACGCGATCGCGGCCGTGCGCTACGTCGCGGCTCACCGAAATGAGTTCGGAAATCCGTCGTCGTCGCTGGTGGTGATCGGCGATTCGGCCGGCGCGACCATGGCTGCCGTGGCGGTGAACGAGACGCGTCACCTGGATCTTCCTATTGCTGCTCAAGTCTTGATCTATCCGACGGTAGGGCCCGAACTCATGACGCCCTCGGCGCACGAATACGGAGACGGATTCCTGTTAGATCTCGAGGAGATGCGCCATGAGTACGAGATGTACTTAGGCGACTGGCTCGACCACACGGATCCTCGCGTGTCTCTGCTCCTGCACGATGACCTGACGGGATTGCCACCGACGATCGTGGTCGTCGCCCAGTGCGATCCACTTCGCGATGAAGGCGTCGCCTACGCCGGACTGTTGGAGCATTTCGGGAATCAAGTCGAGTTACTCGAGGCGGAGGGAATGATTCACGGGTTCTTGCGTTTGGGTGGTCTCATTCCCGACGCTGTGGCGATTCTCGATGATCTCGCGGATCATCTCGACCACTTTCTGCGGGCTGTCTCGTGAATATTCTCTTCGTCACGCTGGACCAGTTTCGGGGCGATAGTTATGGTGCCGCCGGACACCACCTCGTTCGCACGCCAGTCCTCGACGCCATCGCCGCCGAGGGCACGAGACTCGCCAATCACTACTCGCAAGCGGCGCCGTGTTCTCCCGGGCGCGCCGCGCTCTACACCGGCACCTACCAAATGAACAATCGGGTTGTGGCGAACGGCACGCCCCACCCCGAATCCTTTGACAATTTCGCTCTCGCCGCTCGCCGAGCGGGATATGACCCCACACTGTTCGGATACACGGACCAGGGGATTAACCCTCTCGTCGCACAAGGATCTGACGATCCTCGACTCGATAATTATGACGGAATACTTCCGGGCTTCTCGGTGGGATGTTTTATGCCCGAGAGCCAGGCTCCGTGGTTGCAGTGGTTGCGAGGACTCGGGTACGACGTCCCGCGTGGTTACGGTGAGGCTCTGAGCCAAGAACCTTTGCGACCAGTAGAACATTCGCTCAGCTCATTCCTCACCGACCGGTTTCTCGGCTGGCTCGATCATCAAGACAGCGGTTGGTGCGCTCACGTAAGTTACCTTCGCCCGCATCCTCCGTACGCGGCGGCGGGAGAGTTTTCACGCACGTACAGTCCCGACGACGTGACCCTGCCGATCGCTCCGGTGGAGCGTGAACATCGGCATCCGCTCCACGATCTTTCTCTCCAAGTTGAGGCCAGCGCGGCTCCTGATTCCGAAGAGGGGCTGCGCAACATGCGCGCCCAGTACTACGGGATGATCTCGGAAGTCGATTACCAGTTGGGGCGGATCGTGGCGACACTTCGAGCCCGAGGCGAGTGGGACGACACCCTCGTGATCATCACGTCGGACCACGGGGAGCAGCTCGGCGATCACGGACTCAAAGAGAAGCTGGCGTTCTTCCCGCAGAGCTACCACATCCTCGGAATCTGGCGCGACCCTCGACAGCGAGGCGTCTCGACGGTTGAACACTTCACCGAGAATGTCGATCTTCTCCCCACGTTCTGTGAGGCACTCGGTATCGAGATCTCGTCGCGCGTCGATGGTCGTTCGTTGCGTCCACTTCTCGAAGGTCGCGACGTCGAATGGCGGACCGCCGCTCACTACGAGTGGGACTGGCGCTACTTCTTTATCGGCGGTCGACCCCAACAATGGCCCACCAACCGCATGCTGTCACGCCAAAATCTTGCCGTGTCGGTAGGCGCGGACATCGCCTACGTGCAGTTTGGAGATGGGAGTTTTCAGTCATTCGATTTGATGGCCGATCCCACGTGGCGCACCCCGTGCCGCGACGACGCGAGAACCCTTCGCGCGGCTCAAGAGCTTCTCGTGTGGCGCCAAGAGCATTTGAATCGAGAATGGACCGATCTCTTGTTGACGCCGCAGCGGCCTGGTCGTTGGCCCGTTGTGGCGAACTAGGAGTCGCGAAATCCTCGGCAAATGGACTGCAGGAGTTGGTCGTACGCGTCGTCGGCATCGAGGGCGAAGTTGACCCGCAGCAATTCCAAACTGACCCAACCGTGGACGGCGGCCCAGATTCCTTGAGCAATGTCAATGGATCGTCCCGCCGCGATCACGCCCGCGTTTTGGGCGCTCTCGACGCGGTTCACCAGTATCTGTAGCGATCGTCCCGACGCGACAGCTCCCTGCGGTGACGGGGTGAAGTCGTCGAGTTGTTCCATGAACATCAAGCGGTAATAGGCGGGATGTTCGTGCGCAAAACGTCGATAGCTGCGCCCGCAGGCCACGAGGGCGTCGAGCGGGGAGAGGGTTTCATCGACCTCCATCGCGGTGGATAAGCGATCAAAGCCCTCGGTCCACACAGCCTCGATGACACCAACTTTTCCGTCGAAGTGGTTATAGATGCCCATCGGAGCCACGCCCGCGCGGGTGGCGATGCCCCGCACGGTCAGGGCGCGGGAGCCTTGCTCGGCCAACAACTCGAGGGCGGCCGTGAGAATCTTTCCCTCGAGTTCTCCAGACGCGGTGCGGGAGCGAGGGACCATAACGTTAGCCTACTAAAGAACAATGTGCTATAGTTGTAGAACACAGTTCTCTAAGGAGTTGTCTTGAATACCATCCGGCACGAACGTAAGTACGTCATCCTCGCGGTGTTGTGCCTGTCTGTCTTCCTCGTCGTGGTGGACAACACCATTGTCAATGTGGCGTTACCGTCGTTGTCGAAATCACTGGGCGCCTCGAATTCGGCGTTGCAATGGGTCGTCGACGGTTACTCGCTTCCCTTTGCGGGCCTCCTCCTCGCCGGTGGTGGCCTGTCGGACCGGTGGGGCCGAAAGAGAACGATGCAGTTGGGACTTTTCTTCTTTGGCATCTTCTCGCTCTTCGCCGCGTTTTCGACCACCACGGGGCAGCTGATTACGTCGAGAGCTCTCATGGGCGTGGCCGCCGCGTTCATTTTTCCGGCGACACTGTCCATCCTGACGGTGACCTTTGAAGATGCGAACGAACGCGCACGCGCTCTAGGAATCTGGTCGGCGACGTCAGGCCTGGCCGTCGCGTTCGGCCCGATTACCGGTGGGGCCTTGATTACTCATTTTTGGTACGGCTCCGTGTTCTTGATCAACGTGCCACTCGTTGCCATCACGCTCGTCGCGGGGTACTTATGGATCCCCGAATCACGTAATCCCTTCCAGCGATCCCTCGACCCAGTCGGTCTCGCACTGGGAACCGCCGGCATTACGACATTGGTTCTCGCCATCATCGAGGGTCCAAGTTGGGGATGGCGTAGTGCCACGACGCTGGGTCTCTTCACCCTGTCCCTCGTCCTGCTCGTGTCCTTCACCCGTTACGAACTGCGTCGCGAGGGGCCGCTCCTCGACGTTCGGGTCTTTAAGATCCCGGCGTTCTCGGCAGGTTCGGGAGCCATCGCGATGGCCTTCTTCGGTTTGTTCGGGTTCATCTTTCTGATGACCCAATACTTTCAGCTCGTGCGCGGCTACTCCGCGCTCTCGGCCGGAGTTCACACTCTTCCGTTCGCCATCACTACGGCGGTCTTGACACCCATCGGCGCAGTACTGGCTCTGCGGATCGGGGCCCGGTACGTCGTGAGCGCGGGCCTTCTCATCATGGGTCTCGGACTCTTCTGGGTCTCTCTGCAGAGTGACCACGCGGCGTACTGGGGGCCCATCATCTATTCCATGATCGTTCTGGCCGTGGGCTTTTCACTGATCACGGCACCGTCCACGGCGGCGATCATGGGTTCACTGAGTCCTTCACAAATTGGTGCGGGTTCGGCCGTCAACAACGTGACGCGGGAACTCGGAGGGACGATGGGTGTAGCCATCATCGGCTCGGTGTTTTCGTCTCTCTTCGGTCCGCAGATCATTGAAGCGTTCCGTGGTGTGCCGCTGAGTGCGTCGCAGCTCGCCACCGCACAATCCTCCATGCAAGCGGCTCTCGGTACGGTCGCTCACCTGCCAAGTCAGCTACAGCCAACGGTGTTGGCGGGTGTGACGCAGGCGTTCATGTCCGGCTTTCATCGCGGTTGCCTCGTGGCGGCGATTCTTCTCGCCCTGACGGGTCTCGTGACCTTCGCGTTCCTGCCGGGAAAGAAGGAGACCGATAAGGAGTTCTCCATGATGCAGGCGCTGGCGCACTAGCCTCGCCTCTGCGTGAGCAAGCACGAAACATCGTCGGACCAAGATCCCCGTCGCGAGCAGCTGTGGCCGCTTCATGACACCAACGTCGGCACGGGGCTGCCTCTCGAGGGAATTCGTATCGTGGACTTCTCGCGCGTCCTGGCTGGACCCTTGTGCGCCATGGTGGCCGGAGACCTCGGGGCGGACGTCATCAAGGTCGAAGCGCCCGCGGGTGATCCGGTGCGATCCTTGGCTCCTCCTCGTTTCGGAGACGATGCCACCTATTACTTGGCCGTCAATCGACATCGGCGGAATATCACACTGGACTTACGAGATCCGAATGAGTATGCCGTCGCCGAGGAATTGATATCAGTAGCGGACGCCGTCGTGGAGAATTTCTTGCCTTCGCAGAAGGTGTCGTTGCGCGTCGATGAATTGCGCGCGGCCCACCCGGACGTGGTGTGGGTGAGTGTGTCATCTGCGAGTTCTGGCGGTCCACTGGCGGACGAGCCCGCGTTCGATCTCTTGGCGCAAGCCCGCAGTGGTCTCATGGGCGTCACGGGTGATGCGGACGGTGAGCCACTGAAGGTGGGGGCACCCATTGCTGATGTCGTCACCGGACTTTATGCGGCGGTGGGTTTACTCGCCGGGCTCTTCGCGCGCGCGACGCAACGGCCCGGACGACAGTTTGAAGCGCCCCTCTTGGAGTCGGCGCTGAGCGCACTGATTAACCAGGCGCAGGGTTATCTGGCCACGGGCGTGACCCCGCAACGTCTAGGAAATGATCATCCCAGTATCACGCCCTACGGCCCCGTACGCACCCGAGACGGTTTTCTTCTTCTCGCGGTTGGCACCGACGGTCAATTTGCGCGACTGGTGGACGTCCTGAACGACGATGTCGTTCGATCACGGCAAGAGTGGTCGACTAATGATGGCCGGGTGCGCGATCGTGACGTCGTGCGATCCGAACTCGACCGAGTCTTCGGTCGTGCCACTACCGACGAGTGGGTGGCGCGCCTCGCTGGTACGGGCGTGCCGTACGCGCCCATTCTGGACGTCGCGGGTGCGCTCGCTCAGCCGCAGGTGGCGGGTGGAGACCTGGTGGGCGAGACCGACGCGCCCGCGGGCCCCGTGCGGATGATCCGGTCGCCCCTGCTCATCGACGGTGCGCGGCCACCACTGCGCCGAGGACCCCGACGACTCGGTGAAGACAACGATGAAATTCGTCGAACTTAGAGATCGAACGCCGGACCGTTGAAGCGGTCGCGCGTCGTGAACGCCGCGACGGGTCGTCGAGTGAGTTTTTGCAGCGTTCGAATGGGGTATCCCAGCGCGACGACCGCCGCGATCGCGTGATCGGCGGGAACGTCGAGAACGGCACGAACCTCAGGTTCGTTGCGCGTGGCCATGGTCGTCATGACACCACCGATGCCGCGCTCCCGAGCGGCGAGAAGAATTTGCCAGACGAATGGATAGATCGACGCGCCGCCGGCAATGGTGTAGCGATCGAGGTCACGGTCGACGGCCGCGAGCGAGCCAATGTCCGCCGTAATGACCAACAAGCGTGGGGCTCGCTCCAAGGATTGTGCAAATTCGTGAAAATGAGAGGCCGCTTCCGCGTCCGAGCGCTTCGCCACTGCGACCCGACGGTCCTCCTCGCTCGCGAGCGGGGAAAAGGGGACTAATCCTGCGAGTAGGTGCGCAACGTAGTCGTACCAACCGTCGAGGTAGAGCTCCTGGAGGCGAGCGCGCAATTGCGGATCATCGAGGACGATGACGTGCCACGCTTGGCGGTTTCCTCCACTCGGCGCAAAGCGAGCGTCATCCAAAATGGCAAACAGAGTGTCGTCGGAGATCGCGAGATCTCGAAATTCACGAACAGCATTGGTCGTACGAAGGGCGTCGCGGAGTTCCATGGCGACACCGTAGCGGTCTATGTCAAAGTGACGTGTGCATCGTTCTCGACTCGCCACCATTTGCATCGACGTTCCCGCCGACGTGCGGGATGCGGAAGTGGCCTTCTGGTCGGGAGCCCTCGGGAGATCCGCACGGACGGGCGTTCAATATCCCGAATACAGCGTTCTTGGTGGTGACGGTCACCTCAGCGTCCTCGTGCAGGCGTTGGGGGAGGGAGACGCCCGCATTCATCTCGACGTACACACCGACGATGTCAACTCCGAAGTACGACGTTTGGAGAACCTCGGGGCGAAGGTCGTGACTCGGCATGATGACTGGGTGGTGCTGCGCGACCCCGCCGGCATGCTTCTTTGTGTTGTTCCCGTCGACGTCGACGACGTTGTCCTCGTCGATGCTCCTCAGTGGGATTAGGCGTCGCGACGGTTGAAGAAGACGATTCCTAGCGAGACGAGTCCGATGGCGTACAGCGCGAGAATGATCAAGCAGTTCCACGGCCCAAAAGTGTGGGCGTCTCTCGTCAAGGAAATCATTCCCTGAGACAGATTGCTCGGCATCCATCGCAAAATGGGCTCACCCCAACTCGACGGCAAGATGTTCAGCAAGATTGGTGCCACCAACAAGACGACGACGAACACGGCAATTGCCGCCGCGGTGCGTCGCAATAAGAGTCCGAGGCCAAAACCAAGGAGGGACAGCAGTACCAGTTCAACCCCGCCAAACGAGACTGCTCGCCACGTGGCGGCATTGCTGAGTGACGCCGTCGGCACGTTGTAGCTGGCTTCGATCATGTGTCCAATGAAGTACGACACGAACACCATGGCCTCGCCGACAATGAGCAACGTCACGACCAGGACGACCACTTTCGAGATGATGAATTCGGTGCGCCGTGGAAACGCCGCGAGCGATGTGCGAATTGAGGTCGTGGCGTATTCGCCCGTCATGACAATGGCGCCCATGACACCGACGACGAATTGCGCGAAGAAGAGTCCGGCGAGACTGGACGCGATGGGATCGTACGTGAGGTCGCCGCCGCGATCGGCGTAGTGCTTCGCGATGGCGAACGTGATCAGTGCGCCGAGTCCGACGGTGAGACTGATCAATGTAATCAAGCTGTAGATCGACGAGCGCAGCGATCGAAACTTGATCCATTCGGCTTTCGTGCTCGAGGCGAGAGAGATAGACGAGCTCACTTGGTTTCCTCCGTGGTGTGCTGGGAGCCGCTGTACTCGACGGAGTCCGCGGTCAATTCCATGAATACGTCTTCGAGTGATGCGCGCTGGGGGGTGAGTTCATGAAGCGCAATGTTGTTCTCGTGCGCAACGTCGCCTACTTGCTCTGAGGTGGCACCACCGATCGTTAGCGACGTTTCGTTATCGGCAGTGACCTGGAAACCGGCTTGGCGTAGGGCGGCGCCGAGGGCATCAGCCTGTGGGCTTCGCACCAGGACCGAACCAACCGCTGATTCGGTGAGATCGGTGATCTTGCCCTGTCGAATGAGTTTCCCTCGGCCGATCACGATGACGTCGTCGGCCGTGAGGGCCATTTCGCTCATCAAGTGTGAGCTGACGAAGACGGTGCGGCCTTCGCTCGCGAGTCCGCGGAAGAATTCACGAACCCAACGAATTCCCTCGGGGTCGAGACCATTGACCGGTTCATCAAAAAGAAGGATTTGAGGATCTCCGAGAAGCGCTCCCGCAATGCCGAGGCGTTGCCCCATGCCCAATGAGAAGTCGCCCGCCCGCTTGCGAGCAACCTTGCTCAGGCCGACGATGTCGAGCACCTCGTCCACGCGCTTCTTGGGAATGTTGTTCGTCGCGGCGAGTGAAAGTAGGTGGTTGCGAGCACTTCGTCCGGGGTGCAACGCCTTGGCGTCAATGAGGGCACCCACTTCTCGCAGAGGGAATTTCAGGTCGGCGTAATTCTTGCCGTCAATCGTCACCGAACCACTGGTCGGACGGTCGAGTCCCAGAATCATCCGCATCGTGGTCGACTTTCCTGAACCGTTCGGTCCCAGGAAGCCCGTCACGACGCCCGGTTGGATGTCGACTGTGAGATCGTTTACCGCGACGACGTTGTCGTAGCGCTTCGTCAAGTTCTTGAGCTGTATCACGCGTATCTCCTCGATGAATGTCTACCAGTCGTAGAGCGATGTTCAATCGGGAGAACTAAGAATGCACTAAGAGTGCAGTTCCGCGTCGCGGCACGATCCGCACACGCCCGAGATGGCGAGATGGTGTCGGTCCACGTCGAAGTCGAAATCTCGTCGCACGGCGTGCACGAGTGGTTCAAACAGCGTCGAGGGAACCTCGAGCGTCACGCCACATCGTGAACACAGTAAGTGTCCATGGACGGGGCCGGCGAGGTGGTACACGGCCGCGGCGCGACCGAGATGAGCGTGCACGACGATTCCGAGCTGCTCGAGTTCTTCGAGATTGCGGTAAATCGTTGATGGACTGGCTTCGGGCGCATGGATTTGGACGGCGGCGGTGAGGGCTTCAGCGGTGACGTGCTCGCGCGTCTCCACGAGCGCCTGCACGAGGGCGCGTTTCGTCGCCGTTATGCGGCCTCCCGAGGTCCGCAGCGTGGCGAGAATGTCGTCAATGCTCCACGTTTCCTCACCCATGGACTCAGCCTACGTTTCGCCCACTGCCGCTTCGGGCTTTCATGAGACGCCCGGGTGGCTTGCACCACGAGCGACCCCGAAGCGGGTGGGGATTCCCCGGGGCGTGATCTCCCTCTAGCTGTTGTCGAGGGACCGAAAGCGGTGAAGAGTCCTTCGTGCTTCATCCATCATCGAGGCCACGATGTCCCCCGCGGGCACGAGCGAGTCAATTCCTCCGACGGCCTGACCAGCGGGGTAGCCCTCTCGTTCCGGATCAACACCCTCTGTTCTCTCGTCGCCACCCAAGTGGAATGTGCCATCGGAAAGTGATGTGCCGAGTTGCTCGGGAAAGGGCTGCAACAACGAGGGGTCCTTCTCGTACCTCTCCGTCGTGAGGTTCTTAAGCACACGCATCGTCTTGCCAGAAAAGGCTCGCGAGACCACGGTGCCATCTTCTCGGGAATGCAGGATTCGCTCTTTGTAGCCGGGTAGGCCTCGGGCTTCCGGTGTCGCGATGAAGCGAGTTCCGACCCAAATACCATCAGCGCCTAACGCCAAGGCCGCCGCGAGTCCGCGACCGTCAAAAATGCCGCCCGCGGCCACGACGGGAATTGATTCGCCCACGGCGTCGACAATCATCGGCACGAGCGGAAATGTCGCCACCGTTCCCGTATGGCCCCCCGCCTCGGTACCTTGCGCGACGACCAAGTCGCACCCGGCATCGAGCGCGGCGCGAGCGTGATCGACTTTTCCGCACATCGAGACGACGACCACGTTGTGAGCGTGACAGAGGTCCACTACCGCACGAGGCACGCCGAGGCCCGCCACGAAAGCCGAGGCGCCGCCCTCGATGATGATCTCGACGTTGCGCACCATGTCGCCGGGAAAGGCGGTCAAGAGATCAACACCAAATGGTCGATCGGTCAATTCTCGCGTGGCGGCGATTTCGGCCGCCATGTGCTCGCTGGACATAGTCGACGCGCCGAGGGTCCCAAAGCCGCCAGCGTTCGAGACAGCGGCAGCTAGGGCCGAATACGAGACACCTCCCATGCCCGCCAACATGATCGGGTACTCAATATTCAACAATTCGGTCAAGCGAGTCTTCACGTCTGCTCCTTTGGGTGGTTACTGAACGGTAGATCGATAAATCGCTCGGCGGAGCAAAACAACTCCGAGGGCGGCGGCCAACACCGAGGCGATGAGAAGGCCCACGGTGATGGATGATGACGCGACTGATCCGTAGCCGAAGACCGAACTCGCGAATAGCAGGGGCACCGTGAAGCCAATGGCGCAGAGCAGCGACGATGCCGCGACCATGGGCAGAGTGACGTCAGCGGGCAATTTGAGTCCCAGCCACTGACCGAGGGCGGTCGCTCCGGTAATGCCGAACGATTTCCCGACCAGTCGTGCGAGCACAACCGCCCCGATGAGTTCGAGAACTTTCGGGTCAGTCGACAATGTGTCCCAGACAACACCGCACGCGCCAAGAGCGAAGAGGGGCAGGACGAGGCCATTCGACCACGGAACGATCGCGTGTTCAAGACGGTCGCCCGGGGAGTGTCGCCCGAAGGGGACGAGCACACCCACGAATGCTCCCGAGAGGGCTGGCTCAATATGCGCCAACGTGAAGAACACCCAGACCACGACGAGACCGACGACGTAGACCGCGAGAGGGTAGTGACGTCCGCGCCACGCCAGGAGCGCGAGCGTGACGACGGCACCTATGAGCCACGCAGGTTCCGCGTGATGATGGCTGACGAGCGCGAGGATGATGACCGCGAAGACGTCGTCCGCGATCGCCAGCGTTAGAAGAAAGACGCGTAATCCGCTAGGGACTCGTCGACCGACGAGAGCGAGGGCTCCCAAAGTGAAGGCAATATCCGTCGCCATGGGGACACCCCACCCGCGCTCGATCTGCGAGTTTCCGAAGGCCACACCCACGACGTCAAAGATGAGGGCGGTGGCCAGCATTCCGCCGATGGCCGCCACGACGGGCAAAGCGGCGTGTTGGCGATCCTGCAGCACGCCCGTTCGAATTTCCCGAGACAGTTCGAGTCCCACGACGAAAAAGAACACGGTCATCAAGCCATTTATGGTCATCAGGTACGTCGAATTGAGATCGAATCGTTCCAGTATCGGTGCCGCCCACGTTGCGTGCAGGATGCGCTGATAACTCCCCGATGCGACCAGT
Organism: uncultured Actinomycetes bacterium; assembly: GCA_903871335.1. Classification (GTDB taxonomy): domain Bacteria; phylum Actinomycetota; class Acidimicrobiia; order Acidimicrobiales; family RAAP-2; genus RAAP-2. The sequence continues at coordinate 132,747 of CAIQGE010000025.1, forward strand.
GACCACAGCACGGCGAACACCGCACCCAGACCCACTGTCGCGCCGGCCGCGTACTCGTGTCGCAGCAACGTCGACAAGCGCCCGAGAACGGACGTGGAAGGCGGAGTGGAGCGCGGGGACACGGTGAGAGAAGGCTACCGAGCGAACCGGCGACGCGGTGGCGACCGTTCAGCGGGTGGTGGGTAGAATAGTGAACGTCCCCCGTACTGCGAATGCAGCACTGTGCCTCAACGGACCTTCGGGTCGTTGACACCCGGATTCCTTGCGACTTCGGTTGGCGGGCGGGGTGCGAGCAGAGCGGAGTAGCAGTGTCGCCACACGACGTCAATCACATCAGCAAGCGAGAGCTTTACCTCATCATTGGGGCCCTGATGATGGGCATGCTGCTCGCCGCGCTGGATTCCACCATCGTGTCCACGGCGCTGCCGACCATCGTTCATGACTTACACGGCGGGGATCACCTGGCGTGGGTGGTCGTTGCGTACCTCCTGGCGTCGACCGTCTCGACGCCCATGTGGGGCAAGCTCGGAGATCTCTACGGTCGCAAGAATTTCTTTCAAGCCGCGATCGTGATTTTCCTCGTGGGTTCCGTGCTCAGTGGATTGTCGAACTCAATGTTGATGTTGGTCCTGTTCCGCGCTTTCCAAGGTTTGGGTGGCGGTGGCCTCATGGTCGGAGCTCAAGCAATTATCGGTGACATTGTTCCGCCTCGGGAGCGCGGAAAATACGCGGGCTTCTTCGGCGCCACCTTCGGCGCCGCAACCGTGCTCGGCCCGCTCATTGGTGGATTGTTCGTGGAGTACCTCTCGTGGCGCTGGTGCTTTTACGTCAACATTCCCTTAGGCGCGCTGGCATTGATCGCGACCGCCGTCTATCTCCCGACATCTTCAAAGCGTGTATCGCACACCGTTGACTACTTAGGGTTCGGCCTGCTCGCGGTCGGGGCTTCCGCGCTGATTGTGTACCTGTCGCTCGGAGGTCAGTCCATTGCGTGGTTTGGCGCTGAAGGCTTGACGCTCCTGTTTGTCGGGATTGCTCTCACCGGTGCATTTGCCTTCGCCGAGACTCGAGCCAAAGAACCGATCCTCGCCCCGCATCTTTTCAAGAATCGGGTTTTTGTTTCCGCGTCCGCGATCAGCTTCGTCGTAGGTTTCGCCATGTTCGGTGCCATGACGTTCCTGCCCCTGTACATGCAAGTGGTTCGTGGTATTTCACCGACGACCTCGGGCCTACGTCTCCTCCCCATGATGGCGGGCCTTCTCGGGGCTTCGATTTTGGCGGGCAACCTCGTTTCCAAGGGTTGGAAATATCGTGGCTTTCCCATCGTCGGTTCGGCGATCATGTGCGTCGGTCTCGCACTGCTGGCCACCATTACGGCAACGTCTAATCAGTACGCGATGGCGTTCTACATGTTCGTCCTCGGCTGCGGCCTCGGCCTCGTGATGCAAATTCTGGTCACGGCGGTTCAAAACGCCGTCGATTTTCAAGACCTGGGGGCCGCGACGGCCGGCGCCAATTTCTTCCGCTCGATGGGCGGTTCCTTCGGCACGGCGATCTTCGGCGCGCTGTTCGCCAATGTGCTCACGCACAAGTTGGATTCTCAGAAGGCCGCCATTGGTGAAATCTTCAATCGCCTCGGCCTGAACCCACCCACGGACTTCGGCACCACGTTCTCTCACGACGAACTCATACGCTTGCCGGGGGAAGTCGCGACCATCATTATCAACGCGATTTCTGAATCGATCCAGTCGGTGTACCTATGGGCGCTACCCGTTTCAATTTTGGCGTTTGTTCTCTCGCTCACGTTGCCGGAGGTCAAGTTGCGAACGACTCATCCCCAAGGCGAAGCGCTTGAACCACTTCCCGACATGATTGGGTAATGGTTTCAAGACACTGATTGAAATCTTCGTCGTGACCGTAATACGGATCGGCGAGATCGAGTTCGTAGCGGTCATCGATGAACGATCGAATGAGTCGAACGGGGACATTCCGTCGCAAACGAGATTGAACGTCGACGCGGTGTTCGCGGGTCATCACGACAATGAGATCTTGTTCGTCGAGGTAGGCGCCGCTCGCGAACTCCGCCAGCGAACCTTCGTCCGTGTATCCGGCTCGGTCGAGTGCCGAGCGCGCACGCGGATCCATGGGTCTCCCGACGTGCCAATTGGCGGTTCCGGCACTCGACACGACGACGTGAGCCAGGGACGGGTCGCTCGATGTCAGCGTGCGCAGGACGACTTCACCCATCGGCGACCGACAGATATTGCCCGTACAGATCATGCTGACGCGCACGTCAGGTCACCGTACGATGGTCCTCAACGAGGCGAGGGGAGCTCAGCATGAGCAGTGCATCATCGGGGTCCAAGCGGGGAGCGCAAAAGAGGGACGCGTGGATGATCGCGACGGGATTGGCCGCGGGACTCTTGATCTGGTTCGCTCTCGCGAATTCCGAACAGGTCGATATCCATTTCTGGGTCGTCTCGGCCAAGGCGCCGCTCATTGTGGTGATAGTGGTGTCCGCCCTCCTGGGGGCACTCATTCTCACTTTGTGGCGTCGCTCTCGACGGCATCCTCACTCGTCATAGAGCCTTCACCGAGCGCGGGTGGCGCCTGATCCAGCGTGGCGTGCACTTGATGCGAGAGCCAGTAGTAGCCACCCGTGAGAAGAACGAGAATCACGAGGCCCCAGAACGATCCAATCCAGAACAGGACGATGAACACCACCGCAACTGCCACCACGACGTCGCTGACGCGCAAGATAGAGGCGAGTTGATTGCGATTCGACTGTGACCAACCCTTCCAGTCCTTGTGGGTAATTTGTTGCGAACCTCGCGAGATGCCGCTGCGGACAGCCCGAATGGCGCCAGCGATTTGGTGGCGCGTGGCGACGGCCCCCTTTGTCGGTCCCGTGAACCAACAGGCGATGAGCCCCAGTGCACCAAGCGTCGTCAGGATCAAGAGTTCCCGACCGAGATAGTGCGTGACGGCGTTGAGGATCGCCTTGGTGACGTCCGCGGGCGTCGGAGACAGTGGGGTAGCCAACGCGATGCCAATCCGGAGGAGTCCGTACGCGACGGCGGACGAGAAGAGAACGACCAGCGAAACCCGTCGAAACCCTTGACGTCGAGGCTTGGCGAGGACCACGACGAGTGCCGCAAGGAGCAGCGACAAAAACGGCAGCAACCATTCCAGAGTCGTCGCCAAGTGGAAATACCTTTGCGCTTGCTGTAGTTCCTTTTCGTTCAGGAGATTCAGTGCGAGTACACGGTCGACGTTCAATTTCTTCTTGAGCGGATCGAGAAACGTAATGCCTTGAGCGTCGAGTTTGTCAATGGCGGACGTTATCGCGGGCGTCACGTTGATCACGATCTTGCGCGCTTTGGAGATGTTCTGGTTCTCGTCGCCCGACAAGATCGCCACCGCCGTGGAATGGGTGAATCTATTTTCCTTTTCCCACAATTTCTGAAAGGCCGACGACTGGAGTGCGGACCCCAGCGCCCGGGCGATGGTGTTTTGAAATTGGGTCGTGATGGTGGTCGCGAGGAACGACGCGGGACCGGGCAGGACCTTCGCGATCCGGTTCTCGACGTTCAATTGCGTCACGATCGTCGACGCGCCCTCCTCGGCGATGTAATTCGTGATCGTGGGATTGGTAGCCAACGGCTGGAGGGTGGCGACCCAACGGTCAGTGTTGGTGACCGTGTAGACGGCCCAGAAGCTGATGGTGCTCAGTGGCAGAATGATCGCAAGTAAACCTGCGGCAATTCGTGACCACAATGCCCGCTGCGCTTTTCCGGCCATGGAGACTCCTCGTCAATCGTTTGGAACAGCCTAATTACGCTGTACGCACAATCAGGGGAGGCGGCGTGAAATGCGCTGAAGCCAGACGGTACGCTACGAGCAGTAAGAGCGAGAGGAGACGTGGTGCCCTTATCTGAACGTGAGCAGCGCATCCTTGCCGAGCTCGAAGAGTCTTTGTCGAAAGAAGACCCTCGCTTCGCGAAGAACGTTCGCGAGACCACCGTCTACACGCATAGCGGACGTCGCGTGCGCTGGGGGGTCGCCGGATTTGTTCTGGGACTGGTCATTCTTCTGCTGACCTTTTCGTGGTCGGTCATTGCCGGTCTGGCGGGAGTCATCATTATGTTCGCCTCTGCGATTCTGGTCGAACGCAACTTGCGACGACTCGGGAGAGCGTCGTGGTACGACATTCGCGCTCAGCGTGCTCACGACGATGACGCCGTGGAGAACGAGTCGTCGTCCCGTCGAGTGTGGCGACAGTGGATGGACCGACGCGAACAGCCCGAATGACGTTGGGGGCGTTGACGCCGAGTTCCGCCGCACTTGCCCTGGACGTTGGTGGCACCAAGATTGAGGTCGGCGTCATTGATACGGACGGCAACTTGATCGCTCGCGAGCGCATGGACACGCGGGCGAATGACCCGCGACTCTTCGACGACGTCGTCACCTTGTTGCGAGAGGTCGGGTCGGCCTCACCCTTCGGAGTTCTCGGAGTGGGATGTGGTGGTCCCATGACCCAGGGTGGTCGCACCGTCTCACCGCTGAATATTCCGGCGTGGCGTGAATTCCCGTTGCTCGGTCGATTGTCCGAGCTTTTCGATGTCCCGGTGTTCATTGACAACGACGCCAAAGCGTTGGCTCTCGGAGAAGGGCTGTTTGGTTCGGCGCGCGGTGTAGCCAATTATCTCTCGATGGTGGTGTCCACGGGTGTCGGAGGCGGCATCGTTCTCGACGGCGAGCTTCTCGACGGACGAGACGGAAATGCTGGACATATTGGCCACGTGGTCGTCGTTCCCGACGGTCGCCTTTGTGCGTGCGGCGCTCGCGGGTGCTTGGAGGCCGAAGCCTCAGGAACTGCCATTGCGTCGGTGACCGGCGCGCCCGCGAGCGAAGCGTCGGTCGAGGTACGTCGACGAACGGGGGATCTGGTGGGTCGAGCCGTAGCGTCCACCGCAGCTCTCTTGGATTTCGATCGCTGTTTCGTGGCCGGATCGGTGGCATTGGGCTTTGCTGACGACTTCTTTGACGCCGCGAACGACGCCGTTGCTCGTCACGCGCAGATTCAGCACGCCCGATCTCTGGTGATCTCGCCCTCAGGGCTGGGAACGAACGGTCCGCTACTTGGTGCAGCAGCAGTGGGATGGCGAGGCCTACCCCGTGGCTAAGTACTGGCCACGGGGCATGGGCGTGCACATTGTGCGACATCCGAGTGACGGCATCGTGGTCGCGACTGCGGCGTGGCGCCTTCGTCGACGACGTTGGTGGTGCACCCCCCCCTTCCTGCCCGTACCCGACGAGCGCTACTGGGCCTTTCGTCTGGCGACCGCCACCGGGAGCCCGGAGGGTGAGGTGAGCGTGGACGAGGCCATCGCCGCAGCGCGGTGGTCGCGTGCGCAGTCACGGGGGAACTAGTTTGGCCGTATCGGGCGCGTCCTCCTGCTCAATGCGACCTTCGAGCCGCTGCAGCTGGTGAGTGAGCGGCGAGCCGTTGTTCTCGTCTTGGCGGGAAGGGCAGAGCCGATCGCGACACCAGAGAACCCCCTGCTGTGCCGTTCGACGTCGGTACAGGTCGAAGTGCCGTCGATCGTTCGGTTGCATTCTGTGGTGCGCCTCCCCACGAGGCTGCGAACTCCACCTCTCACGCGGCGCGCGGTGTTACTGCGCGACAACTATCGATGCGCGTACTGCGACGCTCCGGGCGACACGATTGATCACGTGGTTCCCCGTTCGCGCGGCGGACGTCACGAGTGGACCAACGTGGTCGCGGCCTGTCGCCGGCACAACACGCTCAAGAGCGACCGTCTTCTCGACGAATTGGGCTGGAAGTTAGAAACCGAGCCACGGGTACCTGACGGTTTGGGCTGGCGTTGGCGTCATTTGCACGATCCCGATCCTTTGTGGGAACCGTTCTTGCCGAAGGCGTCGTGAACTCATCTTTCGACGAGTTGTACGACTATGACGTTGTGCGAGCTCTACCTGAACCCACGGCGCTCCTCGTGAGGGTGGACGAACCCACGATCATCCTCGGCAGCCAACAAACCGATGACGTCCTGCGCGACGGCGTGGCGGACGATTTTTGTGTGCGGCGACGCCGAGGTGGCGGGGGAGCCGTGTTCGTTGATCGACACGATTTGTGGGTGGACTGGTGGATTCCGCGAGATGATGATCGCTACGACGACGACGTCCGACGAAGCGCGGTGCGGGCGGGCGAATGGTGGACGACAGCCTTAAATCACGTGCGGCCAGCAGAGTGGTCGGTGCACGTTGGTGGTGTCGAGGGAGATGAGGATGTGCGGGTCGCCTGTTTTGCCGGAAAGGGTCCCGGCGAAGTCCTACTCGATGGACGCAAGGTGGTTGGTCTCACGCAATGGCGTGTGCGTGAGGGAATCTTCGTGTCCACGTTGATGAAGTACTCATCGAGTGAAGAGTTGTTGGGTGCTCTACGTCTTGTTCCTTCAGGCTTGACTGCCGCGTTGGGTCACCACACTGCATCGACGCTGGAGCTCGCCGACAGCATCGATGAGATCGAACAAGTCCTTCTGCGTTTTTCGGGTCCCTGGCGAAAAAGACCAGTAGTCCTTCTCCGGTAGTTGGCGTCGCCGACAACCACCCGGCATAAGGCGTCACTCCATTGGCGCCCGCACATTCGCGTGGCTCCCTGTTGCTGGGCGCGTGAACTCTCCTGCGGCCATTGCTCGGGTTCCAATTTCCGTGGCCACTTCCGTCCGACGGCCACCCCCAACCTTCCTCGATGTCCTGACCTCTCCATTGACCCTCACCCCGCGGTAATTCGGTCCACGGGGTCCCGATGGCGCGAAATGGCGTAAAAGGGCGCGAAATGGCGGCTAGTGGTGGAAAATGGTGTAAAGTGGCGCGGAGTGGAGGGAAGTGGTGGGGAACCACTTCCGAGGAGGCAAGACCGTGCTGGGCTTCGTGGGGCGCTTTGAGCACTCTCTGGACGCCAAGGGGCGCGTGATTCTGCCTGCTCGTTTCCGCCCTGAATTCGAACGTGGTGGCCATCTGACCCAGCACTACGAGGGCTGTTTGGCCTTGTGGACTCCGGGTGAATTTTCTCGTCAGCTCGGTGAGATGCTCGATGTCTCTCGTGCCGGCACGACCCAAGACCGGAATCGTGCCCGAGTCTGGGCGGCGGGTGCCAGTGACGTCGAAATTGACCGACAGGGCCGTCTGGCGCTTCCGGCATCCGCCCGAGCCTTTGCCGACGTGACGTCTGAAGTTTTGGTTATTGGCTCCATCGACCGAATCGAACTCTGGAATCCTCGCCGATTCTCAGAACGGGTTGCTCCCGCGGAGGACTTCTTCAGCGGTGGCGACCTTGACCAATGAAAGGAATGAATTCCATACGAACGGGCACTGCGTTGATGACCATGCGCAGCCTTGCGATCGACACGGATGAGGACATTTCCTCCACCCGTCCGAATTGCCGTTTGGTGAGCACCCACTCGCCAGCGTCGATCGAAAGGCTGCAGATGGCCAACAACTTTGAACACACTCCGGTCCTCGCTTCAGAAGTCGTGGATCTGTTTGCCGACCTGCCGGTCGGAGTGTTGGTGGACGCCACTTTGGGAGGTGGGGGACACGCGGAATTGCTATTGGACGCTGCGCCCGAGTCACGTCTCATCGGCATCGACCGTGACGTCGTCGCCCGTCACGCTGCCGGAGAGCGACTCGCTCGCTTCGGCGAGCGTGTGCGGATCGTGCCGGGCACTTTTGGCGACCTGGTAGGAATTTTGGAGCGAGAGTCGGGCTTCGTCAATGGCGCACCGATCGTGGGAATTCTCGCTGATCTCGGTGTGTCGTCCCCTCAATTGGATGACGCCGCCCGCGGTTTTTCCTTTCGGTCGGATGCTCCCTTGGACATGAGGATGGATCAAACCTCCGGAATGACGGCGGCGGAGTTTCTTCTTGAGGTCGACGCTCAGGAACTCACGCGCCTTCTTCGTGAACACGGTGAAGGTCGATTCGCTGGCGCGATTTCGCGCTCCATCATTTCCTCGGCACCTCGCACGACGTCGGAACTGGTCGCCGCGGTGGAACGAGCCGTTCCTCCGGCGGCCCGGCGCCGAGGACACGTGGCTACGCGCGTTTTTCAGGCACTCCGAGTCAGTGTGAACGACGAAGAGAGCCAATTGGACTCCATGTTGGAAAGCGCTATCGCTCACGTGAGTGCCGGCGGTGTCGTCGTCGTGATCTCGTATCACTCAGGCGAAGACAAAGTGGTCAAGAAGGTGTTCGCGACAGCGGCGACGGGCGGGTGCACGTGTCCATCGGAATTGGGGTGCGTATGCGGCGCGGTTCCGATCATGCGAGTTCTCAAGGCCAGTGCTGTCTTGGCCACGTCGGACGAAATTGAACGGAACCCTCGGTCTCGCTCGGCGCGCCTCCGGGCGGCTTGGAAGTTGTCCGCATGAGCATCATTTCTTTTCCTCGTCGCGAGGTCACGCGTGTCCCGTCGAGGCCGAAGACGACTCGTCGCGCAGTCACGACGACGCCACGTTCGACGCACCGTGTGGAGCGTCGAACGCTTCGCTCGCGTGTGGCCGGAATTTCACTACCTATGCGAGCCGCGGCCGTGGGAACGGTGGCGCTCTTCGTTGTTTTGGTGGGCAATACCTACTCCGCGCAGCGACAAGTGCAATTGCACCAGATGCAAACTCAATTACTGCAAGCTCAGTCGGCGTACGCCGAGCAGGTCGCGACGCTGACGAATGTGGCTGATCCCGCGCGTGTCGCCAGCCGAGCGGGATCACTGCACCTGGTCGTGCCGTCGTCGGTATCGCAGATTGCGCCCGTTTCTTTGGACACACCTCTTCCTCTGCCCAAGTTGGCGGGGAATGATGTCGTTACGACGAGGACGTATCAGTGAATCAACGTGGGGCACCGGGAGCCGCGCGACCCATTCCTCTTCGTCCGCTGGCCGCCACGAACGCGCCCTTCTTTGCTCGCCGCCTGCGGTGGACCCACGTGGGGATCGCGGTCGTGTTTCTCGCGCTTCTCACGCGCCTTGCGTTCATTCAAATCGCTGATGGCTCGTATTACTCGAAACTATCGATTGAGCAAGTCCGCACCGACGTATCGGTGCCCCCGTTGCGTGGTGCCATGTACGACCGTAACGGCAGCATCCTCGCGATCTCTTCTCCGACATCGCTCGTCGTCGCCGACGACTTTCAGATCACTCATCCCACGACGGAAGCCGCCGCGCTATCGCCGTACCTGGGCATGCCGGCGAGCACCCTCGCACCGCTTCTCGCTCGTCACAGCGGGTACGTGGTTCTCGATTCCTCACTGAGCTTGAGCCAGGGTCACGCCCTCGCGCAGCAATATTTCCCCGGAATTGATGTGCTGAGCTCATCCAAGCGCACGTATCCCAATGGGGAATTGGCGACGTCGCTGATCGGCGGGATCAATGCGTCGGCGGCAGGATCCGCGGGACTCGAATATCAATATCAGGGCCTCTTGGGCGGCCAGGCGGGACTCGAGAGGATCTTCGCGTCGCCCTCGGGAATTGCTCTGCCCAGTTCCCACGTCACCGTGCTCCGCAAGGCCACCACCGGCAAGGGCATGGAGCTATCGGTCGACACCGCGTTGCAATTCGTCACCGAACAAGCACTGGGCCAGCAACTGCGAGCGACGGGGGGACTCACGGGGGTCGCCATCGTGATGGACGTGAAGACGGGGCAGATCCTGGCGAATGCTTCTCTCGTGAACACCGCCGTCAATGCCGGCGTCTTAGGGCCGATTTCGAATTGGTCAAAGAGCATCGGCGTTCCCGGCATCAAGCAAACAATCAACGACCTCGCGTTCACCCAAACGTACGAGCCCGGATCTGTCTTCAAAATCGTCCCGTTCTCGGCAGCCCTTAACGCGAACGCCATCACTCCCACGAGTCACTTTTCGGTTCCCTACAGCGTTACCGTCGACGGTCGCGTGTTCCACGACGCCGAGCGACACGGCATTGAGAATCTCACGACGACAAATATTCTCGCCCAGTCGTCCAACATCGGTACGTACGAAATCGCCAGTCGCGTCGGGAAGACCGGTTTGTTGCACCAAGTCCAATTGTTGGGATTCGGCATGCCGACGGGTCTTAGTTATCCGGGAGAATCTCCGGGCCTTCTCGTGAACGCGGCCCAGTGGTCCGGCAGCGACCTCGCGGCGCTCCCGATCGGTCAGGTGGACGCCGTGACACCCATCGAAGTCCTCGACGCGTACAACTCGATCGCGAATCAAGGTGTGTACGTAGCGCCCAAGTTGGTCTTGGCCAAGATCAATGCTGACGGCACGATGGTCCCCACACCGAAGAGCGCCACGCATCGAGCCTTGAGCACGACGGTGGCATCAGAATTAACGAACATGCTCGAGCAAGTAGTTCTCGACGGGACAGGTACGAATGCCCTGATTCCGGGCTACCAGGTAGCCGGGAAGACGGGAACGAGCCAGATTCCCACGCCGGGCCACGCTTCGTACATCACCGGCGCGTATAACGCGAGTTTCGTCGGTTTCGCTCCCGCGAATCACCCCGTCTTGTCGATGATTGTTGTGGTGCAACGGCCTCAAACAGTGATTTTCGGTGGTTCGGTTGCCGCCCCCGTATTTCAGCGTGTGATGAGTTACGCCCTGCACCACTACGGCATTCCGGCGTCAGGTCCGGTCGAAGTTACGAAGCATTCGGGGGCCACCGTTGCATCGGACGTGACGTGATGAATCTCGCCGACGTCCTTCGAGGTGTTGATCTCTCGAGCGACATTCCTGACGTGGACGTGTCCCGCGTGGAAATCGATTCGCGGCGCTGCACTCCGGGAACCTTGTTCTTTGCGATGCCCGGTCACAGCGAAAGTGGCTCTCGCTACATCGACGACGCCGTCCTTCGCGGTGCGGTGGCTGTGGTGACGGCGACTGGCGGTACCGCTCTCGTGCCGACGGTGCTCGTCGACGACAAAATCCTGGGCGACGTGCTCGTACGAGCGTGCCAGAACGTCGCCGGGCATCCCGAAACCTCGATCGGTCTTCTGGGGGTGACGGGAACGAACGGCAAGACGAGCGTGACGACGATTTTCGCGGAATTGTGGCGGATGCTCGGGTACTCGGCGGACGTTATTGGAACGCTCACCCACGAGCGCACCACTCCCGCCTCGCCGGAGCTGTATCGGGAGCTCGCTCGATTTCGAGATACGGGTGGAGAGCGGCCGGTGATGGCACTCGAGGTTTCGAGTCACGCCCTCACTCAAGGTCGTGTTGACGGATTGCGTTTCGACGTTGTCGCCTTTACGAATCTCTCGTTGGATCATTTGGATTATCACGGCTCGATGGAGGAGTACTTCCTCGCCAAGGCGGAACTCTTTACCGCGCGACGCGCTGCGCGGGCCGTGGTCTTTGTGGACGATCCCTATGGCGAACGACTCGTGTCGCGGATCGCCGTCCCCGTCACCGCGGTCTCGCGACGCGACGCCTCCAACGTGGAAATGAATGTGGGTGACACGCGCTTCACGTGGCGAGGTCAGGACGTCCGGTCGAAATTGTCCGGCGCGTTCAACATCGATAACGCGCTGATTGCGTTGACGTGCGCGGTCGAGCTCGGAGCATCAGAAGCCGAGGCGGCCGACGCCATGGCCTCGTGTACGGGCGTGCCGGGTCGCTTTGAGATCATCCAGAGACATTCGCCGACGGTCATTGTTGATTACGCACACACTCCCGACGGACTTGAGCGTGTCCTGCGAGATGCTCGGTCGATGGCGGGCGTTGGTCGGGTGGTAGTCGTCTTCGGCTGTGGAGGGGATCGAGACCGGACCAAGAGGCCGGTGATGGGTCGGGTCGCGGGAAACGAAGCGGATGTCGTGGTGTTGACGTCCGATAATCCCCGAAGTGAGGACCCGGAGGCGATCTTGGACGAGATTCTCTCTGGCGTCGACGATGGAGTCGTCGTTCATCGTGAGGTCGACCGCCGTCGAGCGATCCAATGGGCGATCAAAACGCTCCTTCCCGAAGATCTTCTGGTTATTGCGGGAAAAGGGCACGAAAAGACACAGATTGTCGGTGCGAACGTGCTCGAATTTGACGACCGCCGTGTGGCGCGGGAACTACTGGGATGAGGCGTTGAGATGTTGAGTTTGATGGAGTCGGGAGGAGCGGCGTTTCTCATCGCCCTCTTCGCCACGCCGTTGTTCATCCGATTCCTGCACCGTCGCAGCATGGGTCAACGTATTCGTGAGGACGGCCCGGAGACTCACCGCGCGAAAGAGGGCACGCCCACCATGGGTGGCGTCGTCATCGTGGCGGCCGCGCTGATTGGTTACGTGGTGGGCCACTGGAGTTATCACACCTTTACGCGCGCAGGTGTTTTGGTCGCCGCCACCCTTCTGGTATCGGGCCTGCTGGGATTCACGGACGACTACTTGGGCATTCGAAACGCCCGCAATCTGGGATTGAACAAGAGAGGAAAATTTGGCGGTCAACTGGCCATTGGCCTCACCTTCGCCGTCCTCGCAGTGTTTTGGGTGCACACCAAGACAACGCTGTCCTTTACACGGGCCAATTTGCCGGGGTGGCATCTGGGGAGCGCGGGATGGATGCTGCTCGCCATTTTTATTTTGGTTGCGACGTCGAACGCGGTGAATTTCACCGATGGTTTGGATGGGCTCGCGGCTGGATCATCGACATTTTGCTTCGCGGTCTTGTCCATCATCGGCTATTGGCAGTTCCGACACTTCCCCCTGTATCACCTGCCTCCGGCACTCGACCTCGGTTTAATCGCTGTCGCTCTGGTGGGAGCCTGCCTGGGCTTTCTGTGGTGGAACGCCGCGCCCGCAAAGATCTACATGGGCGACACGGGTTCGCTAGCCATCGGAACGACGCTCGGCGCACTGTGTCTCCTCATGAATCTCGATCTTCTCCTGCTCGTCATCGGCGGCCTGTTTGTGGTGGAGGCAGCTTCCGTCGTTTTGCAGATTGTGAGCTTCCGGGTCTTCCGTCGACGTATCTTTCGCATGGCACCTATCCACCACCACTTTGAACTACGAGGTTGGCCCGAGACCACCGTCATCATTCGGTTCTGGATCCTTTCGGGACTCTTGGCGGCTCTCGGGCTCGGGATCTTCTACGGTGACTTTCTCAAGATCGCGAAGGTCGGATAGTGGCTCGTCGCGCAAAACAAATCGGTTCCGTCAACGTTCTCGAACGTTCCCTCGTGGCCGTGACCATTGTTCTGGTGATCGTCGGAATGATCGCCGTCGGCTCGGCGAGTGGACCGCAGTCCGTGGCGAACGGTTCGTCAATCTGGTCCTTCATGATGCGCGACGTGTTGTACGTCCTCGTTGGTCTCGGGGGATTCATGCTGGCCTGTCGCATGCCCACGCGGAGTTTGGCGCGATTGGCCGCCCCCGCGATGGTGGTCAGTCTCGGGCTCCTGGCTGTCGTTGAATTGATGGGAACGTCCACCATGGGTGGGCAACGCTGGCTGTCGTTTTCCTCCTTTTCTTTCCAACCCTCAGAACTCTTCAAGCTCACCGCTTGTTTGTATTTGGCGGTCACCATTGCACGCGTTGAACGAAGTTCACGTCACTGGATGGACATTCTCAAGTGGTCGGCGCCCGTCGCGCTGGGAGCAGGACTGATCTTCTTGGAGCCCGACATGGGCACCGCCTCGGTCGTTCTACTCGTGAGTTTCGGGATGTTGATTTTGGCGGGCATGCCACGGACGTCCATCCGTTTTCTTTCGCTCTTGGGGCTAGGAGCCCTCGGCGTCTTCGCCATTGCGGCGCCGTATCGACGACAGCGTTTGTTGTCGTTTCTTCATCCCGGTGCTGACCCCAATGGAGCGGGATACCAAGTCCTCCAAGCCAAGATCGGCTTGGGCGCGGGCAAGTGGACGGGTCTCGGATTCGGCAATAGTCGCGAAAAGTGGGGACTGTTGCCGAACGCGCACACCGACTTCATCTTTGCGATCATTGGCGAAGAGTTCGGCCTTATCGGCTCCATCCTCGTGCTCGGCATCTTCTTTTGGTTAATCACTCTCGGCATCCAAACTGCGCGGCGTGCTCCGGACCGGGAATCACAACTTCTGGCGAGTGGCATCACTTTGTGGCTCGCGCTAGAGACCATCATCAATGTCGCATCAGTAGTGGGGTGGTGGCCCGTGACGGGAATTCCCTTACCGTTCTTGTCGTACGGAGGTACGTCCCTCATCATCAACCTCCTGGCCCTTGGTCTGCTCGTCAACGTGGCTCGTCGCGCGACGACGGCACCACGGGAGACTCCGGCATCCGTGACGACGGCGCGCGCACCACTTCGTCCGCGTTACGCATCCGCGACGTCGACGGCGCAACGTCGCGGAGCCACGGCGCACACTCCTCTCGTCCGCGAGCGACGACGGAAGCCCTAGTGCGACCCCCCGTCGTCATTACCGGTGGGGGCACCGGTGGTCACATTTTCCCCATGCAGGCCATCGCCGAAGCGCTGATCGCCCAGGGCGCGTCGCCCACGGAACTCCTCTTTGTTGGTTCACGCCGTGGCAAGGAGAGAGAACTACTCGGCCAAGAGGCGACGCCCCTCGTTCTGCTTCCGGGTCGCGGAATTCGACGCTCGTTATCGCCGCGCGCTCTTCTGCAAAATTGCGGAGCGATTCTTGGTTTAGTGAGCGCGCAAGTGCGAGCGGTTCTGCTCGTTGGTCGGCTCCGACCAGCGGCCGTCGTGAGTGTGGGTGGATACGCCTCGTTTGCTGTGTCCGTGGCCGCGGTCATCTGGCGACGACCACTCGTTCTCGTTGAATTCGACGCCACTCAGGGAGCGGCACATCGCGTGGTGTCGCGGTTTGCCACCCGGCGTTGCGTGGCGTTCTCTTCGGATGATTCTCGTGACGTCGTGACCGGAGCACCGCTGCGTGCGACCATCAGCACCATTGATCGTTCGGGTGCGCGCGTCAATGGTGCGTCACGTACCAGGTGGACCGTCGTGGTGATGACGGGGTCGCTCGGCGCCTCGTCGGTCAATCGTGCCGTTGTGGCGCTCGCCGACGTGTTGCGAGATCGCGACGACGTCACTTTGCTGCACGTGACCGGTGATCGTGATTTTGACTGGGTGCGAAAGAGTCGCGACGTTCGTCCCACCGATCGACTCGACTATCGCGTCGAAGCCTTTGGCGACATGACGACGTTGTGGTCGACCTGCGATGTCGCGATCTGTCGTGCGGGTGCCATGACGGTGGCGGAGTTGACCTACCTGGGCATCCCATCGGTCTTGGTGCCACTCCCGGATGCCCCCGGAGATCATCAAACGAAGAACGCACGCGTTCTCGAAGACGCGGGTGCGGCCGTCGTCATCAACGACTCAGAGGTCTCGGGTGCCGTTTTGGCGCGCGTGATTGATGACCTGTTCGCGCGTCCGGATCGGATGCAGGATATGGCTCGTGCGTCCCTCGCACTGGGACACGCCGACGCCGCGGCCGCGATTGCCGACGTCGTCAGGGAGGTCAGCGAGTGGTGACCATTTTTTCTCCGGGGGCTCGTGTGCACATCATGGGGTGTGCGGGAGCCGGCATGAGTTCCTTGGCGCAGTTACTTAATGAACGGGGCCTCGTCGTCACCGGATGCGACCTGCGTGATGGCGGCGTCGCGGCCCAGCTTCGTGGTGTGGGAGTGGACGTCGCCATCGGGCATTCCGTCGAGCATGTTCACCGTGACGTGGACTTTCTGACTACCTCGCCAGCGGTCACGACCGACCACGAAGAAGTTCGCGCGGCGGTCGCCTCGGGTGTGGCCGTGGTGCGTCGCCCCGATGTGCTCGGGGCCCTCGGCGAGGTGGCGCCCGTGGTCGGAGTCGCGGGGACCCACGGGAAGACCACCACTACGTCCATGCTCGCCACCATCTTTCACGCGGCTGGTCGTGACCCCGGTCGACTTCTCGGAGCACCCGTGGCGGGCGTGGGCGAGGGCGGCCATTGGGGACGCGATCCCGAGGTGCTCGTCGAAGTCGACGAGAGTTACGGCACCTTCGCTCAACTCACGCCCGCCGCTCTTGGTCTGTTGAATGTCGATCCCGACCACCTCGACTTCTACGGTGACATCGCCACACTCGAAGCAGCGTTCACGGCTCTCGTCGCGAGAACCCGCGGTCCCGTGGTGGTGTGGATCGATCATCCCGGAGCGGCCCGCGTAGCCGAGCGCGCCGCCGTCGAGGCGGTGGCGGTGGGGCGTGATCGCGCCACGGCCGACGTTCTCGTGATGAACGAAACGTGGGATCGAGAGGGGTCCACGTTTTCTTTGCAATTTGCCGATGGCGTGGTGAGCATTCGCCTCCACGTGCCCGGCTCCCTCAATGTGGCCAATGCGGCGGTGGCAGCGGTTCTCGCTCGAGAGTGGGGAATTAGCCCCGACGCGATCGTCACGGGACTGGCGAACTTCCGCGGTGCGCCCCGTCGGTTCGAGCGCCGAGCGTCCATCGGCGCCGTGGACGTGGTTGATGACTACGCTCACTTGCCGCTGGAGGTGCACGAAACCATTCGCGCCGCGAGGGCGGCCGGTTACCAGTCGATCGTCGCCGTGTTCCAGCCCCACCGGGTGACAAGAACGCAGGCTCTCGCGCCGGAGTTCGCCGGGGCCTTCGCCGGTGTGCGCAGCCTCGTGGTGACCGATATCTACCGAGCGGGCGAGGTCAATCCCGACAACATTGACGGATCGCTCGTCGCCACTGCCGTCCGCGAAGGACCAGATGCTCCCGACGTTCTCTACGTCGGTGCATTGCAGGACGCGGGTCGGGCCCTAGCGGAACTGCTCGAAGGAGCGGATCTTTTGCTGGTGCTCGGGGCGGGGGACGTGACGAGGGTTCTGGACTACGTGGTGGCTCCGTGAGCTTCGAGTCCTTCCGCCACGTCGTGGGCACCTTGGGCCTCGACCACGCGCCGTTCGGTTCTCGCACGACGTACCGAGTGGGGGGTACTGCCCGCCTTCTCATCACGCTGAACACTCTGGATGAACTTCGCTCGATTGCTCACGAACTCGCCATGGTGGACGTGCCGATCTTCACTCTCGGAAAAGGGTCGAACACCTTGGTCGCCGACGGCGAGTTCGACGGCGTGGTCGTCGTTCTGGGTGACGAATTCGCGTCGCTCGAGTGGACCGACGGTGATGACGGCGTCCACGTCGTTGCCGGCGCGGCCTTGGGCCTTCCGATCGCGGCCCGTCGCCTTGCCGATGGCGGCGTCAGCGGATTTGAGTGGGCCGTGGGAGTGCCCGGTAGTTTCGGTGGTGCCGTCGTGATGAACGCCGGGGGCCACGGATCGGACATGGCGGCCAGTGTCGTGAGCGTTGATGTGTGGGACCTGGATCGTGAGTGCGTCGTCCGCAAAACTGCGTCAGATCTTGGCTTTGGCTATCGACACAGCGATCTTCGGCCCCGCGACATCGTCCTGTCCGTGACGCTTCGGCTCCAACGCGGCGACGCGGCGATGTCCCTCGCGGCGGTGCGGGACATCGTGCGATGGCGGCGCGAACACCAACCCGGAGGGTCGAACGCGGGAAGCGTCTTCACGAACCCTCCGGATCACACCGCCGGAGCGCTCATTGAGGGCGCCGGGCTCAAGGGATACCGGCGGGGAAGTGCCTTCGTGAGCGACAAGCACGCCAATTTCATCCAAGTCGACGACAACGGTCGGGCCAATGACGTGGCCGGACTCATCGACGAAGTGCGTCATGCCGTGCGCGCCTCGTTCGGCGTGGAGATGCGTACCGAAATTCGTCGCGTCGGTTTTGGCGACGGCGGTGCCGTGTGAGTCGCCGGGTGCCGACGGCGACGTCGAGTGACACACCCAGCAGCCGGACGGCGGCGCGAAAGAACACCACCGCGCGACGATGGCCTCGACGGTTGATCATTTCGGCTCTCGTGGTGGCGACCATCGTGATGGGAGTTCGGTGGGTCCTGCACCGGCCCTACTTCTCGGTCGAACACGTCACGATCTCTGGATTGGTGCACGAGCCCTACGGCGCGGTCCTCGCTCGCTCGGGACTCGCTGGACACCCCGCCATGATCGACGTGAATCCCGGCGTCGTGACTCGACACGTGGAGACCTTTACGTGGATACGTTCGGCGACGGTGCAACGACGATGGCCAAACACCGTGGCGATCGTGGTCCACGAACGCACGCCCGTGGCCGTGGCCCATGAAGGCGCGAGACTCTATTTGACCGATCAGTTCGGTCATCAGCTAGCCCCGATTGCTCGCAGTACGACGTTTCCACTGCTGGTCGCCACCGGCGCGCCCGTCACGACGTGGCCGTTTGATACGTGGGCGCAACCGGCCGCTCGTGTGGCCGGCGCGTTACCACCCGCCTTCGCGAGCCAAGTCGCGGTCGTTCACGTAGATCACACCGGAAACGTGTCCTTGACCCTGACGTCACCACTGACGTTTCAGTTAGGCCCGGCCACGAATCTTCGCGCAAAGTTCGTTTCCATCGCCGCGGTCATCGCACACGGCACCCTTCACGCGGGTGATGTGGTGGACGTATCGGTTCCCGGAACGTTGACGGTCACGGGGCCGTGAGTTGCTTCATTTGACCATCCGCAGGGGGCTGAGTAGCCTCACACCACAGCAAACGTGCGTTATTGCGGACGTTCCCGCGGCGCGGACGTGCCGTGGGCCAGAATATTTCGAGAGCAACCAAGGGGCGTCATGAGTCTGAGTCAGGGTAATTACCTCGCAGTCATCAAGGTCTTCGGCGTCGGCGGTGGTGGTGTCAATGCCGTGAACCGGATGATCGCTTCGGGACTAAAGAGTGTCGAGTTTCTGGCGGCGAATACCGATGCCCAGGCCCTGCTCATGAGTGAAGCCGACCTGAAGCTGGACATTGGACGCCAATTGACGCGAGGTCTGGGAGCGGGCAGCGACCCCGAGGTGGGTCGTCAAGCCGCCGAAGACCACCGCGAAGAGATCGAAGAAGCCCTGAAGGGCGCCGACATGGTTTTCATCACCGCCGGCGAGGGTGGCGGAACCGGAACCGGCGCTGCGCCGGTCGTGGCCGAGATCGCCCGCGCAATGGGCGCACTCACGATTGGTGTGGTGACCCGACCATTCGCCTTCGAAGGTAAGCGTCGAGCGACACAGGCCGAAAAGGGAATTCAGAGCTTGAAGGACAAGGTCGACACGCTCATCGTTATCCCCAACGACCGCTTGCTCACGGTCTCCAACGCGCAGACATCCATGTTGGACGCCTTTAAGATGGCCGACGAAGTTCTTCTCCAGGGCGTGCGTGGCATCACCGATCTCATCACGGTGCCCGGCCTCATCAACACCGACTTCGCTGACGTGAAGATGGTGATGAGCAACGCCGGTACGGCCATTTTGGGCGTCGGCCAGTCAACGGGCGAAGGTCGCGCGGTGAACGCCGCCCGTGCCGCCATCACCTCGCCTCTGCTCGAAGCCTCCATTGAAGGGGCACGAGGGATTCTGATGAACATCGTGGGTGGTCCGAACTTGACCCTCTTCGAAGTCAATGAGGCGGCGGAGATTGTGCACTCAGTTGCTCACCCTGACGCCAACATCATTTTTGGTTCGGTCGTCGACGAGACCATCGGTGACGCCGTGCGCGTCACGGTGATCGCCGCGGGCTTCGAGCGTTGGGAAGGCGCGACGGGAACCAAGCCCGCCACCACGAACGCCACCGCCGCGACACCCAGCACCGACGCGCCGAGTGCGCCGGCGGCTGACATCTTCGGCGGTTTTGACGCCACCGATGACTTCAGCTTCGATGCCGGCGATGACGATCTCCCCAGCTTCCTCCGCTGAATCCCACCTGATCGACAGCGTCGCTGAGTCGCTGGCGACACTTCGTTCGCGCATCGTCGCGACCGGTCGAGAGTTAGATGACGTGCGCATTGTGGCGGTCACGAAGACATTTTCGCCCGCCCACGTCGCGGCCGTCGCGGCGAATGGTCTTCGCCACGTGGGCGAAAATTACGCCCAGGAACTCGACGACAAGCGTTCAGTCACCAGCGCGCCGCTGACGTGGCACTACTTAGGTGCGCTGCAAACGAACAAAATCCCTCTGCTATCGCGTATCAGTGACCTGATCGCGTCGGTGAGTCGGACCAAGGAGATTGAACACCTGGGCCGCCAGATCCGCAGAGTGCCCGTGTACCTGCAGATCGACTTCACCGGACGCGAGGATCGCAATGGTGCGCCGCTGAGCGCCATCGAGGAACTTCTCCTCGCCGCGCAGAAGGCTGAGATTGACGTCCGTGGCCTCATGACGGTGGGCGATCAGGATCCGAGTGTCGCACGTCGAGAATTTGGAGAATTACGTCGTGCCTGCGACACCTGGGGCCTGCGCGAATGCTCCATGGGCATGAGCAATGATCTCGAGATCGCGTGCGACGAGGGATCGACGGAAATTCGGGTGGGACGCGGCCTCTTCGGGCTCCGTGGGCCCGCCCCGGTGCGGTGACGTAACATAGACCTCTGTTAGAAAGGCGCGGGGAGAATCGTGCTCAAGGATTCCTTTCGAAAGTTAATGGTCTACGTCGGTCTCACGGAGGACGACTACGACGATCTCGGCCGCGGAGCGGAGCGACCCTTTGTCGACAACGCCCCGCATGACGCCTACGAGAGTCAGTGGGCGCCCCCGACGCAACAACCCGTGGCACCCGTGGCGGCACGCACACCGTCGGTATCGGTGCTGGACAACGGGTACGCCCCGTCGGCCGCCGCGCGACCCATGATGCGACCGGCAACACCGTCGTCATCGGTGCGACCGATTACGACGTTGGCCCACGACGGAGATCTCGAAGTCCTGGTGCCCCGTAGCTACGAGGACTCCAAGCGCATTGGCGATCACTTGAAGGCCCGACGCGCACTCGTGGTCAATTTGGTGATGGCGGACGCGGATCTGTCGCGCCGCATCATTGACTTCTCCAGTGGCGTTGTCTACACGCTCGCCGGCCGGATCCAGCGCGTCGCCCCGCAGGTGTACCTCCTGACTCCGCAAAATGTTCGGGTGTCACCCGAATCCATTGATCGGTTGCGTCAGCAGAATTTCCGGAGTTTCGAAGGTTGATCGGTCTCCTGCAAGGCCTCATCTCTCTGTACATTCTTCTGATCATCGTTCGTGCTCTCTTGAGTTGGTTCGCGCCGCAACAACAAGGCGGTGCGGTGGCGCAAGTCGACCGAGTGGTGACCCTGGCGACCGAACCTGTACTCGGTCCCTTGCGCCGAATCATTCCTCGACCCGGGGGATCGTCCATGGCGATTGATTTGTCCCCGATGGTGGCCGTTTTACTGCTGGCTCTTCTTCGCGCGCTTCTGTAAAGACGCGGAGTAAACGGGAGATATCCCGACATTTTGCTGTCACGACGGTAGGCTCCCACCATGGACAGTTCGAATGCACCCCAATCGGCCCTGGACGCTCTGCGTTCGGTCGCTTTCAAAATGGGCCTCAAGGGCTACAACGTCGACGAAGTTGACGAGTTTCTCGAGCGTGCGGCGGTCGAAGCGGAACACCTCAAAGACCAGTTGCGCCAACAGCAGCAGCAGTTGCGCCAGGCGGCGGAGAGGATCAGCCAGCTCGAAGCCGAACGTCGAGCCCCCGGGGCTACGCCTGCTCCCGCGGCCGCACCGGCACCCGTAGCCGCTGTTGCGCCCGCACCGGCCGTTGCGAGCACCGCTGGCGCGGAGCAGGTGACGCGGATGATCACGATGGCGCAGGAGTTTGTTGACCAAACGCAGCGCGAGGCGGAGACGCGTGCGCGTGAATTGACGCTCGCCGCACAGGAAAAGGCTCGAGAAATTGTCTCTGAAGCGCAAAATCGAGCCCAGGACGAAGTGACGCGTCTCAATGGTTTGAAGCAACGATTGAGCGAGGATGTCGAAAAGCTGGCGCGTCAAGTCGACATCGAACGCAACCGTCTGCGTACACAGTTGCAGGAATTCCTGCAGTGGGTGGAAGACAACGTGAAGCCCGCTTCAGCCTTAAGTGCCCCTGAGGCTCCCTCGCTCGCATCCGCTCCGGCCGAAGTGCTGCGTTTGGAGACTCCGCAAGTTGAGCCGCCGCGTCCCGTGACTCCGCCCCCGGCGGCACCACCGGCGGCGACTATTGGTCAAGTTCTGCACTTCGACACCGACGAGCGACCGTAAGTCGTCACGGTGCTGCTAGCGTCAGCGCCGACTTATCCACTCGCGAAATGTTTCGAAGGAGTAACTGATGGCTGCAACCTCCAGCAAGCCGAAGTCAACGACGGCCAAGAAGGTCGCTACAGCCCCGGCAAAGAAGGCCCCGGCAAAGAAAGTCGTGGCGAAAAAGGCTCCGGCAAAGAAGGCTCCGGCGAAGAAGGCGGTCGCGAAGAAGGCGGTCGCGAAGAAAGCCCCGGCAAAGAAGACCGCGTCCGCCGCGCCCAAGAAATCGTCGTCGAACACTTCCAAGTCGGCTGGAGTGACGTCAACAACGAAGAAGTCAGTGCCCGACAAGGCTGCCGCCGCAAAGGCGAAAGCCGCCGCCGCGGCCCAAGCACTCAAGGAGCGCGAGGCCAAAGCTCGCACCGCGGCTAAGGAGAAGGCCGCGCAGGACAAGGCCAAGGCCGCCGCCGCCGCGAAGGCCCTCAAGGAGCGTGAGGCCAAGGCTCGCATCGCCGCCAAGGACAAGGCCGCCAAGGACAAGGCCAAGGCCGCCGCCGCCGCGAAGGCCCTGCGCGAGCGTGAGGCCAAGGCTCGCGCTGCGGCCAAGGAGAAGATCGCCAAGGACAAGGCTCGCGCCGTTGCCGCCGCGAAGGCCGCCAAGGAACGTGAAATCGAAAATCGCCGCAAGGCGATTGAAGCCGAGCGCCTTCGTAAGCAGCGCGAGAACGATCGTCGTAACGAAGAAGAGCGCAAGCGACAAGAACGCCGCGAGGCTGAAGAGCGCAAGCGCCAGGAGGCGCTCGACCGAAAGCGCCACTCCAAGCCGTACGCCGACGACGCGGACTTCCTCGCGGAATTGCGGACGTTGCTGCTCGAACAGCGGGCGATTGCGGCGTCGCAGATCGACCTGTCAGAGTCCCAGGCGGACGAAATGCTGGTGGATCGAGAGCGGCTCGAATACGACGACGAAGACGGTAGTTCGGTCGGTTCGGATGTCGCGCGTGACCAATTGAAGGAACTCGCTTTGCGTTTGCGACTGAAGGTCGATGAAATCGATGTGGCGCTGACGAGAGTGGATGATGGTTCCTACGGTCGCTGTGACGAATGTTACGAGCGGATCCCGAAGGATCGTTTGCGCTACCAAGTTCCGGCGTTTACGTGCGCCGCGTGCCGATCAATCGTCTAAAGCGTTCCGCGCTGCCACTGAGCGTGGCCGCCGTGGTGATCGCCCTGGATGTACTTACGAAAACGTGGGCTCGTCACGCGCTGGCGACGGGTTCTCAACACGTGGTGGGACCGCTGTCGTGGCAATTGAGCTACAACGCGGGCGTGTCGTTTTCGTTCGGACAGTCGGAACCTGTTGTCGCCAACGTCTTGTCGCTCGTCGCGCTTTGTCTGGTCACGATGGCGGTTCTGAGGTCCCGGCCCGGTGCCCCCGGGGTCGGACTCGGACTCGTACTCGGCGGAGGGGTCGCAAACATGGCGGACCGACTTTCGTCGACGTCGCGGCAAGTGACGGACTTTATCGCCGTGGGTCGATTTCCCATATTCAACGTGGCCGACGCGGCCATCACGATCGGAGTAGCTGTGCTCGTTGTTCTGTTAGTGACTGGCCGTTCGGTCTTGGTGCCACGATGAGTGACTCACTTCCGCTGGACGCCTTCGACGGCGAAGCATTGGACATCATCGTTCCTCACGCGTTGGCGGGGGTGCGAGTGGATCGAGCTTTGTCAATGTTGACCGGCATGTCTCGCGGTGAGATGTCGTCGGTGATTGACGCTGGCTCGGTTCGCGTTGACGATCACGTTGTCAAGAAGTCGTCGGTGTCGCTCGCGGAGGGCCAACACCTGGTCGCGGTGTTTCCGCCCCTGGACGACGGTAGCGTCACGCCTGATCCTTCGGTAACAGTCTCCGTGGTGCTCGAAGATGAACACTTCGCCATCGTGAACAAGGACGCGGGCGTGGTTGTTCATCCGGGTGCGGGGCAGCGGGATGGGACTCTCGTTGCCGGGCTCATCGCTCGGTACCCCTCGATGCTCGAATTAGTGGAGGCCGGGGTGTGCGACCCCGTGCGGCCTGGCGTGGTGCATCGTTTGGACAAAGGAACGAGTGGTCTCTTGGTCTTCGCAAAAACACCCGAGGCGTACTACTCCCTCGGAGAACAACTCAGCGAACGAACGATGGAGCGGACGTACCTCGGTCTGGTCGAAGGGCACGTCACCGAAGAGCGAGGTGTCGTTGATGCCCCCATTGGTCGTTCCACCCGACAGCCCACGTTGATGGTGGTTCGCGGCGACGGCCGTCCCGCACGCACGGGATATCGCGTGTTGTCGCGAATTGACAAGCCACACACCGTGTCGTTGCTGGAACTCAAACTCGAGACAGGTCGCACGCACCAGATTCGTGTTCATTTGGGGACGATTGGGCACCCCGTCGTCAATGACACGCGATACGGTCATCGACGAGATCGCCGACTGCCCGAAGAGCGTTTCTTTCTCCACTCGACGACGTTACGTTTTCAGCACCCCATCACGGGAGAAACCGTTGCGGCGCACGCGCCGTTGCCTGAGGATTTGGCGGCACTCGTGCCGGGATTCGAGTCGCTCTAGACGATCTCGTGAGCGGCCACAACAGCGTCGTCGTGGCGAAGCAACGCGAGAGCTTCTTCTTCCGCGCGCCGAACCCGTCGCACGCCGATGTCCAAACGCGTGGCCGTGGCCTGCAGCGACAGCGGCGTTTCTCCCGTCAGGCCGAAGCGCAAACTCAATACGTCGCGCTGGAGATCGGTCAACTGACTGAGAGCCGCGCGGAGTTGCTCATCGAGCATGTTCTGCTCGACATCGGCAACCCAATCGTGGTTACTCGGCGCGACCAAGTCACCCAGCGTGGTGGACGAGTCAGATGATGCCGGCTGGTCCAAGCTGGCGGTGACGCCCGCGAGCCCTTCGAGATTCCGACGCTCAGCCTTTGAGAGACCGGTCGCTTCGGTGAGCTCATCGTCCGTGGGCTTGCGGCCGAAGATGGACGTCAATTCGGCGGTCGTCGCTTCGAGTCGCTGCAGCTGTTCGCCCACCTCGAGAGGAATGCGGATCGTGCGACCGTGCTGCTGGACGGCGCGCTGGAGAGCTTGTCGAATCCACCAGGTGGCGTAGGTCGAGAACTTAAAGCCACGCTCCCAGTCAAACTTTTCGACGGCCCTCAGGAGGCCAAATGTGCCCTCTTGAACAAGGTCAACCATTTCGACGCCACGGTCTTGGTAGCGACGCGCCCAGTGGAGGACGAGGCGAAGGTTGGCGGCGACCATTTGCTTCTTGGCCTCTTCATCACCAGCGGTAACGCGCTTGGCGAGTTCGACTTGCTCGTCGTAGTTCGGCATCGGGTAGCGGTCAAGGTCGCGCAAGAGGAGACCCAACATGTCATTGGTGTTCGCGGCGGCTCGTTTGTTGGTGGGGTTCACTGGGGCTCCTTCGCGCATCGCATCACATTTCGATAATTACTACCTGCGTGTGAATAACTTACCACTCGGTAAGTCGCGTGTCGAGTATCTCGGCGCGAGTGCCTAGTGGTGGTCGTGTGTTCGGACCATGGGCCGATTTCCACGAGCCTGATCCACCATGTCCGCCAGCGTAAAGCTGGCCAAATGGTCCTTCATGTGGTTTCCAACGTCGGCCCACACTGCGAGGAGAACGCACTGTCCCTCGTGATCGCAGGCTCCATCCTGGTGAGGTTGACCAAAATCGCCCGCCACAATGGGCCCGTCGACGGCCGCTACGACCTCAGCGAGGGTGACCTCGTTCACCGGACGAGCGAGGACGTATCCTCCGCCAACACCACGCTTCGAGCGGACCAGTCCGGCTCCCTTGAGCGACAACAAGATCTGCTCGAGATACGGCTGGGGTAGACCTGTTCGTTCGGCGATGTCGCGGACGGACGTGGGGCCACTTTGCTCCTCGTGGAGCGCCAGACTCAATAGCGCTCGACAGGCATAATCGCCTCGCGTGGAAACCCTCACGCGCTCAGTGTACTGAGGACATTCCCTTCGGCAGAGATGCGGAGCACCGAGGCCGAAAATTCTGCAACACTGCGAAGATGGAATCACACGAGGCTGACAACGTAACGGTGGACCCCAACGAAGTTTTGCCCCCCGGTGCAGCGCCAGGCGCACCTGAGAGCGACGAGGAGCTCACCGACTTCATTTCGCAACCCGCAAAAGTCATGCGTATCAGCTCGATGGTCAAGAGTCTGCTGGAGGAGGCCCGGTCGGCGCCCCTCGATGAGGCTGGTCGCCAGCGCCTGCGAGAGATCTACGAAACCTCAGTGCGTGAATTGTCGAGTGCGCTGTCGAGCGACCTGAGTGGCGAATTGTCGCGTGTCGCGCTTCCCTTTACGAGCGAAACGCCGACGGAATCGGAACTTCGGGTCGCCCAAGCTCAACTCGTGGGTTGGCTCGAAGGACTCTTCCACGGAATTCAGGCCAGCATTTTTGCCCAACAGGCCGCCGCCCAGGCTCAGTTGCAGGAGATGCGAAATCGATCTCTGGCGCCGGGATCCGATGGTGGGCCTCGCGCCGGAACCTATCTCTAGACCCGGTCACCGGTCGCTCGCGCCGGTGTACGCTCCTGCACGCGGATGAACTTACATTCGTGTGATTCGACTTCGAGGAGGCGCCGTGGCTGCGGATGGTTTTGTCCATCTCCATAACCACACCGAGTATTCGATGCTCGACGGTGCGGCGCGAATTGAAGAAATGGTTCAGGCCGCGATCAACGACGGTCAACGAGCGATTGGCATCACCGACCACGGCAACATGTACGGGGTCATTGAGTTCTACGAGACCTGTCGAAAGTTGGGCGTCACGCCCATTATCGGCCTCGAGGCGTACATGGCGGCGAACTCGCGGCACGATCGACCACCACGAAGAGGAAAGATTGACGACACCGGGGGTGACGTCGACGGCGGACAGAAGCTGTACCACCACCTCACTCTCTTGGCCGAAACGACCGAGGGGTACCGCAACCTCATTCACGCCTCGTCCCTCGCGTACCTCGAGGGCTATTACTACAAGCCGCGTTTGGACTGGGAACTGTTGGAGCGGTATTCGAAGGGACTGATCGCAACGTCGGGTTGCCTCGGCGGAGTAGTCCTGCAGGCGCTCTTGCAAGACGATTATCAAAAGGCCCGTGATCTCGCGGGACGGCTGCAAAGCATCTTTGGTCGCGACAATTTCTTTATCGAGCTGCAAGACCACGGGATTCCCGAACAGGTTCGAACGAATCCCCACTTGTTGTCCATCGCGAAAGATCTCAACGCACCACTGCTAGCGACGAATGATCTGCACTACGTCGGTCACGACGACGCGGAAATGCACGACGCCCTGTTGTGCATCGGGACAGGATCATTGGTAGCGGACCCGAACCGATTTCGTTTCCAAAGCAACGAGCACTACCTCAAGTCCGCGAGTGAGATGAGGTACTTGTTCCGCGAGGTGCCCGAGGCGTGCGATAACACGCTGGCGATTGCCGAGCGAGTCAACGTCGAGATCGAATTCGACAACGACGCCCTTCCGGAATTTCCGATTCCCGAGGCGTACGACAAGGGTGACCACAACGAGAGTGCCAATCATTACCTTCGCGAACTGACCTACGAGGGTGCGCGCGAACGCTATGGCGATCACTTGACTGACGCGGTGCGCGACCGGATTGATTACGAGCTGCGCGTCATTATCGACATGGGGTTCGCCGATTACTTCCTCGTGGTGTGGGACTTGATTCGGTTCGCCCGTGAGGCAAAGATTCGTGTTGGTCCCGGTCGCGGATCCGCCGCCGGGTGTTGCGTGGCGTATTGCCTCAAGATCGTTGATCTGGACCCCATCCGCTACGGACTGATTTTCGAGCGTTTTCTCAATCCCGGGCGCAAGCAAATGCCCGACATCGACATGGACTTCGACGAACGGTATCGCGGCGAAATGATCAAGTACGCCGCCGCGCGATACGGCAGTGACCACGTTGCTCAGATTGTCACGTTCTCGACGATCAAGGCACGCGCCGCTGTTCGTGACGCGGCTCGAGTGCTCGGTTTCCCTCCGATGGTGGGGGACAAGGTTGCCAAAGCCATGCCGCCTCTGCTGATGGGCAAAGACGTCCCGTTGGCAGCCTGTCTTGAGAAGACGCCTGGTTTTGAGGATCGGTTCTCCGAGGCGTCGGAACTTCGCGAGATGTACGCGTCGGATCCTGACGTAAAGAAAACCATCGACGTGGCCTTGGGTTTTGTCGATAAGCGTCGCCAGGACGGCATTCACGCCGCGGCTGTCGTCATCACGAAAGAACCCGTGATGGAGTATGTCCCCGTACAGCGCAAACCGGGACCGAATGGCTCCATCGATGATGCACCGACGGTGACGCAGTTCGAGATGCACGCCATCGAAAAATTGGGCCTGCTCAAGATGGACTTCCTCGGGCTCCGCAATCTCGCGATCATTGACCGGACGCTCGAGATGATCAAACTCCGTCGCGACATTGTGGTCGACATTGACCACATCGATCTCGCGGATGACGCTGTGTTTGAGATGCTGCGGCGCGGTAATTCAATTGGCGTCTTCCAACTCGAGGGAACGCCCATGCGGGCCCTCATGCGCAAGCTCGGACCGACGAGCTTTGATGACGTGGCTGCTCTCGTGGCGCTCTACCGACCAGGACCGATGGGTGAAAACGTTCACAACCATTACGCCGATCGGAAGAACGGACGACAAGACGTGTCCTTTGATCACGACGATCTTCGTGACGTTTTGGACGAAACCTACGGGCTGATGATCTATCAAGAAGACATCATGCGCGTCGCCCAGAAGATCGCCGGCTACTCAATGACCGAGGCGGACAATCTCCGAAAAGCCTGCGGCAAGAAGATTCGCGAGATGATTCAAGCGGAGCGCTCGAAATTTGTTGACGGTGCTGCGAACAGTGGTTACACGCGCGAGTTGGGCGAAGCCCTCTTCGACAAGATCGAACCCTTTGCCGATTACGCCTTCAACAAGTCACACGCCTACGGCTACGCGTTAGTCGCGTATCAGAATGCGTGGCTCAAAACTCATTATCCGGTCGAATACCTCTCCGCCCTGCTCACGTCCTTTAAGGACGACAAGGACAAGACCGCGGTCTACCTCGCAGAATGTCGCTCCATGGGCATCACTGTTCGGGTGCCGGATGTCAACGAGTCCTTCGGCGACTTCACGCCGTCGTTGACTTTGGAGAACACCATCAATTTTGGACTCGCCGCCGTGCGCAACGTTGGAACGGCACTGGTGGATCGCATTGTTGCCGAGCGCAACAGTGCGGGTCGGTTCACGTCAATCTACGACTTCGTGCGTCGTGTCGACCCCGCGGTACTGAATCGACGCACCATGGAATCACTCATCAAAGCTGGGGCCTTCGATTCGTTGGGCGTGTCACGCAAGGGCTTAGGACTCGTTGTCAACGAACTGATTGATAAGACATTGGAACGCCGACGTGATCTGGCGGTGGGAATCTCGACCTTGTTCGCCGCGATGGGTGATGAAGGCAAGGGCGACGACTGGGAGGGCACCGAGATCTCGGTTCCCGTCAGCGAATTCGATAAGACCACTCTCTTGGCGTTCGAGCGCGAAATGTTGGGACTCTACGTGTCCGACCACCCGCTACTAGGTGTGGAAGCCCAATTGCGCCGCAGTACCGATGGCACCATTTCCGAAGCACGTGAGCGCGCTGATGAGATTGGCGAGCGCGGCGAATTCTTCACCATTGGAGGCGTTCTGAGCGAAGTGCAGCTCAAGACATCGAAGCGGGGAGAAAACTTTGCGCGGGTGGTTGTCGAGGACCTCGGCGGTTCTCTTGAGGTGATGGTGTTCGCCAAGGCGTTTTCTGCCGCCGGGGCGCTCCTCGCGAAAGACAACGTCGTGGTCATCAAGGGCCGACTCGAGCAGCGAGATGAACAAGTTCGATTTACCGCCCAGGAAATTCGCCGCCCACATCTCGTCGCGACGGCGGACGAAGTGCTGCGCGTGTGCTTGAACGATACTCATCTCAATCCGGCCGGGATCAGTCGCTTGAAGTCAATTTTGGTAGCCAATGCGGGCTCCACGGCGGTCATCGTTGAGGCCGCGGGTGACGCGAAATCCTTCCGACTTGGTCCCGAATTCAACGTCAATCCCCGCACGGCCGTGGCCGAACTCAAAGCCGCCTTTGGGCAAAACATCGTCAGTTCCTAGGGATTTTTGGGTTGGACCCAATTTCCCGTAGAATGGTCAACTATGGCGATGACGGTCACGACTAAGGACACCACGGCCCTGACGGAAGTTGAGATCGTCGAGATGGCAGAACTGTGCCTCGGACGGGCTCCGTATTTTGACGTGGCGTTCCTCACCGAACAAAAGGACCAGTGGGTCCTCGTTTCTCAGGCGCGCGAAGGGAACAAGTTGCGCGGCTACTCGTTTTGCACGCTGGAGCGCATCGGGGGGACACCCTCGCTCTTGGTGGGAACGGCTCTCGTCGACAGAAACCAAAAGAGTGACCAAACTCTAAAAGTTCTCTTGCACGACCAATTCCGTCGCGCCTTGCTGGCATTTCCGGACGAAGACGTTCTTCTCGGTACTCGCTTAACGACTGCTGACGGATTTCGTGCGTTCCAGGGCCTCGAAGACATCGTTCCTCGGCCCGATTACAAGCCCACGGGCGAGGACCGCGCGTGGGGGCGACGTCTCGCCAAACGATTTGGCTCCGAAAAGGCCATTGACGACAAGACTTTCGTCATGGCGATCGACGACGGTCGCCCGGTGGGCGGACTTGACTATGTCGTGGCCAAGGCGACAATTCCCGAGGGAGCGAACGAATCCTTCAAGGGCGTTCGCACTGAAAAGGGAGAGCGCCTCGTCGTGTTCGGCTGGGCCATGGCCGAAGCACTGGCCAGCGGCAAACTGCCGAAGTAATTAGCCTCGCGGCAAGAGGCCCGTACAGACTTTGTAGCAGTGTCCGTCGATCGGCGCGCTGAGCGTCGTGAGGACGTACGTGGGGCGAAAGCCCAGCGCAATCGCTAAGTCTTTGCCCGAGAGCATTTCTCGTCGCGCCGCGTCAAGAGCCCGGGTCGCGTGAGGATCTTCACACAGCAGCCACACGTCGTCCCGGTCCCACCCGAATCGAACCCACGTGGAGTTATCCTCGCGACGGCGCAGCAACTGGGGTCCCCGATCCGCGACGATTAAGGCCACGCTCGGCCGATCGCCGCGAAACTCCCAGTACGGTGCGGACGGTCCACGAAAACCAAAAAGCGGTCCGTCGGACGGTGTTTGGAGGCTTGCGAGCAGGTGGCGCACACGGCGTCCTCGTAATTTGCCAATCTGACGCGGCAGACTGGAGAGCGTCACCGCCTCGGGCTGGGCCAGGTCATCGAGTTCGAGGTCGTCAGCGAGGCGTCCTTCGACGACGTCGAAGAGGGAAAGATCGGTGTCCACGCCAGCGGGCCAGGGAATTCGCCATCGCACAATGGCACCGCTGACAAGATCAACGACCGTGGTGTCCTCGCGAGTGGAGCCCAGAACCAAGCCGTACTTCAAAGAACCGGGCGTGAGGTCGAGCAGAGGGCGTCGGGGGAGTTCCTTCACGAATCGCCGGGTCTCCACCGAGGCGACCTCACGTCGCAAACTGACCACTAGCGGAATTCCAATGCTTCAATTTGCCGCCGTAATTCGTCTGGGGTTCGGACGGGAAGTTGGCACGCGCGAGACTCGCAGAGGTACGCCCAACCTTCTTCGCGATTCGCGAGCAAACTCGACGAGCCGTAGCCGGAGACAACGAGGGAGAACGGCACGAAGACAGATCGTAGGAGATCGGACCACGGAGCTCGGTCGCCGGGAATCACAATGTCGCGACCGGACGCAAAAAATCCGTACGCCCTCACGAGATCAGGAACAGCGGCTGGGTGATCGTCGAGCAGGGGACCTGCGAGTTCCAGCAGTCGTGACACTACGGCGTCCGCGTCCGCGTCATCAGTGAGCCGAGCAAACTTCGCGAATGCCGTCGCGACCACGGCGTGCGCGGAGGGTGTTGCACCGTCAAATATCTCCTTGGGTCGATAGACGAGATCCTCTACGGAGTTCGCGGTCGTAAAGACGCCTCCGCCGCGACTCGGCGACGAAGCCGTTGGTCGCTCGCCATCCCAGTAGTGATCCACGAGGTACGTGACGAGGTCGGGGGACTTGGCCAGCCACTCGTCGTCACCGGTTGCTTCGAAGGCGCTCAACGTCGCTTCGAGCAGCCACGCGATATCGGCGGCGGTGGCCTGTGCGGTGCGCGTCTCCGTGCGAAACCAACGGCCGTTCTCGTAGTGCGTTCTGTCGAGGTTCCACAAGGTCTCCGCACCCAATTGAACAAACTCCCTGGAACCACTTTCGAAGCACGCGGCGGCGAACATGGCGTTCCATTCGAGAACCACCTTGTTGTCGCGACTGGGTTGAGGTCGTTGCGCTCGAGCCGTCCGAAGAGCGTCGAGTGCCGCAAGGAGGTGCGGTGGAGTAGCGAAGGGTGCTCCGTCGGCCAATTGGGGGATACAACGACCTTCAAACAACTCGCCGTCATTGATACGCCATCGCGCACACGCCTCGTCGAGAAGTTCGAGTCGCCCGGCGCTCGCGAGGGCCGCAGCCACGTCATCTCGTGTCCAGGTGACGTGGGCGCCTTCGACACCGTCGCTGTCGGCGTCGAGGCTTGAGGCGTACCCGGCGTGGACACGTAGGTCATCGCGGACGAAACGCAACGTTTCTAGGGCGACCGTGGCCCACGGTGTGCCACCTCCGGCCGCTCGGTCGGCGCGGAAGTACGCCATTGCGAGCAACGCCTGGTCGCTCAGCATCTTTTCGAAGTGGGGCACGTGCCATCGTGCGTCAACGCTGTAGCGAGCGAAGCCGCCGCGAATGTGGTCGTAGAGACCACGGCGGGACATTGCATCGAGCGTGCGATGAACGGCGGCTCGAGCACGAGGATCGCTCCACGCCACGAGCAATGCTTCGACGTAACTCGGCCGTGGAAATTTCGGCGCCGGTCCGAATCCACCGTCGTCGTCAACACGAGCGACGAGGTGCTCGACGAGCGCCTGGGACACGATCGCGACACTTCGGGTGGGGGCGGACGCCACGACGTGATCGACGAATCGCAGATCTCGTTCGATGGCTTTTTCGATCTGCGCCGCCTGTTCGTACACCGCGGCCCGCTGGCTGCGCCAGGCGTCCGACATTGCCGAGAGCAATCGAGGAAATCCGGGTTGACCGCCTCGATCAGTTGGTGGGTAGTACGTGCCCGCCATGAATGCTCGCCCGTCCGGAGTGAGAAAGACCGACATCGGCCAACCACCATGACCACTCACCGACTGAGTGGCGGCCATGTAGACGGCGTCGACATCAGGTCGCTCTTCGCGGTCGACCTTGATCGCAACGAAGTGTTCGTTCAGTTGCTCGGCGATTTCGCGGTTCTCAAAGCATTCGTGGGCCATCACGTGACACCAGTGACACGCGGCGTAACCAATGGAAAGAAAAATCGGACGGTCGAATTCTCGCGCACGGGCAAAGGCTGCGTCCCCCCATTCGTACCAGTCCACGGGATTGTCGGCGTGTTGTTGGAGGTACGAACTAGTCGCCGCGGCGAGTCGATTGGGCACCAAATAAGAGTAGTGATCGTCCGGACTGAGTTGGCCACAGCGAGCTCTGCTAAAGGTACAGCGTGGTTATTCCGCCCGCTTCCGTCCACGTCACTGAGGCCACTGCGCTGCAGCTCATTCGTGAACACTGTCCGCAGTGGCGCAACCTCAGCACGTCGAAGTTAGGTGAAGGTTTCGACAACGTCTTGTTCGCTCTGGGAGATGACCTCGTGGTGAGACTTCCTCGGCATTCCGCCGGAGCCACCCTCCTCGCGCACGAACAGGAGTGGTTACCACATTTGGTGTCCCGACTCACGTTGCCGGTACCTGAACCCCTCTACTTTGGTGTCGCTGACGCCACCTTTCCTTTCCCGTGGTCGGTTGTCCGACGCATCGGTGGCGAATCGGGCGATGAATCATTAGTGACGTCGTCGAAGATCAACGCTGAGAAGGTCGGCGCATTTTGGCAGTCGTTACACGTCGTGGCGCCGTTCAATGCCCCGCGCAATCCGCTTCGAGGCGTCCCTCTCGCGCACCGCGAGGAGGACTTTGAGCGCCGTTGGAACGAACACACTTCTTCGCAACACGATGATCTTCTGCGTCGCATATGGGACGACGGCCTCACGTCGACACCGTTCTCCGGTGACCCGTTGTGGATTCACGGCGATCTGCATCCCGCGAACGTGATTGGCCGCGGCGGCGAGATCGTGGGCATCATCGATTTCGGAGATCTCACCTCCGGTGATCCGGCGGGTGACTTGGTGAGCGCGTGGATGATTTTCGACGACTCAGAACGCCGCATCTTGTGGGATGTTTACCAATGCGACGACGACACGCGTCGCCGTGCCGCCGCGTGGGCCGTTCTGTACTGTTTGTTCTTTCTCGCCATCGCGGAGGAAGGTCGTGTGAGCTTTGGCGTGATCGCGCGCCGCACGATGGCTGCTCTCGCGGAAGATCGTGAACTTCGATAGTTAGACGCGTCGTCCCGTGAAATTAAGAAACTTGGTTTGCGCCGAGGCGTCGGGTGCCGGCTCAATCGCCGCGGCAAATCCGCCGGGGACGCGGATAGCGTCCCCGGCATCTCGAAGTCGGCGATGCGCCGATTGAACCGCCTCTTTGTCGAGAGCCTCGTCGGCGCCGATGGCGCGCGCCAGATCCCACGTGTGGCACAGAGTGTCCGCACACAACAAACCCGCCACTAGTGCGCCGAAGGCTTGTTCGCCGTCGCGCGAGGGGACGAGAGTGCTCGCGACGTCACGCTCAGCAATGAGTCGCACAATGGTGGCCGTTGCCTGCAGCCACGCCTCGCGCAAGTCTTCGTCGTCTCCGACGTGCGTCGTCTGAGCTGGCTCCACCATCGCGGCGACGCGACGATGCACGCCGATCACGTGGGTCACAAGTGCGGTCACGTCCCACTCGTCATCGGGTGTCGGCAGTGACCATTGGTCCTCGTGGATGGACTCGACGGCACGAGAGAATCCGTCAGCAACACGGTGATATCGAGGGGTATCGGTCATGACGCCACCCTACTGAGGGTCGTAATCGCCACGTTGTAATGTCGCGCCATGAAACTCGTCGAATGCATCGACGCCGCGAGCTTTCTGGAGAGAACGGAAACGTATCGAGAGCGAAACCCGTGGCTGACCAACGTCATTGGTTCCGTGGCGCTCTCGGTGGCCGACGGTGTACGGACGTACGATCACCATCGATGGTGGGTCGTCGAGGAACGTGATGAGGTGATCCTCGCGGCAATGCGAACTGCGCCG
The DNA here is from genome assembly GCA_903871335.1 of uncultured Actinomycetes bacterium. Classification (GTDB taxonomy): domain Bacteria; phylum Actinomycetota; class Acidimicrobiia; order Acidimicrobiales; family RAAP-2; genus RAAP-2. Next base: position 168,302 of record CAIQGE010000025.1, read on the forward strand.
CATCCGGTGTCCCTGGGGCCTGGTCCGACAGCGGCGGCGCAACTTGTCGGCGCGGTAGTGGCGCAAGGCGCCGACGACACCGAAGGTTTCAATGGTCCCGAACATGTCGTGAATGCGGCGCTGGTGGGATATCAGTCAACGTCGTCGAAGGGCTCGCGACGTGAAGCTCGGATCACACGACGTGATGTGGTCTACGTACTGGAGGGGCTGCGAACACCGGACGTTACGGGCGCCGCGCGTCGCGCGGAACTCGCCGATGAAGAGATCGTGCTGAAGTGGGTCCGCGACTTCCATGACGAATTGGACATACCCCACGTCTCGCTCGAAGGAAATCTCGCGCGTCTCGCGCAGGGTTCTTTTTGGCTCTGGCACAACAATGGACTGCCCGTCTCTCTCGCTGGATACGCCAGCGCGGTAGCAACACCCTCGGGCGCGATCACTCGTATTGGTCCGGTCTACACCCCCGTCCCGCACCGAGGCCACGGCTTCGCGGCGGGCGTCACTGCCGCGGTGTGTCGTGAGATTACGACGTCCGGATCGTCGGTGATGTTGTACGCGGACGCTGATAACCCGACCAGTAACGGCGTGTACCAACGATTGGGCTTCGCTCACGTCGATGACGTGATCTCGCTCAGCATGCTGACGAAGGCCATTGAGCCCTCGTAATCTTCATCGGCATGGAGATTCGATTGGACAACAAGGTGGCGGTGGTGACCGGAGGGTCACGGGGGATTGGTCTCGCCATTGCGGCGCGGATCGCTGAAGCGGGCGGTTCGGTGATGCTCTCCAGTCGCAGCGAAGAGAACCTCAGGTCCGCCGCGGCGACGCTGTCCGAACATGGCGACCGTGTCGCCTACTGCGTGGCGCACGTTGGTCGTAGTGAGGATGCCGAGCGACTCGTAGCCACGACTATCGAGCGCTTCGGTGCCGTGGACATATTGGTCAACAATGCGGCGACCAACCCGTATTTTGGTCCGACCGTCGAGATTGACGACGAGCGGATGAAGAAGACCTTTGACACGAACGTCGGCTCCGTGTTGTCCCACACACGTGCGGCGTGGCGTCACTGGATGAGGGAACATGGCGGTGTCGTTCTCAACATTGCGTCCATTGGTGGCCTGGGCCCCGAGCCCGGCATCGGGTGGTACAACGTCACCAAAGCAGCCGTCATCCACCTCACTCGCCAATTGGCGTGGGAACTAGCGCCCAGCGTGCGAGTCAACGCTCTGGCCCCCGGCCTCGTGCGCACGGAGCTCGCGCGAGGGCTGTGGGAGAACCATGAAGAATCCATTGCTCGACACATTCCGTTGCGACGCCTCGGTGAACCTGACGACATCGCGACCGTCGCATTGTCCCTAGTGAGCGATGCGAGTTCGTGGGTCACTGGCCAAACCATCGTCGTTGATGGTGGCACCGTGAATCAACCCACCGGCGGCGTGGGCTAGACCCAGCGGGCGATTTCATCGCGTCGCAATTTGCCGTTCGACGTTCGAGGCAGCGCGGCAACACGACGGAATTCCTTCGGTTTGGCCCATGGTCCGAGGGCGGTGGTCGCCGCGTCGCGACACTTATCCCACAGGGCATCGTCGAGGGACGAAGTAACAACGAATGCCACGATGCGCTGGCCCCACTCGTCGTCGTTGGCACCGGCGACCGCGACGTCGTCAATGTCGGGAAGTGTTCGTAGCGCGCCCTCTACGTCCTCGGGCCACACCTTTTCTCCTCCCGTCGTGATCACATAACCCATGCGACCGCGAATCGTGAGTCGACCGTTTTCAAAAGTGCCGGCATCCCCAGTGGGAAACCAATCATCCGCCCCGTCGGGACCCGTGATAAAGGGTGCGGACGAGTGTCGATACGCGCGCAACAAAGTGGGTGAGGCGACGAGAATTTCGCCGTCTCTTTCGGCGAGTCGAACGTCGGGCAATGGGTGCCCGTCGTACACGACGCCAGATCCAGTCTCGGTCATGCCCCACGTCGTCACGACGTTCGCGGGTCGAATGGCCGGTGGAGGCCCTCCGCCGAGCAGCACCACGTCGTAGGCCGATAAGTCCGCTCGATGAAGTTGCGTGCGAACGACGGCCACGTGCGTGGCTCCGTTGGTTGCTCCCGACGCGAGATCATCGGGATCACCGAAGTAGAGGGACGCGTCGGTCAGGAGCGCTCGGGCGAGGACGGCGAAACCCCCCACATGTGTCGCGGGCAGGCAGGCATTCCACACCGTCGGTCGTTCACGTTGGAGGGCGGTCATTGTTCGCTCGGCGGAGGCGAGGACCGCCGCCCACGTCAAGATGGCCGCTTTTGGTGTTCCGCTCGTCCCCGAGGTGGTGACCACGAGCCCATCGCCGTCTTCGACCGGGAGTCCTTCCCAGGGATGTCGATGACCAGATTCGTCAACGATCACCGTGGGAGCAACCACCTTCAGCATTTCGTCGCGTCGTGGGTCCCGCAAGCGTCGATCCAGCACGGTCACTGCTTCGCCGCGGTCATAACAACGTCGAAGCTCATCAAAGAGTTGGGGACCAAGAGGGAGATCGAGTCCCACGAGATCACGCACAAAACCACTCTAGGGCTCACCTATTGTCAAAATTGGTGACACAATGTTCGTCGTACCACCGGAGGAGACGGGCTGTGGCCACGATTCGATTTGAACGGCGTATTGCGGCGCCCGCGGATGTTGTATGGAAGATTGTCGGCACGCCGGAGTCCATCTCGGACTGGTTCCCGGGAATCACGTCGTGCACCGTCGACGGCATGACGCGTGTTATCCGGTTGGCCTCCGGCATTGAGATGCCGGAGAAGATTCTGACGATCGATCCGTTGATTCGGCGCTTCCAGTACCAGATCACTGCTCCGATTTACCGTTTTCATCGGGGCACGATCGACGTGATTGAGTTGGGCGAAAGTGACTCACTGTGCGTGTACTCGACTGACTCGGATCCCGACGTGCTCGCCCTGGTCATCGGTGGTGGAACCTACGGGGCTCTTATTGAAATTGAACGACTCGCCCTGGCACAGAAGGAGGCCTAGATGGCCCGCAAGATTCTCTTCATCACGACCGATCAGCAGCGATACGACACGTTGGCGTGCAACGGTGGCATCTTGTCGCGCACGCCCGTGGTCGACGCTTTGGCGGCCGAAGGAATTCGCTACACGCGCTGTCAGCCGACGTCGGTGGTGTGCATGCCGTCGAGGGCGTCCATGTTGACGGGACAATACCCGACCCGACACGGCGCGTGGATGAACGGCGTTCCCCTTGCCGTGGATGCGCCCTCGGTCGCAGAAAACCTTCACGACGAGGGTTACCGCACCGCACTCATCGGAAAAGCTCATTTCGAACCATTCCTCGATCCCTTCGGTCGCTTTGCGGAGAATTCGTTGGCATCACTCGGCATACCCACCATTGAGCAGCCGTGGTTTGACGGGCGCCGTGGTCCTCATCGTGGATTTGATCATCTCGAATTCGCCACGCACGGGGCGATGGGTCCACTGCACTACGCCAAATGGCTGCAGGCGAATCACCCAGAGGCGTTGAGTGGTTTCTTTCCGGTGCTCGATGGCGATCTCAACGTGTCAGCTGAAGGTGGGGGAGATTCAGGTGCACCACAGGTCAAATTCAACAGTATTCCTCGGGAGTGGTACCACACAGACTGGGTGGCCGAACGAACGATTGAATGGCTGAACTCCGTCGACGTGGGCGACGACTGGTTTTGTTGGATGAGTTTCCCCGATCCGCATCACCCCTGGGATCCTCCGCAGTCCGAGATCGGTCGCGTCAACTGGCGTGATGTTGACTTGCCTGAGAACTACCCAACAACCGCCTCTGAACGTGAGGCTCTCTTGGACCAGAAGGCTCGCCACTGGCGTCTGTGGTACGACGGAAAACTGGTGAGCAACTACGAGGCACCCAACAAGTGGGTGCCCGCCACGTTGACCGCCGATCAAGTGCGCGAGGTGAACGCGCTGAACGCCGTCGAAGTCGAGTTGATCGACGAAGCTATTGGACGAGTTATGCGAGCTATCGAGGACCGTGGCTGGGGTGATGACGTGGATATCATCTTCACGACTGACCACGGCGAGTTCCAAGGCGACTACGGCCTCCTCTTCAAGGGTCCCTACCATGTCGACTCGTTGATGCGTCTGCCGCTCATTTGGCGACCGGCGAAATCCTCAGGAATCGCACCCGCTGTGGTGAACACTCCCGTCAATTTGGTTTCGCTGGCCGCGACGTTCCTTGATGTCGCCGGCGCGCCACGCGCCGAGTGGCTCGAAGGAGGCCCTTTGCCACACAGTGACGATGCCGCAGCCGCACAGGGATTCGACCAGTCGATTACGGAATGGGACTCGGCTCTCTTCGGAGTCGATGTCCACGTGCGCAGTGTCGTCACGAAGGACTACCTCTACACCGAGTACTTACCGGGAACGGTGCACGACGGAACAGAAGGTGAGCTCTACGTTCTGGCCGACGACCCCCTGCAACGCGTGAACCGTTTCGCCGACTCGGCGTATCGCAGTACTCGCGACGAATTGCACGAACGGCTGGCCGCGCATATTGATCGACCCGGACTCCCCGAGCATCTCGGTCCGGTGGTGGCCCCCGTCTGAGCGAACGGTAGCCTGATCGTCATGGCTGACACGGTTATTCACGGTTCCCCGATCGATCCCGTTGAGGAGTTCCGATCCTGGCCCCTGCCCCAGTGGCAGCGTGCGGAGGATTTCGAGGACATTTTTTACGACGTGGCCGACGGGATTGCCAAGATCACCATTAACCGCCCCGAGCGGCGGAACGCCTTTCGTCCCCAAACTCTCTTTGAGTTGTCTCGCGCATTCGAGCGCGCGCGGGATGACATTTCGGTGGGTGCGATCATCTTGACCGGTGCCGGACCTGACGCATTTTGTAGTGGCGGCGACCAAAAGATCCGCGGCAATGACGGATACATCGGGAACGATTCCGTCGCGCAACAGGGTGTTGGTCGACTCAACGTTCTTGATCTGCAAATTCAGATTCGTCGGCTGCCCAAGCCGGTGATCGCGTCGATCGCGGGTTACGCCATTGGTGGCGGACACATCTTGCACCTCGTCTGCGACCTGTCCATCGCCGCCGATAATGCGCGTTTCGGTCAGACCGGCCCCATGGTGGGTTCCTTCGATGGCGGTTACGGCTCTTCATTGTTAGCGCGGACGATTGGCCTCAAGCGTGCGAAGGAAGTTTGGTTCTTGTGCCGTCAGTACGACGCAGAAACCGCTCTCGAGTGGGGACTGGTCAACACCGTGGTGCCGCTGGACGATCTGGAGCGCGAGACCGTGGCGTGGTGCCGTCAGATGCTCACGCTGTCCCCGATCGCGTTGCGCATGTTGAAAGCGGGTTTCAACGCGGCCGACGACGGACTCGCGGGCGTTCAGCAATTGGCCGGCGACGCAACGATGCTCTTCTATATGTCCGAAGAAGGGCAAGAGGGTCGTAATGCCTTCGTGGAACACCGCAAGCCCGATTTTTCGAAGTACCCCAAGCGTCCGTGACGACCGCGCCGCCAGGTCCGGTGCAGCGGTGGGTGCTCGCGGCCCGTCCGCGTACGCTGCCCGCCGCCATTGTGCCAGTGGTGGTCGGTGCCTCCGCGGTTCGACCACACTCCATCAATTGGGTGAACACCCTGGCGTGCGCGATCATTGCGCTCGCCTTGCAAATCGGAACGAACTTCGCGAATGACTATTCCGACGGCGTCCGTGGCACTGACGAGGTACGTGTCGGCCCGTTTCGGCTGACTGCATCAAGATTGGTGCCCGCCGCGCGCGTGCGAACAGCGGCCTTCGCGACCTTTGGAGCTGCTGCCGTCGTGGGCGTGTTCTTAAGTTCGCGAACGTCGTGGTGGATGATCGCTGTCGGGGCGACGGCGATCGCGGCGGGATGGTTCTATACCGGTGGCCCTCGGCCCTACGGCTATTACGGCTTCGGCGAGTTTTTCGTTCTTGTTTATTTTGGTTTCGTGGCGACAGTGGGCTCGGCGTACGTGCAACACGAGTCGATACCCGCTCGCTCGTGGTGGCTCGCCCTGAGCGTGGGAGGAGCAGCGTGCGCGCTTCTCGAAGCCAACAACTTGCGTGACGTCGATGGTGACCGGGCGGCGGGCAAAAAGACCATGGCTGCCCGACTCGGACGTGAACGTGCGTCGTGGCTCGTGGTGGTGTGCGTCGTGGCGATCGTCGTTGGTGGTGCCTTCGGCTCGTACTGGCTGAGTGGCCTGATCGCGCTGGCGATCTACGTTCCCGCCATTCGGTTCGCCTTTTCGTCACAGCGCGGGCGTGAACTGCTTCCCTTACTAGCCCTGTCGGCTCGAGCCCAGCTGTTGCTGGGCGTGATCTTGAGCGCGACGTGTTGGATCGTTCATCCGTAGTTCGAACAGAAAGTTTCAATGAGCCGAGCCGTCAGGGCCGGCTGCTGTAGGTGAGCCGCGTGTCCGGCGCCCGGGATGAGGGCGAACGTTCCCGTGGGAACCGTGCGCGACAGCGCGCGAGCCTCCGCGGCAAAGCGATCATCACCCGCTCCCGCTAACGCGAGGGTCGGAACGTTCAGGGTTCGGAGTGGGTCCTCGAGCCACGACTGAGTGCCGGTCCCCGCGAACAGCAAGGATGAAGCGAGCCCGGAGGCGGTGTTGTGGCGCCGGGCGTCGCGCTCTTCGGCGTCGTTCGGGAGCGAGGCGAACATGGGTTGGGCGAGCCATTCGTTGAGAAAGGTGTCCACGCCGACGTCCAGAAGGTGTTGAGCGAGAGTCCCGTCGCGGTCCCGTCGTTGTTGGCGTACGGCCTCGTCGTGGATGCCTCTCGTGGCGCCCAGCACGACGAGCGCCGCAATCTTGTCGGGATGTCGCAGGGCGACGTGCAGTGCCACTCGACCGCCCAGTGAATATCCTCCCAGGACAACGGGACGTGAGGGCATCGCAGCAGCGATGAGATCAGCGGTTTCTTCCAGCGTTGCCTCGACGTTGCTCTGCGAACCGTGCCCCGGGAGGTCTGGTGTCGTGAGTGGTCGATGACCTGTAAGAATTGAACGAAATCGATGCGCCGACGCACTTGTTTGCGTGAAGCCGTGCAGCCACCACAAGGGGGTCGGCTGCGCAGGTGTGTTCGTTGAAGTGGAAGGCATTCAAGGTGAGCGTACCCAGCCCGAGTGATGTGCAGGCCACCTTCGTTGCCACGTTGATGGACGAGTGGATCCTCGCGGGCGTGACCGACGCCGTCGTGTGTCCCGGTTCACGGTCCACGCCTCTCGCATTGGCGGTGGCCGCGCGAGCCGAAGTCTCCGTGCACGTGCGAATTGACGAGCGGTCGGCGGCTTTTTTCGCTCTGGGTCGGGCCTTGCGAACGCAACGTCCCGTCCTGATCATCGTGACGAGTGGCACGGCCGCCATGGAGTTGCACGCGGCCATCGCCGAGGCAGATCTGGCGGGCGTTCCGCTCATCGTGATTACTGCCGATCGACCACCGGAACTTCACGGTGTGGGGGCGCCGCAAACCGTGCGACAACGAGAACTCTATGGTCCGCTCGTACGCCGGTTCGAAGAACCCGGCGTCGCGCGCAGTGAAGCCTCGTCGAGCTGGCGACCGCTCGCGAGGCGCATGTTTGACGCGGCGACTGGGGTCCATCCGGGACCCGTGCATCTCAACGCGGCGTTCATCGAGCCGCTCGTGGGTGTCGTTCAGGACGTGCCCGCACCTCGTGGTGCGCAGTCGTGGCGCGAACGTCGTCACACCCCGACGATGTGGTCGCACGACGAGGCGGGACGACGCGTCCTGGCGGTGGTGGGCCAGGGGGTCTCGTCAGATTTCCTCCGGGCTGCCGAACGGCTCGAGTGGGTGGTCCTCGGCGATGCCTCCGTGTCGGGCGGCGTGGCACACTTTGACGCCATCTTGCGCTCGGACGCCGTTGCTGCCTCGTTGCGGCCCGATGTGGTCATTCGAACAGGTGGACTACCGGCATCCAAGGTCCTACAACAGCGACTGCGTGAATGGGGTGCCCCGACTGTTGGATTGACGACTGGTGCGCCCTTGGCGGATCCCGACGGACTCGTCAGCACGGTCGTGTCCACGACGCTGATTGACGTCGTCGCGTCGGCGGCGGCGTCGAGCGACTACCGATCACGCTGGAGTGAATTCTCCCGTCGTGCCTCACGCGTCGTCGAGTCCTTTGATGGCAACGATCTCGACGAACCACGTTTGGCGCGTCGTCTCGTGAAGTACGCCGCGAAGAATGACATTCCGTTGACCGTGGGTTCGTCGATGCCGGTTCGTGAAATTGAATGGTGGGCGACGGCGCATCGTGGACCGATCTACGCGAATCGTGGTGCGAACGGTATCGACGGTGTCACTTCTACGGCACTCGGCGTCGCTTCGGGCTCGCGCGGCATGGCGCTGGTCGGCGACATCACTTTCCTGCATGACGTGAGTGCGCTGACGGACGGCATGGGTGTAGCGGGGGGTTCGTGCGCCATCGTTGTGGCGAACAACGGGGGAGGCGGAATTTTCGGTTTTCTCCCACAGGCGACAACGGTTGACGCGGCGGATTTCGAGCAGCTGTTCCTCACGCCGCGCCATCACCATCTGTCGGCCATCGCCGTGGGCTTCGGCCATCGAGTGAGTGACGTTGCCACCACGGATGCCCTCGACGTCGCACTGGACCACACTTGGGCCTCTCCGGGTCTCCACGTCATTGTGGTCCAGGTGCCACCTATTGCGCAGAACGTGACTCGTCACCAAGAAATCAACGATGCAGTAGTGCGAGATGTAGAGGAACTTCTTTGATCGCGACCCTTCCGTCGTCGCTGATCGCCGCGATTCCTGTGGCCATTGCGGCGGGGTTGATCTCTTTTCTCTCACCGTGCGTCCTGCCGCTTGTCCCGGGCTATCTCGCGTTCCTCGGCGGATCACTCGGGACCAGCGGTGCGCGCCGCACGGGTCGAACGCTGGTCGGTGCCAGTGCCTTCATTTTGGGTTTCACCTTGGTCTTCGTGTCCTACGGAGCTCTGTTCGGACAAATCGGCAACACGTTGCGCAGCGACCAGCGCACTATTTCGGTGGTTTTTGGTGTTCTGACGATCATCATGGGGATGTTCTTCGCGGGTTGGCTGCCGTCAGCCTGGTTGACGCGGGAGCGCCGCATTCACTATTTGCCGTCGGCAACCGTGATCGGGGCTTTTCTTCTGGGATTCTTTTTCGGCGTGGGCTGGTCACCGTGCCTGGGTCCCACACTGAGCGCGATTCTCGGTATTGAGGTGTCATCCTCGGGCGCCACGGCACTCCGTGGCTCCATTCTGGCTTTCTTCTACTGTTTCGGACTCGGAATTCCGTTCCTCGTCTTTGCGATTGCCGGGGAGTGGGCGTCATCAGCGTCGAGGTGGTTACGCCGTCATCAACGGCTCATCGGCGTTACCGGTGGAGTGGTCTTGATTGTCATCGGCATCTTGGAAGTGACCGGGGTGTGGAATGACTGCGTGATCTATTTGCAAGATCACTTGTACGTCAATCTCCCTCTGTGAGACCGCGGGGCGCCTCGTAGACTTCACCCATGACATTGCGCGATGACCTGAAATTCCGTGGCCTCGTGCATCAGGTAACTGATGACACCGTCCTCGACCAACTTTCGGCCGGTGGTGTCACGGTCTACGCCGGATTCGACCCCACCGCCACGTCACTACACCTCGGACACTTGTTGCAAATGTGCACTCTTCGACGAGTGCAGTTGGCTGGAAATCGACCGATTGCTCTCGCGGGTGGCGGCACCGGCATGATCGGCGACCCGAGCTTCAAGGATTCTGAACGCAAACTATTGAGCGTTGAAGAACTGGAGTACAACGTCTCCTGCATTCGCGAACAACTCAGCCGGTTTCTTGATTTCTCTCCCGCCGCCGGCGCGAGTCAAGCACTCTTGTTGGACAATGCATCGTGGCTGACCACGATCTCGTTGACTGATTTTCTGCGCGACGTGGGCAAGCACGTCACGGTGAACCAGATGATCGCGAAGGACTCGGTCAAGAGTCGCCTTGATCGTGACGACGTGGGCTTGTCGTTCACTGAATTCAGTTACATGTTGCTGCAGGCCTACGACTTCTACCGCTTGCACGTCGACCACGACTGCACGTTGCAAATCGGCGGTTCGGATCAATGGGGCAACATCACCGTGGGAACAGACCTCGTTCGCAAGATGGCGGGAGCGCAGGTCTTTGGGCTCACGTCACCGCTGCTCCTGAGGTCGGACGGAAAGAAGTTTGGTAAATCCGAAGGTGGCAACGAAAACGTGTGGTTGGATGCAGCGCGGACGTCGCCGTTCAAACTCCACCAATTTCTTCTCAATTGTGACGACGCACTGATCCCGCAGCTTCTACGGTTCTTTACCTTCCTCGACCACGACACGATCCTCGGTCTGGATGAGTCTGTGCGGAATGAACCTCAGCGACGGGCGGCGCAACGAGCATTGGCCAACGATGTGGTCACGATGGTCCACGGCGCACCGGCCGCCCTGGCAGCCGAACGCGCGGGTGAAGCTCTGTTTTCTGAGGCGATCGCCGAACTCGACGAACGGACCCTGCTCGACGTGACGTCGGACGCCCCCTCGAGTACGTGGTCCCGCACCGAACTGGGGGAGGGTGTTGATCCAGTGGATCTACTTGTTCGCTGCGAGCTCGCGTCCTCACGAGGCGAGGCGCGTCGTTTCCTCGATCAAGGAGGCGTGTACGTCAATAACGTCCGCATCGACGCGACGGCACCCGTCAGCCTGACGTCGGCCTTGCACGATCGTTACTTGATCCTGCGACGTGGTCGACGTTCGACGCACGTGGTTGTCGTCGGGTGAAGCGTTCGATTGTCGTCGCGATGCTGGGTGCCTTGCTGCTGGCGGGTTGCGGGACGATCACTGCCTCGCAGTCCGTGCGAAATTGGACGAAGCAGGCAAATTTCGCCTCAAATACCCGCACGCTCGTCAACGACGCAAAGACCTCAGTGGGTCAGCTGCGTAGTGCGACCACGGCCGCTCCCGTTCTGCACACGGTCTGTGGCGTTCTACTCACTGATACGGAGGCAGCCAACGCGTCGTTGCCCAGTCCCGACACCCAAGCCAACAACTGGCTGGCCCCGGCGTACATCAATCTCGGCGCGGGCGCGAACACGTGTTACAACGCAGCGGGGAATCCTCGATTGCGAGCCAAGGCCATTGCCTATCTTCGCCACGGTGTCGCGCAACTCAGTTTCGGCGCCCTGCGTTTGGCGTCGGCGACCGCCGGGCCGTGAGCCTCAACCACCTGACCAGCGTCGAAGGGGCTGAGGAACTACGACGACGCGTGTTGTGGAGTGTACCGACGGCACTAGCGGTCCTCGGGTGCGTGACGGCGGAGGGGCAACCCCACTTGATGAACGTGTCGTGGGTGACGCCGGCGGCGCATTCGCCGACGAGGCTCGTCTTCGCCGTGGAGTCAACCGCGAGGTCGAATGCAATTCTCCACGACTCAGCGTGCTTTGCGCTGAGTCTGCTGGACGTCGAACAACGCGCGCTAGGGCGTGCCTTTGTGAAACCACACCTCGAATGGTGGGCTGGCCCGCCGGAGAGCGTGGCCGGACACCCGATTGCCCGCAGCGCGCGTCACGCCCCTTTTCTTTGTAGCGCCGTCGCGGTGCTCGCCGGATCGGCAACGATGATCTCGGACCTCGGCTCGCATCATCTGTGGCTCGGAACTGTCGAAGAGGTGGCGTCGACCGAGGAGATCGTGAGCGGACCAGCGTCCGCCCATGCGGTGCGAATTCTGGGCGTGCACGACACGCGGATGAACTACGGCGATTAGTCGTTGCGCGGACGCAGATCGATCTCCAGGCGAAGAATGCCGTCGTCGAGGGTGGCAACCGCGTCACCAATCATCGCGTAATCCTGGAAGTCCAAGCGAGCGGCCTCGATGAAGCGCTGGCGCTCCGGGCCCTCCACGGGAGGAAGTCCACGCTTACGGACGGCCTCCGCTCGTGCCTGGAAGCGTTGGATCATGTCGGCGGGGTCAAAGTTGTTAGCCACGCTGGAATGTTACGGGCCGTCATCGTCAGGGTGTCGAGTTGGTAACATGGTCCCGCAGCGCACGGCGTGCGCGAGGCCGCCGCCGGTTCGGCCTGCGGTCAGTGAGGAGTTGACGTGAAAAAAGGCCGCCACCGTCGGTTTGTAGAAGCACGTGAATTAAAGCGCTCTGTCGGACCGCGCGCCACCACGTGTGAAGAGTGTGGTGCGGAGCCTGAGGACGTTCACGCAGAGTGGTGCTTGGCCGAAGAGGATCGCTACGAAGAAATTCTGGGGAATCTCCCGCGCACCGTGTCGCTAGAAGATGACCCGCTCGCAGCGGAAGGCTAATTCTTCTTGCGGATCGCCGGATGAGCGAGTCGCGTGACCTGCGGTTGTGAGCGTCGAAATTCCAAGTAGGCGTACAGACGGTCATAGACCTTTTGTCCAATCATGGCGACCAGTTCGTCGCGCATGCCGTCCACCACACGTTGGTTGCCGACAAATGCGTCAGGCGATTCGGTGCACCACCAATGAAAATCGTCGCCACCTTCTCCCCAATGGGAGCGGTCCCACTGACGAATCGTCGTGGTCACGTGGCCCCGCTCGTCGGCTTCCTCGTCACGTCGTAGTGGCAGCTGCCAGCAGACTTCGGGCTTGAGCGGAATGTACGACTCGTTCGTATCCATCGCGAGCACGTGGAGTGCACAACCCGGACCACGTGCGAAACCCGGACGATTCAAGAAGATGCACGCGTCCTGAACCAATCGAGTGACAATTTCACCGTTCTTTTTGACCCGGGTCGTGCCGTTCTTGCCCTTGCTCTTGAATTGCCACTGATCCTCGGTGAGCCGTTTGGCGGCCTTTTCGACGCGTCGTTGGTCCTTCTCGTCGACGAAATGGGCCCCGTAGCTGCAGCATCCTTGGACGAGCTCCTCCGCCGGTCCCGTCAGCACGCCTTGGCACCCCGCGCCAAAGATGCACGTCCAATTACTTTCGAGGAAGGTCACGTCGAACACCCAGGTCTGTTCGCGTCGTTCGTCTTCGAAACTGATCCATTCGCGCGCGTCGGCGGGTACTTGAGTCACGCAGCGAAACTAGTGGGCGTAACGAGACGAGACGTGCACCTCTACACTTTTCGACATGACCGCCATTGAGTCCGAACAAATCCTGACACTCACTCCTGAGGCCTACGACATCGTGCTCGACGCCCTCCACAAGGAGGACGCCACTGGTGAGCTGGCATTGTTCGTCGAAGTCACCGGCATCGCCCGCGGGGGATATACGTACGACTTGTACTTTTCCGAAGTGGCGGACAGCGCGGACGAGACGGTTGTGCAGAAAGAAGACGGCCTCACCATCGTGATCCCGACCGCCAGCGCGGACAAGTTGCGCGGTAGTCGCCTCGAATTCTCTCGTGATGGCGGCGGTGGATTGGTGCTCGTGAACCCGAATGGTCCTTCGCCGGAAGAAGCGAATCCGGGCGTCCCGCCCGAGGTGCTCGCGAAGGGTCTCGATTTTGATCTCGCGAAGCGCGCCGTATTGGTTCTGGAGCAACACGTAAATCCGTCGATCGCGAGTCACGGCGGACGCGCGGACCTGGTGGCCCTCGACGACGAGAAGATGGTCGCGTTCGTTCGCCTCTCCGGCGGTTGCCAGGGTTGTGCGATGAGTCGCATGACCTTGTCGCAAGGCATTGAGGTCACACTCAAAGAACAACTCCCGGAACTCGTGGGCGTCGTTGACGTCACCGATCACACGTCCGGAGAGAATCCCTTCTACACGAACTAGTCGTCGAACGCTGGCGACCTAGGCTGTACGAATGTTGCGTTACCTCACCGCCGGTGAAAGTCACGGTCCCGCGCTGACCGTCATCGTGGAAGGGCTGCCCGCCGGCCTTCCGATTGACGTCGCGGGCATTGGTGACGAACTCGCGCGCCGTCGACTCGGATACGGACGAGGCCCTCGCATGCGTTTTGAGCGCGACGAGATTCGCATCCTCGGCGGTGTCCGGCACGGACGAACGCTCGGGTCGCCCGTCGCTATTGAGATCTTGAACTCCGAGTGGCCCAAGTGGGAAGAAGAGATGTCCGCGGCGGCCGGAACACCGACCAAAAAACTCACGCAGCCCCGACCCGGTCACGCGGATCTCGTCGGTATGCAGAAGTACGGGTTTGATGACGCTCGTGACGTTCTCGAACGTGCGAGCGCTCGTGAAACCGCGGCGCGAGTCGCTGCCGGAGCTCTCGCGAAAGCCTTGCTGGACCAATTGGGTGTGCGCATCGTCAGCCACGTCGCGCGTATTGGCACGGTGGCGACGGCGAGTTCCCAGCGCCCGGGTCCCGATGACCTCGATGTCGTTGACGAGAACGAAGTTCGGTGTTTTGACGCCGACGTGGCCCACGCCATGATCGCCGAGATCAAAGCGGCGGCCAAAGAAGGCGATTCCCTCGGCGGAGTAGCGGAAGTTATTGCCTATGGCGTGCCCGCCGGGCTTGGTTCGCACGTGCACTGGGACCGCAAGCTGGACGGACTTCTCGCGGGGGCGCTGATGTCCATTCAGGCCGTCAAGGCCGTGGAAATCGGTGATGGCGCTGAACAAGCTACGCAGAGGGGTTCGGTGGCACACGACGCGATCGCCGTGGACAGCACACAGGCGAAGAGCGGCGGGTACGTCCGTCGCAGTGACCACGCGGGTGGCCTCGAAGGTGGCATGACCTCCGGTGCACCGGTCATCGCCCGCGTATCGATGAAGCCGCTGGCCTCCCTGAATCGACCCGTGCTCGAAACGGTCGATGTGGTGACCAAGGAATCAACGGTCTCCTTCAAGGAACGCACCGACGTGACGGCCGTTCCGGCGCTCGGGGTCGTGGCGGAGGCCATGGTCGCGCTCGTGCTCGCGAACGAGGCCGTTCGGAAATTCGGTGGCGACTCGGTCGCTGAATTCGTTCGCAACGCGAATTCCTATCTCGAACACATGGGCGAAACACCGAGTAGCGCTCGCGGCGCCTGAGCGTGCCTGGCGTCATCCTCGTCGGATTGCCCGGGGTCGGCAAATCGACGGCGGGTCGACAGGTCGCACAGAAACTGGATCGCTCGTTTCACGACACGGACGACGTTCTCCACGGGCGTTTTGGGCTGAGTAGTGCCGACATGATTCGCACGGTGGGCGTGGACGTCTTCCGCCACCGGGAATTCGAAGTTTTACGCGACCTCGTTGCGACGAATGACGTGATTGCGACCGGCGGTGGCATCGTGACGACACGGCCGGCGCGAGAGCTCTTGCGCGCGACGGGACGAGTCATTTGGCTAGATAGCCCTCCCTCGCTACTGCGCGATCGTGTCGCAACTGGCGATCGACCTCTCCTCGGCGACGACGCGGCCCAACGATTGGTCGAACTGGACCTTGAGCGACGACCGTTCTACCAAGAGGTCGCGAGCGCGGTCGTGGACGCGACGAGACCGCTCACCAACGTCGTATCGCTCATTGTCGAGATCGTGAGAGAGTGGGAAGCGTGCGCGTAAGAGTTGACGTAACGGACCGTGCCTACGACGTCGCCATCGGCGACGGTGTACGACACGAACTGGCCAGCCTTATCGCGACCCGCGTTCCTGACGCACAGATGGCGGCGATCATTGTTCCCGCCTCCTTACGGCAACAGCCGTGGTTTGACTTGACCACACGAATCGAAACCGTCATCATTGAAGTGCCCGACGGAGAGTCGGCGAAAACGCTGGCGCACATTGAGTCGCTGTGTGAGTCCTTTGTCGCGCACGGCCTGTCGCGACGCGACGTCGTCATTGGCGTCGGCGGTGGGGCCACCACCGATCTGGCGGGATTCGCGGCCGCGGTCTATCAACGTGGGGTTGCGGTCGCTCACGTGGCCACGTCGCTCGTAGCGCAGGTCGACGCGGCCATCGGCGGCAAGACCGCGGTCAATCTGGCGGCGGGGAAGAATTTGGTGGGAGCGTTTCACCAGCCGGTGGGAGTGCTCTGCGACCTGGAAACACTGTCAACCCTGCCGGAACGCGAATGGCGCTGTGGCCAAGGAGAGGTCGCTAAATGTTGGCTGCTCGAAGGTCGCAGCGCACGCGAACTGAGCACCACGTCGAGCGAAGACTGGATTACGGCGGCGGTGGCCCTCAAGAGTCGCATCGTGAGTGCCGACGAACGTGAGGGGGGACAGCGCGCTCTGCTCAACTACGGCCATACCTTGGCGCACGCCCTCGAGGCGCAAAAACTGTCTGGAGTGCCTCTCGACGTGCTCCACGGTGAAGCCGTCGCTATCGGTATGGCGTTCGCCGTTCGTCTGGCTCTGCGTTTAGGACGAGTGGGCACGGACACCGTTGTCGCGCACGACGACGTGTTGGCACACTGGGGACTCCCCACGACGTTGCCGGGGCCCGTGCGCGCGACCGATCTGTTGGCGGCGATGGCGAAAGACAAGAAGGCGCACCACAATTTGACCTTCGTGTTGCCGGACGCCGACGGATTCTCCGTTGTCCCTGATTTACCTTTCGATACGGTGAACGCAGCCCTTCTTGACTTCGGAGCACTATGAGCGCGCAGATTCTTGTCTTGTCCGGGCCCAACTTGAATCTGTTGGGCTCACGGGACCCCGCCGTCTACGGCACGATGACGTTGGAGGAACACCTGGCCGCCTTCACCGTCGTCGCCGAGGGATTTGGTGCCCGTGTCGACCACGTCCAATCGAATTTCGAAGGTCAGCTCGTCGACCAGATCCACGGCGCACGAGGAAAGTACGCGGCAATCGTCATCAATGCGGGAGCCCTCACGCACTATTCCTGGTCGTTGCGCGACGCCCTCGACGTTTTCGACGGTATTTCCATTGAAGTGCACCTGTCGAATCCCGCCGGGCGAGAACCCTTCCGCCACGTGTCGACTCTCGCCGCCGTGGTGGACGGGACGATTGCGGGATTCGGACAACTCAGCTACGAACTGGCGGCCTACGCCATCCGTGACATTCTGAACGCCCGCTCCGAGTAACTCGGTCGGGACGCCTAAACTAGCCACCGCGTTCATTCAGAAAGGTCCGCGTTTCATGCCCGCCATTTCCAGCAACGACATCAAGAACGGCATCACTCTCAAGATTGACGACGGTTTGTTCACCGTCATTGAGTTCCAGCACGTGAAGCCGGGCAAGGGTGGAGCCTTCGTGCGTACCAAATTGCGCAACGCTCGTACGGGGTCCGTCATCGAACGAACCTACCGAGCGGACGAACGGCTTGAGCAAGCCATCATCGACAAGCGCGACATGCAGTATCTGTACCGCGACGGTGAGGACTACATCTTCATGGACCAAACGACCTACGACCAGGTACCGGTGTCCGCCAAGAACCTCGGCGCTGCCGCCAATTTCCTGAAGGAAACGGGAACGGCGATCTTGATGATCAACGAGGACGAAATCATCGGGGTCGAACTTCCCGCGTCGGTGGAACTTCTCGTCGCAGAAACTGAACCTGGCATTCAAGGAGACCGGGTCTCGGGAGCCCGCAAGCCGGCCACCTTGGAAACCGGCTACGTCGTTCAGGTCCCCCTCTTTGTCGGACCGGGCGAAATGATCAAGGTGGACACGCGTTCTGGTGACTACCTGACTCGTGCCTGATGAGTGAACTCGGCATCGCGCGCCATCGGGCGCGCGAGCGAGCGTTCGAACTTCTGTACGAACTGTCCATCAAAGACCGTTCCGTCGCGGCGGTGGTCAACGAACTGCCCGTGGCGCCTGATCCGTACACGGTGGCGCTGTTGCGCGCCGTTGAGGATCACCGAGAGTGGGCGGAGGAACTTCTTGCGGAGTTCTCGACCGAATGGACACTCGAGCGAATGGCCATGGTGGACCGGTTGATCATGACATTGGCGCTGTGTGAGCTTCGTATGGAGGAACCGCCGCCTCGTGCGGTCATTCTCGACGAGGCCGTCGAGTTCGCCAAGGTCTATTCCACTGACGGCTCCCCGAGTTACGTCAATGGAGTCCTCGCAGCCTGCTTTTCCCACTACACTTCGTAGTAGTAGGAGGCGCACCCGCCATGATGCCCGGCAACGGAAACACCAACCTCACGAACAGCTACGTCGTGCAGCTGTTTCACCACACGTTGTGGTCACAGGTCGGTTGGATCCTGGGCGTGGCGCTGGTGGTCGCGGGAATCATCGTGCTCATGAGGCAAGTGCGAGAGTCGCCGGCTGAGGTCGAACCACGCTCCCGAACGCTTCTTCGTTGGATATTCGGCGTGTTGTGGTTCGTCGACGGTCTTTTGCAGTTGCAGCCCTCGATGCCGCTCGGTCTCGGCAATGATGTGGTCTTGCCTTCGGCCGACGGTACGCCGTTCTGGCTCCATCGATTGATGATCGATGGGGTGAACCTGTGGAACGACCATCCCATCGCCCTGGCCGCGGCGGCGGCATGGATCCAGTTGGGCATTGGGCTGTTCCTCCTCGTCTCACGCGGGACGCTGTCGCGCGTCGCCGGCGCTGTCGCGGTGGGCTGGGGATTGTTGGTATGGGTGGTCGGGAACGGCATGGGCGGCATTTTTTCGTCGGGTGCCTCTTTTCTCTTCGGTTGGCCCGGAGCCGTGATGTTCTACGTCGTTGCGGGCGCCTGGTTAGCGGCGCCACTACGGGTCTTCCCGCAGATCTTCGCGAAATTCACCCTCCGTTTGATCGCGTTGATCTTGGGTGGGGGGATCATTTTGCAGGTTCTGCCCTCTCACGAGTTTTGGCACGGCGGATCGAGCAATGCCCTCACGGCGATGGCCAACGAGATGACCCAAGCGGCCCAACCCCACTGGTTTGCGAGCGTGGTGAACGGTGGTGGTTCCCTGGCGTCAACGATGGGAGGCGGATTCAATATCGTTGTGATCATCTGGATGGCCGTGACGGCGTACGGACTCTGGCGCAGTTCGTCGACTGCGTCGACGTCGAATTGGGGCGTGGCGACGTGTGTCGCCGGTTGTCTGGTCTGGTGGGTCTTTGCGCAAGACGGGGCACTATTCGGCGGCCTGTCCACGGACGTGAATTCGATGCTCCCGGTAGCGGCACTGGTGGTGTGTGCGTCACCTCGGATTCGCAACTCCGAGCCCATCACCATGCCCCTTCCCGCTCTGGCTCGAAGGACCTACGCCACAGTCTTTGGAGCCGTCGCCACTGCGTTGTTGGTCGTGGCGATCATTCCGATGGTCAACGCCTCGGTGTCGAGTGGTGCGGAAACGACGTTGTACGTCGCCCAGAACGGTCAGGTGGCTTTCTATCCTCCCGGTAGTTCTGCGTTCCCGTTCAGCTTGACCGATCAACACGGCCGCAGTTTTCATTTCCCGAATTCGACGAAGCGGTACACCTTGCTGACGTGGCTGGATCCGAAATGTTGGACTGATTGCCCCCTGCTCGCGGCGCAGCTAAAGGATCTTGATCAACAGCTCACGCCCCAACAGAGGGACCAGCTGCAAATCATTGCGGTCGCCGCGAACCCTTATCACGAGTCACTTCGCGACATCAACGCGTTCATGACCTCCCACCAACTGCACTCGATGAATAACTTCTACTTCGTCACCGGAACGCGTGCTCAATTAGCCCAGAACTACAACGATTACGGCATCGAAGTCTCGATGAAGCGAACGGACAAGATGTCGGTGCACTCTGACGCGATCTATCTGATTGATCCACACGGGTCCATTCGGGCGTATATCCCTGACGATCCGCCCACGGGTACCTCGGGAACATCTTCGGCCGTGACGGCGTTGTGGGACACGATCCAGCGGGTCGGACTTAAATAGACCTATGGCTCCCGGAGCGATCATGGCGCTTGTCGTTGCGCTCCTGTGTGTCGCCGAGACGGGCCAGCGGTGGTACCGAGCGACGTTACGACCTCGGCACCTAGCCCCACTCCTCGCCGCGCTGACGGGATCCGTTCTGTTGTATTGGGTCACGGGAACGTCGTGGGCGACTTCGTCGATGACCAACCTGGTTCAGCACATGATCTCTCATGTCGTGGTGATGTTCCTCGTGCCCATCGCTTTCGTGTACTCCGGCGTAGCGCGTGGGTGGTGGACACTTTTGCCGGTGGCGCAGCGACGCCGCCTATTGCGGTGGTGGTACGTATCACGGCCCCGGTTACCTACGTGGTGCGGCTCACCGGTCCTGGCTGTTGTTGCCTTCAATGGTGCGATGGTGCTCGCTCACATTCCGGCCGTCTTTAACTACTGCATGGCCCACGAGTGGGCCATGCAGTGGCTGATGGACATGGGATTCCTCGTCACCGGCCTGTGGTTCTTCCACTTCTTGGTGCCCTCGACACCGCGCCGCGTCCGTACGAGCCTGCGCTGGCAAGTTCTCCTGGTGGCCATCACCGTATTTGAGATGTTGATTTTGGCAATGTCCATGTCGATTTTCACGCACGTCGCGTGGTACGAAGCGGGTGCCGTCGCAATGGGAATGACGGACACCCAAGGTTTCGACTTGCACCACCAACAGTTGGCCGCCGGCGTTTTGTGGATTTGCGGCGATCTGTGGGCGGTGCCGTTGGCCGTCGTGATTGTGCGACGAGTCATCCAGAAGGAAGGCTCCCTCTTCGGGCTTCTCGACCGTCAGTTGTCGGTGGGCGGCGTCACAGGAGGGTGATCGGCCTCGTGCACCTTGGCGAGATACGCGTTCCACGCGTCAAGTTGGGGGTCGGGCTCGTCGTTGCTCGGCGATGAGGACCGCCGCCCTTTCGGTGATTCACCGCGTTCTTGTTGTAAGAGTCGGCGCCACATGAAGATCGCGTAGGCACCGAGCACGGGCCACTCCACGACGTACGCCCAGGACAACGTATTGCCACTCAGTGCGCGTGAGAGTTCGAAAAGAAACAAGAAAATACAGAGAATTTCGGCGACAACCAGCCCCGCGTGGATACGCCAGGTCGTTCGCGTTTGGCTCGCCACAACGCTGCATCGTAGTGCTGTGGAAATTTTTGGGGAAAGGAACCGCGGTACAGCGGCGCGATCTCGTTATGATTTCGCCGTAGAAGTCCGTGGGGGTCGTGCTCGCTGAGCTGGGCGCTACCCCTTTTTGAAAACGAGGGGGTCACTATGAGCAGAGCACGCGCCATGGTCGTAGCGTTGGTGTCGATTGTCTCGGGTGGCGTCGTGATAGCGCTGATGGGTTTCGGTTTAGCGTCGGCCGCGCCTCACGAAGCACCGCAAAACGCGAAATACCTCGGGATGACGACCGTGACGGAGGGCGGTAAGTCTGTCTCGCTCAAGCATGTGGCGCTCACGATCGGCACGTTCCCGGACTCGATGTTCGGCGTGCACGGGGCCGGTGGCGGAACTCATCCTGACTGGGTGTCCTACTCAAGCGACAATTTGGTCGTTCCCGCCCACTCGTTGGTCACGATGACGATTCATCAGTACGACTCGGGTGGATCGCTCAATAATCCGTTCTTCGCCAATGTCTTCGGTACCGTCGATGGCACGGCCACGATCGACGGAAAAGTGGTCACCAAGGTCGACCCGAGCGCCATCGGCCACACATTTACGCTCCGCGGCATTCCGCAGAACGCGACGCCGCTGTTCGTTTCGGTGCCGCTCCCGGAAAACTTCGCGACCGATACGCCCTTGACAATCGGCGAAGGCCAGTACCCCAAGCCCGTCGTGGTCACTTTCAGCTTCGTGACCGGCTCTAAGGGTGTTTACAACTGGAACTGCGAGTTTCCGTGCGGTGGTTCGCGCATCGGACAATTTGGCGAAGCCATGTCGACGTACGGATACATGTCCGGCACGTTGACGGTGAAGTAGGAGAGAGTCGTGGCGACTAGTAACGAAAACAAGAAGGCGATTTACTCGATCTTCTGGATTTGGCTCGTGATAACGATCGTGGGTGTGCTGATCTCCATCAAGGCACCCGCGTGGCTCATGCCAACGTCGGCCAGTAGCACCATGCACCTGGTGATTGAAACCATCGTGGTCTTTTCGGTGGCGGCGGCGCCCGTTGCCGCTCTCGTCTACGCAATCACGTTGTACGCGTTGGTGAAGTGGCGTTGGCGAGGTGACGGCGTTCCGCCAGATGGCCCCAATCTTCGCAATAACTCCACCCTGACGTCAGTGTGGATTGTCTCGTCGACGATGCTGACGATCTTCTTGCTCATCTGGGGTCTTGCCGCCCTGGCGGTTGACGAGGGTGGCGGTAACGGAAAGAATCCCATGACCGTCAACGTGACGGGGCAGCAGTGGGCGTGGAGCTTCACGTACCCCGGAACGCACGTCGCCTCCAATGAGCTGTACTTGCCGGTGAACGACAAGATCACTTTCAACGTGACGTCAAAGGACGTCGTCCACGGATTCTGGATCGTTCAAATGGGTGTGAAGGTCAATGCGAACCCGGGTGTCTCGACCTCGGTATCCGTGACGCCCAACAAGATCGGCACGTACGACATTCGCTGTACGGAAATTTGTGGTCTCTACCACGCGTACATGGTGACCAGAGTCCATGTTCTTTCGGACACGGCATTCGCAAAGTGGCTGTCCAGTCAGCCGAGTCGGGCATAGGGGAAGACGATGACGACAACTCTCGAACACACACCCACGAAGGGTGCAGCCCGAGGCGGCGGCATTATGCGTCGTCTCAATTTTCTGACGGGCATTATTGGTGGCGTCCTGGTGGCGGCACTCTTTTACGTCATTGCCCGTGAAACTCTCGATCAGGGCAGTCGAACCTTCGTGGACACCCTTACGACGCTGACCGGCGTTGGCTGGGTCATTGGTTTCTGGCTGGGTATTGGTGCGTTTACCGGTGTGGGCCGTTGGTTCATCGGCAAAGACCAGAACCACGACGATGAGATGTACCTCGCGGGCAAAGACTTGGGCCGAGCTCGGTATTGGAAGTACACGACGGACCACAAGGTGGTCGGTGTGCAGTACGTCATTGTCACGATGGTTCTGCTCGCGGCGGGTGGCATCCTCGCCATGGCATTGCGGACCGAATTGATCACACCCGGGGCGCACTTTGTGAACCCGCAGATCTACAACGCCTTCATATCTGTACACGGAATGGTCATGATCATTGCGTTGATCGTCGCGGTCGCGGGACCGTGGGCCAACTTCGTCGTCCCGATCATGGTTGGAGCGCGCGACATGGCCTTCCCGCGGCTGAATGCCCTGAGCCTGTGGACGCTGGTCGCCGCCATTCCCTTGCTGCTCGGCAGTCTCTGCGTCGGTGGACTTTCCATGGGCTGGGTCACTCAGGCTCCGATCTCGGAGCAAGCCGGACCGGGCATGGACTTGTTCGCACTCGCGATCATCACCTTTGCCGTTTCGACCACGGTGGCGGGTGTGAACACCATCTGCACGGTTCTCACCATGCGTACGAAGGGTATGACCCTGGAGCGACTGCCGATCTTTGTGTGGTCGTCCATCATTGCGGCGGGACTTGGCTTGTACGCCTTCCCGTTCTTCCTCGTGGTGATGGCGCTCAACATCGTGGACCGCACGACGGGAACCAGTTTCTTCATCGCGTCGGGTGGCGGCACCGGGTGGTTGCAGGAAAACCTGTTCTGGCTCATGGGTCACCCTGAGGTATACGTCATCCTGCTGCCGGCGGTGGGTGCACTTCTCGAGATCACGACAGTGTTCTCCCGCAAGCCGCTGTTTAGCTATCGCACGGCGGTGGGCGGCATGGCCGCGCTGGCCGGACTAAGTGTTCTGGTGTGGGCTCACCACATGTTCACGACCGGTTGGGCTCCGACGCTGGGTGGTCCGTTCATGTTGACGACGGAGCTGATTTCGATTCCCACCGGCATCGTGTTCCTCGTGATCTTGGGAACTCTGTGGCGAGGAAACATCTGGATGAAGCTCCCGATGTACTGGGTCTTCGGCTTCGTCTTTGACTTCCTGATCGGTGGTGTCACGGGTATTTATCTGTCCGACATTCCGGTCGATAACCAAATGCACGGCACGATGTTTGTGGTCGCGCACTTCCACTACGTGTTCGTGGGATCGGTGCTCTTCGGTGCCATCGCGGCCCTCTGCTTCTGGTTCCCGAAGATGACCGGACGGTTCCTCGACGAGAAATTGGGCAAACTTTCGTTCTGGCTCACCTTCGTGGGTGTTCAGGTGACGTTCTTGTCCATGTTCGTCTCGGGCCTACGCGGTATGCCCCGTCGTTACGCGTCGTACGCGATCATCTTCGAGCACACCAACTTCATCTCCACGATTGGTGCCTACATCATCATGGCGGGCATGTTGGTTCTGCTCGGCGCCATTATTCAGTCGTGGCGGTCGGGCGAGCCTTCGGGCCCGAACCCCTGGTCGTCGAAGACTTTGGAGTGGTTGGTGCCAACGCCGGTGCCGCTCGAAAACTTTGAGGTACTCCCCGTTATTACCTCAGACCCCTACACCTACGGAGAGGAATTGGTGAACTCATGAGTGTTCTGACCCATGACGAGCACACCACGGGTGGCCACCACGAGTCGCCGGAGGTCATCGATCACCGGCAGCGACTAGGAATCTGGATCTTCATCGCGGGCGACGTGGTGACGCTGGCCGCTTTGCTCTTTACGTATCTGTACCTCCGCGGTACGAACACCGAAGGAAGTTGGCGCAGTGTGGTGGCCTTTGACTTCACCGGAAAGTCACTGGCTCAGGCGCAGAATCTGATTGACAACGGTACTCCCGGGCGTGTGTTCGAAAAGGCCGTGTCGTCGGGTCTCAACTGGGCAATTGTTCTGGCGGTGGCGGTGAGTGCGGCGTTGTTCGCCTTCGGTGAGCGCAAGATTCGCGAAGGTAGCGCTCGTACCCTGGTCCCGGTGGGACTGGCGGCGTCGGCAGTGGCCGTCGTAGCCGCTGTTTTGGCCGTGATCCAGATGCGGAGCATTCCGCAGTTTTATTTCGTCCAAAACGACAGCCAGTTGTTCATTCACACCGCCTACGGCTCGGCGATGTTGGCATTGAGCGGTGCGTTGATCATCCACTTGGTGTTACTCGCCTTCCTGGGTGTAGGCATCGTGTTGCGTTCACTGAATGGAGCTATTTCGTCGACGAAGTGGACGCAGGTACGCCTCGTTCGTTTCTTCTGGGTGTGGGTCGCGATCTCGACGTTGATTACCGCCGTGGTGACCACTGCTCTGCAATAGTCACCTGTTCTCGCTCCACTAGAGTGAGTACGTAGTCGTGAAGCGAGTCCCGTGAGGCTCGTACGACTGGAGGAGATGTGGCCGAAAGAGAGCGCCGTCACGCGCGTCCACGGGGTGTGATTTTTGTTCCCCGATCGCAGTTGTTGACGGAAGACGAAGTAGAGCGCGCCCTACGGCGTATGGCTCACGAAGTGGTTGAGCGAAACGACGACCCCCGAACTCTGGTTGTCATTGGTCTTCAGACGGGCGGAGTGCCCATCGCCGAGCGACTGCGCGACATACTCGTTGACATCACGGGTGTTGACATTGAGTTTGGCTTCCTCGATGTTGCGTTCTATCGCGACGATGTCTCTTTACACCCCGTACTTGCGTCAGCGGAGACGTCCATTTCTTCTGACCTCACTGATCGAACGGTGATTTTGGTTGACGACGTTCTCTATACCGGGCGAACCATTCGCGCGGCCCTCAACGCGCTGAGTGATTGGGGTCGACCTCGTTCTGTCCAGCTGGCCGTTCTCGTTGATCGAGGGCACCGCGAACTACCGATTCGCCCGGATTTCGTCGGTAAGAATCTGCCGACATCACACGACGAGGCGATTGACGCGGGTGTTGATGGCGTGTGGATTGGAACGTTGGTGGCGAAGTGATCGATTCCATCGCGGGAAGAAATCTGATTACTTTGCAACACGTCTCGCAGCAAGCGATCGTCGAAATCCTCGACACGGCCGACGCTTTCGTAGAAGTGAATGCTCGAGCAATCAAGAAAGTACCGACCCTCAAAGGGAGGGTCGTCGCCTCGTTGTTCTTTGAAGAATCCACTCGGACGCGACTGAGCTTCGAAACCGCGGCAAAACGACTCAGCGCGGATGTGCTGTCACTCGCGGTGGCGTCGAGCAGCGTGAAGAAAGGGGAATCACTCCGGGACACGATTGCCACCATCGACGCTCTCGGCATTGACGCCGTCGTCATGCGCCACAGTGCGAGTGGCGCACCCGAGCAGGTGAGCCGGTTCGTGCCCCACGTCCGAGTGATCAACGCGGGCGACGGACAACACCAACATCCCACACAAGGTCTTCTTGACGTCTTCACCATTCGACAGGTTCTCGCCGAACGACACGGAACAACAGGCCGTGAGTCGGGCAGTGAGCTCTTCGTCGGTCTCAAGGTGCTGATCGTGGGAGACCTGCGACACTCGCGCGTGGCGCGCAGTGACGTGATGGCCTACACGACGCTCGGCGCCACGGTGCGGGTGTGTGCTCCGGGCACCCTGTTGCCCGTCGACGTTAGTCAGTGGCCGGTGGAGGTCGTCGAGAACTTTGATGAAGCCCTCGGCTGGGCCGATGTCGTGGGTGTTCTACGACTCCAGAAGGAGCGAGGAACTGGTTCGCTCGTTCCATCGCTGGGAGAATTCACTCGCACGCATGGTTTGACGTGGGAACGAGCACGGCGGTTGTCGCCATCGACGTTGATCACGCACCCTGGGCCGATGAACCGCGGCGTCGAGATTGACTCGCGGGTGGCGGACCTTGACGTCGCCCTCATGGAACGACAGGTGGCCAATGGAGTACCGATTCGGATGAGTGTTCTGTACCTATCGCTAGCCGGTCGTGCGCCGGAGAGGAGCGCTGATGAGTAGTGACGTCTTGATCAGCGGCGGGACGGTGATCCACGCAACGTCCACCGAACGCGCCGACGTCCTCGTCCGTGACGGCCGTGTGCTCGCGGTGGGGGTCGACCTCGACCGGCCGGCGGGAGCGACGGTCATTGATGCAGAAGGGTGTTGGGTGGGTCCGGGTTTTGTGGATCTCCATACTCATCTGCGAGAACCGGGACGAGAGGAAGCCGAGACAGTTCTATCTGGCGCTCGCGCCGCCGCCGTGGGTGGTTACAGCGCCGTGGTGGCGATGCCGAACACGGAACCCGCCATTGACAACGCGATGGTGGCTCAATTCGTTCTTGATCGTGGTCGCGAGGCTGCCGTCGACGTGGCGGTGGCGGGCGCGATCACCGCAGGTCGACTGGGTGAGCATCTGGCCGAGATTGCCGAGATGGCCGCGCTGGGCGTGCGACTCTTCACCGATGATGGCACCGGAGTCCAGAACCCCTTGGTCATGCGTCGAGCTCTCACGTACGCGCGCCCCCTCGGCGTACGGCTGGCTCAACACTGCGAGGACGAGGCGTTGGCGGCGGGTGGTGTCATGAACGAGGGCGAAGTGTCGTCGCGTTTGGGTCTCGCGGGTCGCACGGCTGTCGCTGAAGAGGTGATGGTGCAGCGAGACATTGAGTTGGTACGACTGACGGGATGTCCGCTGCATTTTTTGCATCTCTCCACAGCCCGTTCGATTGCCATGGTGACGGCGGCACGCCGAGAGGGGCTACCCGTCACCTGTGAAGTTGCCCCTCACCATCTTCTGCTCGACGACACGGCCTGCGCGGACTTCGACGCCATCTTCAAGGTGCATCCGCCATTGCGCACGGCGAGCGACGTGAGTGCGGCGCGCGACGCGCTCCGCGACGGACGCATTGATGCGGTTGCAACCGACCACGCGCCCCATGCGCCGGAACTGAAGGAGATGTCGTTCGATGACGCTCCAGCGGGCATGTTGGGGCTCGAACACGCCGCCAGTATCACGTTGGACGTCGTTGGAGACGACGCTCTTCGATTCTTTGAAGTCTTGTCGCGGGCGCCTGCGGCCATTGCGCAATTGCGCGCGAGTGACGAACGACCGCGCCACAGTGCCCACGGTGGTGACGTGCGGGAAGGCGACGACGCCAATCTCGTCGTGTTTGATCCACGACAGAGGTACATGGTGGATCGTGAGAAACTGCAGTCACGAGCGGTGAACACGCCCTATGACGGTCGTGTGTTCGTCGGACGCACTCGCGCACTGTTGGTACGCGGGAATGTTCGCGTCAACGAGGGGAGTCTGTCGTGAGCACTGCTCACATCGTGTTGTCGGACGGGACCGTGTTCGCGGGGTCTCCTGCGGGTTTTGTTCCCGACGGAGGAGTGTCCACCGGGGAATTCGTTTTCAACACCGCCTTGAGTGGCTATCAGGAGGTCATCACCGATCCAAGTTACGCGGGCCAGGTGATCGCCTTTACCTATCCCCACATTGGCAACTACGGCGTGACGGCAGCGGACGACGAAGCGACTCGCCCCTGGTGTCGGGGCGTGGTGGTGCGTGAATTGACGCAACGAGCTTCGAATTGGCGCGCGGATGGAAACCTGAACGCCTTTTTGGAACAACACGAGATTCCCGCGATCACGGGTGTGGACACTCGTCGCCTGACCCGACACCTCCGGGATCACGGCGCGGTGCCCGGGGCCTTTGGGACAGCGTCGCTGGACGTCTTGACGGAGGCCGCTCGCGAGGCTCACGGGACCGACGGTACGGATTTTGTGCGCGACGTGACGACCCGTGAGGCCTACGAAAGAGGGAGCGGAGATCTCCATATCGTCGCTTTTGACTATGGCATCAAAGCGACCATGGTGCAGCAACTCGCCCAACGATTTCGTGTGACCGTCGTTCCCGCGTCCACTTCTGCCGATGATGTCCAAAGTTTGCGGCCCGACGGCGTGTTCTTGTCCAATGGTCCGGGGGATCCCGCGGCGCTGGGGGCTCACGTCGACGTGCTGAGCACACTCGTGGGGACCGTTCCCATCTTCGGCATCTGTCTCGGACATCAATTGCTCGCGACCGCGCTCGGCGGATCAACGATGAAATTGCCCTTCGGGCACCACGGTTCCAATCATCCCGTCAAAGATCTCGCCACCGGCACGATTGAGATCACCGCGCAGAATCACAATTACGCGGTGGCGCCTGACTCTTTGGGTCGGGCGGTGGTCACGCACGTGAACTTGAACGATGGCGTGATCGAAGGTGTGGCCAGTGCGAGCGATCGGTGTTTTTCGGTGCAGTACCACCCCGAAGCGGGTCCGGGTCCCCACGACGCGCGCTACCTATTTGACCGTTTCACGACCCTCCTGCGCGAGGGAAGGATTGAGGGACTCTGATGCCGCGCCGCGACGACATTCACACCATCATGGTGATCGGATCAGGACCGATTGTGATCGGGCAGGCCTGCGAGTTTGATTACTCGGGCACCCAGGCGTGTCAGGTCCTGCGAGCAGAGGGCTATCGCGTGGTTCTCGTGAACTCCAATCCCGCGACGATCATGACGGATCCGACGACCGCTGACGTGACCTACGTGGAGCCACTCGACGCGGACGTGATTACGGACATCCTGGAGCGGGAGCGCCCCGACGCGCTGTTGCCGACTCTGGGCGGTCAAACGGCGTTGAACTTGACCATGGAGCTGGTGAGTCGGGGCGTCCTGGACCGTCTCGGTATTGAAGTCATCGGCGCGCGACCCGAAGCCATCTCGACGGCCGAGGATCGCGACTTGTTCAAGAAAGCAATGGGCGACATTGGATTGGCGGTCCCGGAGTCTGGTTTTGCGCACAGTGTCGACGAAGCGATCACGATTGCCCAGACCATTGGGTTTCCCATCATCATCCGACCGAGTTTCATCCTCGGTGGTGCCGGCACCGGTATCGCCGCCAACGTCGAACACCTCGTGCAGCTTGCTGCAGAGGGTATTCAGGCCTCGCCCGTGAACGAAATTCTCGTGGAGCGCTCCATTGCGGGTTGGAAGGAATACGAGCTCGAAGTCATGCGCGATCACGCTGACAACTGCGTCGTGGTCTGTTCCATTGAAAACTTTGACCCCATGGGTGTCCACACGGGCGACTCGATCACGGTCGCGCCAGCGCAAACCCTCTCGGACGTCGAGTACCAGGCCATGCGCGATGACGCGTTTGCGGTCCTGCGCCGTGTGGGTGTGGAAACGGGTGGCTCGAACGTCCAATTCGCAGTCAATCCGGCGAATGGGGAACGACTCGTGATTGAGATGAATCCCCGCGTGAGTCGCTCAAGTGCGCTCGCGTCGAAAGCCACGGGCTTTCCTATCGCGAAGATCGCCGCCCGCTTGGCGGTGGGCTACACCTTGGACGAAATCAGTAACGACATCACCAAAGCCACGCCGGCGAGCTTTGAGCCCACGATTGACTACGTCGTCACCAAAATTCCCCGGTGGGCATTCGAGAAGTTGCCCGGCGCCCGAGCGGAACTCGGGACGCGAATGCAGAGCGTGGGCGAAGTCATGGCGATTGGCCGTAATTTCGCCGAGTCCCTGCAAAAGGCTCTGCGATCTCTGGAACAAGGTCGCGCCGGCTTTGGTGGTGAGGCCGCCGACGAGTTCACGCCCATGGGCGACGACGAATTGTGGGAGCACTGCCAGGTCGCTACGCCGGAACGGATCTTTGCCCTGCACGCCATGTTGATGCGAGGGGCGGATCCCGACGACATAGCTCGCCGCACCGGTATCGATCCGTGGTTCATGCGACAACTGGCGGACCTCGTGACCACGGAGCAATCGCTCAGTGGTCGCGCTCTGGACTCTCTGGACGCCGCCGAATGGCGATACGTCAAGCGGCAAGGCTTTACCGACACCCAAATTGCTACTTTGACCGGCGCTTCCGTCAGTGAGGTGGCCGCGTCACGCGTCTCTCGCGGAGTGGCGACCGTGTTCAAGACCGTCGACACGTGTGCGGCCGAGTTCGCCGCGAGGACTCCGTATCACTATTCGACGTACGACGACGACAGCGAGGTCACGCCGTCGAATCGCGATCGGGTCATCATTCTTGGATCGGGTCCTAACCGCATTGGCCAGGGAATTGAATTCGACTACTGCTGCGTGCACGCGTCTTTGGCCCTGCGCGAGATGGGCTACGAGTCCATCATGGTGAACTGCAACCCCGAAACGGTGTCGACGGATTATTCGACGTCGGATCGTTTGTACTTCGAACCCTTAACACCAGAAGACGTGGCCAACGTCATCGAAGCCGAGCAACGAGCGAGCGTGGATGGCGGTCGCGTGGTTGGTGTCATTGTCTCCTTGGGTGGCCAAACGCCGCTCAAATTGGCGCATTCGTTGGACCCCGCTCTGGTTCTCGGGACACCGGTGTCCGCCATCGATGCCGCCGAGGATCGGCAACTCTGGTCCGATATTTGTCGCAAGATCGGTGTCGCGCAGCCTCCAGGTGACGTCGCAACCACCCTCGACGGTGCCAAATCCATCGCGGCGCGAGTGGGGTATCCGGTACTCGTGCGGCCGAGTTACGTGCTCGGTGGCCGAGCAATGGAAATCGTCTACGACGACGATTCGCTCGGCCGGGTGATGAGCGGGTTGCTCGGCGTGCACGGTTCGCTCGCCCGTGAGGGCGGCGTGAGTGCCACGAGACCCGTGCTGATTGATCGCTTCCTCGAAGACGCCATCGAGGTAGACGTCGACGCGATCCGTGACGGTAGCGGTGACGTCTACGTGGCGGGCGTCATGGAGCACGTCGAGGAGGCGGGCGTTCACTCGGGAGACTCCGCCTGTGCTCTGCCTCCGCAGTCGTTATCCGACGAAGTGGTCGCAAGAATTACGTCCATCACCGTGGCCATTACCCACGAGCTGGGTGTCGTGGGATTGATCAACGTGCAGTTTGCCGTCAAGGGAGAGGACGTCTTCGTCATCGAAGCCAATCCGCGCGCGAGTCGGACGGTTCCCTTTGTCGCCAAGGCGACGGGTGTCCCACTCGCGAAAGTGGCGGTGCGCGTGCAGATGGGCGACACCTTGGCCGCCATGCGAGCGGCTGGTTGGCTTCCCGCGACGACGCCACGACCTTCGTACGTCAGTGTGAAAGAGGCGGTGCTGCCATTCAATCGCTTCCCGAGTGTCGATACGGTGCTCGGTCCCGAGATGCGGTCCACGGGTGAAGTGATGGGGATTGGTGAGAGCTTCGGTATTGCGTTCGCTAAGGCGCAACTCGCCGCCGGCACGCGATTGCCCACGGAAGGACAGATCTTCTTGTCCTTGTCCGACCGTGACAAGCCCAATGGTGTGATGCTCGCTCGATCGTTACGAGAGTTGGGTTTTCGTTTGGCCGCTACTGTCGGAACGGCGTCGTACCTTCTCGACCACGACGTGCCCGTGGAGCGACTCGTTGGCAAGGTCGGTGTGCGTGACGGCGCTCACGATGCGGTGTCGTTGATCTCGGCCGGCGAAGTGCAGCTCGTGATCAATACGCCGTCGGGCCGCGGAGCACGCGCCGATGGTGCGCATATTCGAGAGGCGTGTGTCGTTCACCAAGTTCCCTGTCTGACAACCTTGGCGGCGGCTCTCGCTGCCGCGCGGGGCATCGCGGACACGGTGGCCCACGGGTGGAGAGTGCGTTCATTGCAGGAACTGCACGGATGACGACGGATCTGCGCTGTTCGGTCGGTGACGTACACCTGCGTTCACCAATCATGACGGCGGCGGGCACCTCGGGATACGGCGATGAGCTCGCGGCGTACGGTGATCTCGCAGAATTAGGAGCCGTGGTGACGAAGTCGCTCGCGGCTTTCGCGTGGGAGGGCAATCCCGCGCCGCGCGTAGCCGCCGAAGGCGACGCCATGGTCAATGCCGTGGGGCTATCCGGCCCGGGCGTCGTCGCGTGGCGCGAGCAGTACCTGCCCTCCCTGAGGTCGCGTGGAGCATCAGTGGTGGCGTCCGTGTGGGGGCGCAACGTTGCTGAATTCGCGGCGGCGGCCCAACAGATGGTCGGTGCCGACATCGTGGCCGTCGAGGTCAACGCCAGTTGCCCGAATCTCGAGGATCGCTCTTCCATCTTTGCTCATTCGGCATCAATGACCCACTCGTTACTGGAAGCGACCGCGAGCCTCTCGGTACCGCGATGGGTGAAGTTGTCGCCGAATACTCCCGACCTCATCGCCATCGCTGGCGCCGCCATTGCCGCGGGCGCACAGGCTCTCGTTCTCACCAATACCGTGCTTGGCATGGCCATCGACGTTGAAAATGGTCGACCCGTGCTCGGCAATGTGGGCGGAGGTGTCAGTGGACCGGCGGTGCTGCCCGTGGCCCTGCGAGCGGTCTACGAGTGCCGCGCCGCGTATCCGAACGTACCGATCGTGGGCGTCGGCGGCGTGCGCAGCGGTCGCGACGCCGTTGCCATGATCATGGCCGGGGCCAATGCCGTTGAAGTGGGAACGGCCACCTTCGCGAATCCTCGGGCGCCGTGGCGCGTGCAACGTGAGCTCGCACGGTGGCTGCGGCGCCATGGTGCGACACTGGAGTCCATCTACGGGAGAGCCCATGACTGACACATTCGGCGTACGACTTCGCGACCGCATCCAAACACTGGGGCCTTTGTGCGTCGGCGTCGATCCGTCTCGGCGCCAACTCACTCTCTGGGAGCGAGGGGACGACATTTCGGGGTTGGAGTTCTTCTCGCTCGCGATGCTGGAAGCCTCCATGGGGCTCGCCGCGGCGATCAAGCCGCAAGTGGCCTACTTCGAGAGATTCGGCTCGGCCGGCTTTCGCGTGCTCGAACGATTGCTCAGTGACGCTCGCGACGCGCGCGTGTTGATTGTTGCTGACGCGAAACGAGGCGATATTGGCTCAACGAACGAAGGTTACGCCGAAGCGTGGCTGACCCCCGGTTCACCCCTCGCGGCGGATGCCCTCACCGTGACGCCCTATCTCGGCATCGACACGATGGCGCCTCTCGTCACGACCGCCGCGGCTACGGCTCGGGGACTCTTTGTGGTGGTCGCTTCGTCCAATGACGAGGGCCGGGTGGTGCAAGAAGCGAGAATCGACGACGAACGTCGCGTGGAGGACGTGCTGCTCGAGCGGATCGCCGAGTGGAATCGTGCCGACGAGGATCTGGGTACCGTCGGCGTCGTGTTCGGCGCTACACGCGATAGGCCCCGTTTCGACCTGGCGCACGTGAATGGCCCCTTCCTCGTGCCCGGTGTCGGTGAGCAGGGGGCCACACCCGAACACGTGGCTCGATTGTTCTCGGGTGTGCCCACATCGTCCCTGCTCGTCAACGTCTCGCGAGCCATCGCGGGGGCCGGACCCGATCCCCGCTCCGTGCGCGACGCGGTAGCCCGCTGGCGGGACGATCTGGCCCGCGCCCTGCCGTAGAGCCGAATCCCACTGGGGCACTAGTATTTTCCTCGTGACTCCAACGCCGCCGTCACTATCGCAAGAGCAACGCGTCGCCGCGTCACGTCAGGCCGTCGCTAACCGACGCCGCCGAGCCGAGGTAAAGCAGCAGGTGAAGAGCGGTGAGCTCTCGCTCGAAGAAATCTTTGAATTGGCAGAGCGCGAAGAGTGCGTGGCCCAGATGCGCGCTTCAGATCTCATAGGTGCATTGCCGGCCATTGGTGAGGTCAAGGCCAAGCGGATCATGCGGGCTGCGGCGATAGCGGAGAGTCGCCGGATCCGTGGCTTGGGGCCAAAACAACGCGCCGAGCTATTCCGAGCTCTTGTCCGCTGAACGTCCAACCGTCGTCCTGATCGGGCCTGGCGGAGTGGGCAAGGGGACCATCGCGCAGCGCGTGGTGCAACAAGAGCCCCGCACGTGGCTGTCGCGCAGTTGGACCACGCGCGCACAGCGTCCCTCGGAGTCGGGCGACGAATACGTGTTCGTGGACCGAGCCACTTTCGAACAGGCCATTGAGAACGACCGATTCTTGGAGTGGGCGGAATTCCACGGAAATTTGTACGGCACGCCGAGGCCTGAACCGGGGGATGATCGTATTTTGCTGTTGGAAATCGAGGTGCAGGGGGCTGAGCAAGTGGTCAGGGCGGATCGAGATGCCGTCGTGATTTTGATTGAGCCACCCTCGATGGAGGAGCTTCGCGAGCGCCTCGAAGGGCGAGGTGACACGCCCGAACACGTCGCCACCCGACTCGGTTCCACCGCTCATGAATTGGCGATTGGTCGAGAATTAGCGCACTACCGCGTGGTGAATCACGAGATCGATGCCGCTGTCGACGAGATTCTCTCTATACTTAGAGGGCTCCGTTAGACCGACGGGGCGCAACGTCGAGGAGTGACACGTGAGCGCAGAGCGCCCTACTTTGGTGGACCCGCCGATCGAGCCGCTGCTCGCTGCGGCGGAGGGCTCCAAGTTCACGCTCGTGGCCGCTGCGTCGATGCGCGCCCGCGAGATCAATGAGTACTACAACGGCTTGGGCCAAGGCCACGGTGCTTTGATCCCACCGCAGGTGAACTCGTTGTCGAACAAGTCCCTGTCGCTCGCGCTCGAGGAACTTTACGAAGGCAAGCTGCAAGTTCGCCGTCCCAGCCCCGAAGAGCGTGAAGCCGAACGGGCCGAACGCGAAGCGCTGGAGCAGGCGAAGCGCGACGAGAGTCTCGATGACTTCATCGCGCAGAATGATCCCTTCGGAGCCTAAGGCGCCTAGCGCACGCATTGTCCTCGGCGTCGCCGGTGGCATTGCGGCGTACAAGTCAGTTGATCTCACACGACGGCTTCGTGATCGGGGCTATTTCGTCTCGCCCGTACTCACGCCGGACGCCACCCGTTTCGTCGGAGCGGTCACGTTTTCGGCGTTGGCGAGCGAACCGGCTCGCACCTCGCTCTACGCCGACCCGACGACACCGATTCCGCACACCTACCTCGGACAGAATGCCGACCTGATCGTCGTGGCGCCCGCGACGGCACACGTGATTGCGCGTTACGCGATGGGTCTCGCCGATGATCTCCTGATGGCGACCCTGTTGGCGTCTCGAGCGCCCGTCCTGCTGTGCCCGGCGATGCACACCGAGATGTGGGAGCAGCCGTCCGTCCAAGAAAATCTCGCGACTCTCCGGCGACGGGGAGTCATGGTTCTCGGACCGGATTCCGGCGTTCTCGCGGGCGGCGACGTGGGCGCGGGTCGAATGGTCGAACCCTCAGAGATTGTTGACACCGTCGTAAGCATCCTGGAGGGTCACGGAGGTGGGCTCCTCGCTGGTCGGCGCGTGCTCATCACCGCTGGCGGCACGCGCGAAGCGATTGATCCCGTGCGGGTGATTACCAATCGCTCGTCGGGCCGTCAGGGATACGCCCTCGCGGAAGTGGCGGCTCGACTGGGTGCCGAGGTGACCTTGGTGACAACGACGACGCGCGAGATTGCCCTCGACGTGCGAGGTCGGGTGGACGTTGTCTCTGTCGCGAGCGCGGGCGAGATGGCCGATGCCGTTCTCTCTCGCAGCGACGCGAGCGATGTTGTCGTGATGGCCGCCGCTGTCTCTGATTTCACGGTGGTGCCGCAACCGCAGAAGATTAAAAAGGACCTCGGACCACCCGAGATCTCCCTGGTTCCCACGATGGACATTCTGAGCGCTCTCGGGGAGCGACGTCGTGCGGGGCAGGTCATCGTTGGTTTCGCCGCCGAAACCGAGTCAGTGGTGGAGCGCGCCACGGAAAAGCGACGGCGCAAGAACGCCGATCTGATTGTCGTCAATGACGTCAGCGCCGACGGGGTGGGTTTTGACCACGAGACAAATGCGGTCACCATGATCTTTCGTGACGAGCCCTCTGTGACGGTTTCATTACGTTCAAAAGAAGCAGTTGCGTACGAGATCTTGGCTAGCGTGTCCTCGTTACTCAGTTGAGGAGATTCATGTCACAGCGCACGCTTTTTACGTCCGAGTCGGTCACTGAGGGCCACCCCGACAAAATTGCCGACCAGGTGTCCGACGCCGTACTCGACGCGATGCTCGCGGGCGACCCGAACTCGCGTGTGGCCTGTGAGACCTTGTTGACGACGGGACTGTGCGTGGTGGCGGGCGAAATTACCTCTAACGCCGTGGTAGATATCAACGCCCTCGCACGCAAGACCATCAACGAGATCGGTTACGACGATGGCGCCAAAGGTTTCGACGGGTCGAACTGCGCCGTCATGGTCACCCTGGACAAGCAGAGCCCCGATATCGCCGGTGGCGTCGATGTGGCGTTGGAGCAGCGAACGGGCAAGGGGGGCGAAGACATCCTCAATGCGCAGGGCGCCGGCGACCAAGGATTGATGTTCGGGTACGCCTCTAATGACAACGAAGACTTCATGCCCACGCCGATTTGGCTCGCGCACCGTCTCAGCATGCGTTTGAGTCAGGTTCGACGCTCGGGTCTGATCCCGTATCTGCGTCCCGACGGCAAGACCCAGGTCACGATTCAGTACGAAAACGGCAAGCCCGTAGCGATCGACACCGTGCTGATCTCGACGCAGCACGCGGACGGATACGACCAGGCGACGATCGCGGCCGACCTGCTGGAACACGTGATTACCCCGATGTTGCCGGACAATCTGGATCAGTCGGACCTCAAGATCTTCTTGAATCCCTCGGGCAAATTTGTCCTCGGCGGTCCACACGCGGACACTGGTCTGACGGGCCGCAAGATCATTGTCGACACCTACGGCGGCATGGCGCGCCACGGTGGTGGAGCATTCTCGGGTAAGGACCCTTCGAAGGTGGACCGTTCTGCCGCGTACGCCGCACGCTGGGTCGCCAAGCACGTCGTGGCGGCGGGAGCGGCCGAGCGATGCGAAGTTCAAGTGGCCTACGCCATCGGCGTCGCCCGTCCGGTTTCGGTGCTCGTGGAAACATTTGGTACCGAGACCGTGGATCGCAACGCCATCGCGTCAGCAATTGACGAGCTCTTTGACCTCCGCCCGGCGGCGATTATTCGCGATCTCGATCTGCGACGCCCGATCTACCAAAAGACCGCGGCCTACGGCCACTTCGGTCGGAGTGATCAAGGCTTTACCTGGGAGCAGACGTCTCGCCTCGAGGATCTGCGCAGCGCGCTGAAGCTGGGCTAGGTGGACGCACCCCGGGCGGTGCGCGTCGTCACCGAAGTGGCGGCTCTCGATCGATCGTTCGATTACGCCGTCGCGGATGGTCACGACGTGCCGGCCATTGGTGATCGGGTGCGCGTTGACCTCCACGGTCGTAGCGTCCGCGGATGGGTGGAAGACCACGTGGCGGCCGACCGGGAACTCAAAGTGGTCAAGAAGTGGTTGGGCTTCGGGCCACCCGCGTCCTTGTTGCCGCTCGCAACGTGGGCGGGGGATCGTTGGTACGCACCACGGTCTCGATTCTTGTTGGCCATGTCACCGGACCGACTCGTGACCAATCTCCCCGCGCCACCGCCCGCGCCGGATCTGGCGCCCACTATCCGTGACACCGCGACCAACTACCCATCCGGCGTGGTGCGCTGTGCTCCGAACGTTGATCCCTTAGGACTAGTTCTCCAGGCCTACCTCGCCGCTCGCGAGGTGTCATTGCCCTTGCTCGTCTTGGTGCCCACCGATGCGTGGTCACGGCGGATGGTGGGCCGACTGGAGCAACGGGGACTTCCGGCGGTGCTCGCGAGTAGGTGGGACTGCGCTCGCGCGTCGTGGCCGATCGTCGTTGGTGCACGAGGCGCCGCCTTCGCACCCGTCGCGAAACTTGGCGCCGCCGTGATCATTGACGTTGACGACGAGTCCTATCGCTCCGAGGCATCCCCCACGTGGCACGCGTTGGACGTGATGCGGCACCGGTGTGATCACGACGGGGCGCCGTTGTGGATTACTTCCTCGCTACCATCGCCCGCGGCCTTGCAAGTCGGCCCTCTCAGTGTGGCTGACGACGAAGAGGGGCTGTGGCCACGCCTGGAGATCGTTGATCGTCGCGCGAGCGACCCGCGAGATGGAGTCCTTGCGGCGAACGTCGTCACGGCAGCGCACCGGGCACTCTCTGGTGACAGCCAGGTCGCGGTCGCGGTCATTCTGCAGCGACTGGGTCGCGGACGACTGTTCGCGTGCGCGTCCTGCGGCACGTTGGCTCGGTGTGAGACCTGCGGTGCGGCTGAAGAAGAAGTAGACGGGCGCTTATCGTGCGGTGAAGGGCACGGAGATCGAGAAGTATTCTGCGTCGCCTGCGGGGCCACCAAGTTACGTCGAGTGCGCAGCGGAGTGACTACCTTGGCTCGTGACGTCGCCGCTCAATTGTCACAGGATGTGACCGAGATCACGGCGTCGAGTGATCCCGCCGCGGCAATCGGACGAGTCGTCGTGGGAACTGAGGCCGTGCTGCAGCGCGTGCGCCGCTGCGCGCTCGTGATCTTTGTTGATTTTGATCAGTACCTCCTCGCACCTCGAGAGCGTGCTCGTCGCGATGCCGTGGCGGCCGTAGCGCGCGCGGGTCGACTCGTCGGGGGTCGGCGTGAGGGGCGAGGGAGCGTGATTCTTCAGACGCGACGAGGTGAGGACGCGGTCATCACCGCGCTCGCCAGTCTCTCGTTTGAGTCTTTGAGCGATGACGACGTCGAGACCGCCAAGGTCCTGGGTCTGCCGCCCTACGGGGCAATCGCCGAGATCGAAGGGGAGTCGGCGACGGCGTTTGTGGCGACGATGGACGCCGCACATGTTCGGGTGGTTCCCACAGCCAAGGGCTATAGCGTTCACGCTCCCGACCCCTTGACGCTCTCGCACGCTCTGCGTTCAGCGACGCGACCGGCGGGTCGTCTCCGTGTCGCGGTGAGTTGACGGCGGGTAGCGTGAAGGCATGAGTACGTTGCCGATTCGGCTGTTTGGGGACCCGGTGTTGAATCAGGTCACCAAGGAAATCACCGACATCAACGGACGCGTCGCGGCGTTGGCCGACATGATGATTGAGACGATGTACGAAGCCCCCGGTTCCGGCCTGGCCGCCAATCAGGTGGGTGTCCAGAGACGAATGTTTGTCTACGACAAAGGTGACGGTCCGGTCGTGGTCGTGAATCCCGAAATTCGCGAATCCGAAGGCGAGTGGGTCTTTGAAGAAGGCTGCCTGTCAGTGCCCGGACTGAGCTGGGACATTGTGCGACCCAATCGGATACATCTCGTGGGCCTCGACCTCGACGGTAACGAAATTTCTATCGAGACCGACGAGTATGAGGGTCGCATCTTTCAGCACGAGATGGATCATCTCAACGGCATTCTGCTGGTGGAGCGACTCGATGAGGACCAAAAGAAGTCGGCCAAGAAGCTGCTGCGCAAGCGGGCGATGTCGGTTCCTTCAGATGATCCCGACGGTCTGTCGTCACTCTTCGGTCGCTAAATGCGCCTGGTATATCTCGGAACCCCCGGGGCGTCGGTCGCACCACTGCGCGCCCTTTGCGCCGCGGGACACGACGTGGCACTCGTCATTACACAGCCAGACCGTAAACGAGGTCGGGGATCCGCCTTAGTACCATCGCCCGTCAAGAGAGCCGCGACGGATCTCGGACTCCCCGTGTCGCACGACCTTCGGGACTCACTCAACGTGGGAGCCTCGTTAGGTGTCGTCGTGGCGTACGGAGCACTCGTACCCGCGGACGTGCTCTCCGCACTACCAATGCTCAACCTTCATTTTTCGTCACTCCCACGGTGGCGTGGCGCGGCCCCGGTCGAACGAGCCATTCTCGCGGGTGATGCAACGACGGGTGTCTGCGTGATGGGCCTCGAGGTCACCCTCGATACGGGTCCCGTCTTTGCGCGATGCGAAGTGGAAATTGAAGGTCGATACGCCGACGAACTGACTAACTATCTGTCGGACCTGGGCGCAGAACTACTCAGGGACACACTTTCGTCCCCGTCGCTGCCTCCTGCCGTGCCGCAAGTGGGTGACGCCACGTACGCCAAGAAATTGAGTGCGGATGATTTCCTTCTCGCACCCACGGAGACCGCCGACATGCTCCATCGGCGTGTTCGGTTGGATCGGGCGTTCACGTGGGTAAATGGTCGGCGACTTCGAGTCCTTCGAGCGCACAGCACTCACGACGCCACTGCGCCGGGCAGAGTGGCGTCTTCGAATGGTGTCGTGACTCTCGGCGCCGCCGATGGCTCGCTGGTCCTTGAACTGGTGCAGTCGGAGGGAGGCCGAGCGGTGGATGCCGACGCGTGGTGGTCGGGCGCTCGCTTGGCCACGGGTGTCGAATGGGGCCCCGTTGACGTTTCCCACCCGTAGGCTACGAACGTGAGTCGAATTGAAGCTGGCCCGACAGGGCAATTACGCATCGCTCCTTCGATGCTGTCCGCAGATTTTGGTGACCTCGCGAGTTCGGTGTTGGTCGTTAACGACGAAACCGACTGGCTCCACGTCGACATCATGGATGGTCACTTCGTTCCGAATTTGACCATCGGCCCCGGTGTCGTGGCGGCCCTGCGTCCTCATTCGGAAAAGTTCTTCGATTGTCACCTCATGATGACGGACCCGGGAAAATACCTAGCGGACTTTGCCAAGTCGGGTGCCGACGGTTGCACGGTGCACGTAGAAGTTGGTCACACGGCGGACCTCATCACTCAAATGCGTGATTTGGGACTTCGCGTGGGCCTCGCGGCAAATCCCGACACGCCATTTTCGGCCGTCGAACCTTTTCTTGATCGCATCGATCTCTTGCTATTGATGACTGTCTTTCCCGGATTCGGGGGTCAATCCTTCATTGGCGACGTGATGGACAAGGTGCGTCACGCTCATCGCGTGATCAGCGACCGGGGCCTATCCGTCGACATCGAAGTTGATGGTGGCATCGACACAGCGACGGCACCCATTGCGGTCGACGCCGGAGCCAACGTGCTTGTCGCGGGGAGCGCAATCTTCGCTCGACCCGAGCCTCTGGTAGCTGCGCGCGCCTTGCGCGAGGCGGCGTCGCTGTCGCGCGCATGAACGCGAACGGCGCCCCGTGGATGCGTCGAGCGATCGAGCACGCCCACGAGGTGCGTCGTGTGACGCCGCCGAATCCTTGGGTGGGTGCCGTCATCGTGAATGACGCGGGGGTGGAGATAGCTCACGGAGCGACGTCCGCGCCCGGTGGTCCCCACGCGGAGATTGCTGCTCTCGTGGCCGCAGGTCCTTCGGCCCGAGGCGCGACGCTGTACGTGACACTTGAGCCTTGTTGCCACGTCGGACGGACGGGACCGTGCACGGACGCCATCATTGAGGCGGGAATCTCTCGGGTCATTGTGGCATTGCGAGATCCGGATGAAAAAGTGTCCGGGCGAGGCATCGCCACGCTGCGAGCGGCGGGTGTCGACGTTGTCGAAGGCCTTCTCGCAGAAGAGGTGTCCCAGCAGCTCGCATCGTATTTGTGGCACCGGCGTACGGGACGACCGCTCGTGATCGCGAAGATTGCCTCGACGTTGGATGGGCGCGTGGCGATGGCGGACGGCACGTCGCAGTGGATCACGTCCGAGCACTCTCGTGCTGACGCCCACGAACTTCGAGCGGACTGCCAAGCCATCATCGTCGGTGCAGGAACCGTCCGCAGTGATGATCCGCAACTCACTGCTCGTCTCGACGGCATCATTGCAGAACCCCTGCGCGTCGTCCTCGGTACCGCTCCCGCGAATGCTCGGGTGCGGCCATGTTGGGAGCGAACCGGGGACCTCGAGACGGTATTGGACGAATTGGGAGATGCGGGGATCCTTCAGGTGCTGGTCGAAGGTGGCCCCACCACCACGAGTGCCTTTATCGCCCAGGGCCTCGCCCAACGAATCGTGTGGTATTTCGCCCCCGCGTTGGCGGGATCGGCTGACGGGCTGGGCGCTCTCGCCGGGCTCGCTACGCCGTCGATGGATGCGTTGCGGCGGGGGCGAATTTTGGGGGT
Organism: uncultured Actinomycetes bacterium; assembly: GCA_903871335.1. GTDB lineage: Bacteria > Actinomycetota > Acidimicrobiia > Acidimicrobiales > RAAP-2 > RAAP-2. The sequence goes on from CAIQGE010000025.1 coordinate 210,964, forward strand.
GCAACAAATCGGGGAAGATATACGAGTGGACGTGGAGGTCTGATGGCGTTATCAACAATCGAAGAGGCAATTGAAGCTCTGCGTCGAGGCGGCATGGTGGTCGTCGTTGACGATGAGGATCGCGAGAACGAAGGCGACCTCATTATGGCGGCCGAAGATGTCACGTCGGAACACATGGCCTTCTTTTTGCGCCACACGTCGGGGTTGTTTTGCGTACCTCTCGAACCCGCCCGCGCCGACGAGTTGGACTTGCCGCTGATGGTGCTCGCAAATACTGAGGCCCTGCGTACCGCCTTTACGGTCTCGGTCGATTATCGCCACGGCACGACCACGGGAATTTCCGCCTCGGACCGCGCCGCGACGATTCGCGCGCTGATCGATCCGGCTACTCGACCGACCGACCTCAATCGACCCGGTCACATCTTTCCGCTCCGGTACCGCCCGGGTGGCGTCTTGACGCGGGCTGGACACACGGAAGCAACGGTGGACCTGTGCCGGATGGCCGGCAAGACACCCTCGGGCGTCCTGTGCGAGATCGTGACCGCGGATAAATCGGACATGGCCCGCCTGCCCGAACTCGAAGTTTTCGCTGCCGAACACGGCCTACCGATCATTTCGATTGCCGAACTCATCCGCTACCGCCGTCAGAACGAGAAGTTGGTCACGCGCGTCGCGGAAGCGACCTTGCCGACGGAATATGGCGAATTTCGTATTGCGGTGTACGAAAACGTTCTCGACGGTCGTCAGCACATGGCGTTGGTCTACGGTGAAGTGCAAGGTCGTAAGGACGTTCTCGTTCGCGTTCACTCCGAGTGTTTGACCGGCGACGTGTTGGGCTCCTTGCGCTGCGATTGTGGACCGCAACTTCACATGGCCCTGGCGAAGGTGGCTGCCGAAGGCGCGGGAGTCGTTGTCTACATGCGCGGTCAAGAAGGTCGTGGCATCGGTCTCGCCGACAAGATTCGTGCGTACGCCCTCCAGGATCAAGGTCGCGACACGGTCGACGCCAATTTAGAACTAGGTCTGCCGGTGGACTCTCGGGAATACGGTATCGGGGCCCAGATTCTCGTGGATTTGGGAGTGAGCTCGATGAGGATCTTGACGAATAATCCTGCGAAGCGCGGCGGCCTGGAAGGATTTGGACTCAACATCGTCGAACGAGTTCCGCTGGACAGCGAACCGACGATTTTCAATATTGACTATCTGCGCACCAAGCGCGACAAGATGGGCCACTTGTTGGAGGGTCTTGATGACGTCAAGTGACGAGACCGCCTTTGACCCGGCGTGGGCGGAACAGCTGCGCGAGAGAGTCGGCAGTTACCTCGACGGTCGTCACGACGGTCGAGGGCTTCGTGTCGGCATTGCGTGCGGGCGTTTCAACGGCGGCGTGACGTTGCGATTGCTGGAGGCGGCGATTACGACATTGCGCGACAGCGGCGTTGACAAATCCGACGTCGTGGTGGCGTGGGCGCCCGGGGCCTTTGAACTTCCATTGCTGGCGCGAGCCTTTGCGATGGCGGCACGTCCCTTCGACGCTGTCATCACTCTGGGTGCGGTTATTCGTGGCGACACCGGACACTACGAAGTGGTGGCGGGGGAGTGCGCTCGTGGCGTTCAGGACGTTCAATTGACCACCGGCGTGCCCGTGGTATTTGGCGTCCTCACTACGAACACCGTGGATCAAGCACTCGAACGCTCTTTGCCGGACGAATCGAACAAGGGACGCGAGAGTGCTCTCACCGCCCTCGAAATGGCCAATCTCCTGCGTGAGGGAGTTTTCCGGTCGTGAGCGTCATTCACGGTGTTGTTCGCGACTTTGACGAACAACGCGGTGACGGCGTGCTGGAAACTCCGAGTGGGGAGACGTTCTACTTTCACTGTGTCGACATCGCTGACGGCACTCGCATGATCACCATGGGCGCGTCGGTCGTGGCGACTCGACGAGTCGGACTGAGGGGTCGCGACGAAGCGGCGGGCGTCTATTCGCCGTCCGCGTCGGCGGCGACGCGGACGTAGGCCAGCTGAATCTGCGCGAGTGCTTCCGTTAGTAAGGCGGAAGGCTCGCCCAGCCGATCACCCACGGCGCCCATCACTCCGGCCACCGCGTCGATGGTGATCTGAGCCTCGCTCAACTGGGGTGGTGTCGCTGACACGTGGATGGCGGCGAGTTCTAAGAGGTGGAAAACGTGGTTCGCGATCACAATTTCCGGTGGCGTGGCCCTCAGGGCCTCCATTTCGGACTCGGTGAAGACGTCGTCACTGTTTTCGGGGCTCGTGGACACGTCTGCTAAAGTAGTTCGGTAATTCACAGCAAGTGAGGTTGGTTCGCCAACTTCCACCTCGCCACCCATGGTGCGCCAGGTTCGGCCCTTCTCGCCTCGCTCGCCGTGGCGGCACCCGCGGGTGTCGTTGTTAGCAAGGAGAGAGTTATCGCAACAGTGCCTGGTGACCACCGCGTGAACGAACGTATTCGCGTGGACACGATCCGTCTCATCGACCATGAGGGCAATCAGCGCGGCGTGACGTCGACGCGCGAAGCGCTCGCATTGGCGAAGAGCCTTGATCTGGACCTGGTGGAGATCGCCCCGACGGCGAGCCCTCCGGTGTGCCGCATCATGGACTACGGAAAGTTCAAGTTCGACGAAGCCCAAAAGGCGAAGGAGTCTCGTCGCAAGACGCAGAACGTCGGCGTGAAGGAGATGAAGTACCGGCCGAAAATCGGCGATCAGGACTTCAGCACCAAAACGCGACTCGTCGAAAAGTTCCTCGGTGAAGGTCACAAGGTGAAGATCACGATCATGTTCCGAGGCCGCGAATCAGCGCACCCGGAGCTGGGCAAGAAGATTTTGGACCGCATCGTGGAGCGCGTCGGCGACACGGCGAAGGTGGAGTCCTCGCCGAAATTGGACGGCCGCAACATGACGATGGTTTTGGGACCAGACAAGAAGCCCGTCAAGCCGAAATCGGCGGACGCGGTGGACGACAAGGCCCCGCAAGTCGAATCGGTGACCACGGAGGTCGCCGCCGAAGTAAGTAACGAGGAGAACTGACATGCCGAAGATGAAGACGGACAGTGGCGCGAAGAAGCGCATCAAGGTCACGGGATCAGGAAAGCTTCGTCGCCGCAAGGCGTTCCGTGGGCACCTGATGGAGGGCAAGACCTCCGTGCGTGCACGTCGCCTCGGTCGCGAGTCCGATGTGGCGCCGGGTCAGGCGAAGAACGTCAAGAAGCTCATGGGTCTGTAGGAACGAAAAGGGATAGGTGAACGACAATGGCACGAGTAAAGCGCGCGGTTAACGCGAAAAAGCACCACAAGGCAGTACTTGAAGAGGCCAAGGGTTACTACGGTGACCGCAGCCGCACGTTCCGAGCGGCCAATCAGGCCGTCCAGCACGCGGGCGTGTACGCGTTCCGCGACCGTCGCGCACGCAAGGGCGATTTCCGCAAATTGTGGATCCAGCGCATCAACGCCGGTGCTCGCGAGCACGGTCTGAGCTACAGCCGCTTCATCGCCGGCCTCAACGCCGCGGGCATTGAAGTCGACCGCCGCGTGCTCGCGGATCTGGCCGTCAACGACAACGCCACTTTCGCGACTCTGGTCCAGCAGGCCAGCGCCGCACTGTCGAAGTAGGACGCACTGCCCGAGGCGCTCGCATCGTCGCACCAACGAGTGCGCCGCCTGCGACGCCTCGGGCAGAAGCGTTCACTCCGGTGGACCGAGGGCGTGTGCGTCCTCGAAGGACCGGATTTAATTGACGCCGCTCTCGATGCCGGCGCCGAATTCGAGGGCATCTACCTCGACGCCACCCGCGAGTCGCCCGCGCTGCGCGTCCTGTGCGAGACAGCAGAAGCTCTCGGGGTTCGGGTTTTCCACCTCGGCGCCGGGGTGATCGAAAAGATCAGTGACGCGCAAACACCGCAACCTATTCTCGCCGCCGTTCGCTTCGTTCCTCGGGGCCTTTCCGACGTTTCTCCGCGCGGGTGTGTGGTCGTGCTGCATGACTTGCGGGACCCGGGCAACGCGGGAACCGTCATCCGAACCGCCGACGCGGCCGGCGCATCGGCGGTCATCTTCACCGGTCAGAGCGTGGACCCCTATAACCCGAAAACCTTGCGGGCCACCGCGGGATCGATCTTTCACGTACCGCTCGTCCTGCACGAATCTCTCAGCGCGGTGACGACTTGGTTCCACGAGGCTGGAGGAACCAGCGTGGCGGCGGTGGTGCGTGGTGGCGTCGATCACTATGACGCTCCGCTCGGTGGTGACGTCATGATCGTGATGGGAAACGAGTCCGAAGGACTTTCCCCTGATGATGTGCGTTCGTGTTCGTTCTCGGTGAGTATCGCGATGTCGGGCGATAACGAGTCGCTCAACGTCGCCATGGCGACGGGGCTGCTGCTCTTTGAATCGCGACGGCAACGGCTGTCCGGTGGACCGGGTCCCACGCCCTAGCATCAAGGGTTCATGAGCACCTATTCCTTACACGATTTGGACCAGATCGTTATCGACTCTCTCGCTTCAGTTGACGCGTTGGGAACGACCGAGGAGTTCCGTGAGCGCGAGAACGAGCTTGAGGGCAAGCGTTCGCCATTTGCGATCTTGCAGAAGACCTTGGGGTCTCTCGACGCCGACGGGCGGCGCGAGGCGGGTGCGCGTCTGCAAAACGCACGAGCCGCCGTCCGATCCGCTCTCGACGCAAAATGGATCGTCCTGGCCAAAGCCGAGCGAGACGCCACGCTCGAGCGCGATCGTTTGGACCTCGGTGACACGGTGGTCTCGGCGATCACGTGGCCCGCGGAGGCCGGTCACTCCGGACTCGTCGCGTCCACGCAGCGTTCGCTCGAGGACGTATTTGTCGGCATGGGTTTCACCGTCGCCGATGGTCCCGAGGTCGAGACGGATTGGTACAACTTCGAAGCACTCAACATTCCTCCGGCCCATCCCGCGCGAGGAATGTGGGACACGTTCTACGTCGAATTAGGAGAACCCGAGACGGTCCTCCTGCGCACGCACACATCGCCCACACAGATTCATTTGATGGAACACGCTGTCGCGACGAATTCCCTGCCGATCCATTCGGTCATGCCCGGACGGTGTTTTCGACGCGACACGCCCGACGCACGACACCTCGCCACGTTTCATCAGATTGAGGGCTTGGTGGTGGATCGGGGCATTTCCTTTGCGGACCTGGCCGGCGTCATTGAAACATTCACCCGGGCATACTTCGGACCGGATATTGAATCGCGATTGCGCCCGGCGTATTTCCCCTTTACGGAGCCATCGGCGGAATTCGAAATTACGTGCACCATTTGCCGCGGCGACGGATGTCGCACTTGTTCGCAGACCGGATGGATCGAATTGGGGGGATGCGGAATGATCGACCCGGCGGTCTTTGAGGCTGTCGGTATCGACGCGGGCGAATGGTCGGGTTTTGCTTTCGGCTTCGGTATTGATCGATGCGCTCAAATGCGACACCAAATTGCCGACATGCGTGCGTTGATTGAGAATGATGTTCGCTTCCTAAGGCAGTTCGCGTGAAGATTCCTCTGAGTTGGCTCGCCGAGTTCATCGACGTGCCGAGTGATATCGACGTACTTCGGGCGACGTTGGATGACCTTGGTCTCGTGGTCGAGGGCGTCGAGCACGTCGGCGCAGGCCTCGAGGACGTGGTCGTCGCTCGGGTGGAAGAGATCCACGCCATCGAGGGTGCGGACCGCATTCGACGCGTGATCGTGACCGCTGGTGCAGAACCCGTCGAAATCGTGTGCGGCGCCATGAACTTCGACGTCGGACACCACGTACCCCTCGCGCCGGTCGGGGCCGTCCTGCCCGGCGACTTCGTGATCGCCCAACGCAAAATGCGCGGTGTGGTTTCCAACGGGATGCTGTGTTCAGGCCGAGAACTCGGTTTGGGCGACGATCACGGTGGTCTCCTCCTGTTGGATGATCAACCGGGGGTCACACCGGGTCAACGACTTCTGGATCTTCTGGGTATAGCGCCCGACATTGTTTTCGACATTTCCCCAGAAGGGAACCGACCGGACGCGTGGAGCGTCGAGGGCGTGGCTCGCGACGTGGCCGCCCGTCTCGAACTGTCCGTACGCGAGGTCGAGGTGGCCGAACCCAACGGCGCCGCCCGCACGGACACCTTCGCGACGGGATCGATCGAAGCTCCCGACCTCTGCGGAGCCCTGCTCGTCTCAGCTTTGCGACACGTGACCGTGACCGACTCACCGCGTTGGCTCCAACGGCGATTGGAAATGGCCGGCATGAGAGCGGTGAGCAACGTTGTTGACGCGTCGAACTACGTCATGTTGGAACTGGGGCAGCCGACGCACCCCTATGACGCAGCGCGCGTGGCGGGACGCCACCTCGGTGTTCGTCAAGCTCGACCGGGTGAAGCATTGACCACTCTCGACGACACCGAGCGCGTACTGGGTCAACCGGGGCGAGGGCTCGGCGATACGGGTGTCGACTGCGTGATTGTCGACGGCACAGACGCGGTGATCGGCCTCGCGGGCATCATGGGTGGTGCGTCGAGCGAAATCTCGCCCTCGACCACCGACGTGCTCCTCGAGGCCGCCTTCTTTGCTCCCATGGTGATCGCACGAACGAGCAAGCGACTCTCGCTTCGCTCCGAAGCCTCCAGTCGATTCGAACGCGGTGTTGATCCCACCCTCGCGGAGCGAGCGACTGCTCGTTTCGTCGCGATATTGAAACTGACGTCACCCGATCTCGAGTGGCTGGCATCTCCGGTGCGCGCGATCGGCAGCACGCCACCCATCCCGGAGATCACGGTGACGCAGGCGAACATCGACGCGCTACTCGGAACGCACGTTCCCGTCGCCGACGCGGAGCGTTTGTTGACCGCCATCGGCTTTTCGGTGCAGCGTCGCGACGACGTCCTGACCGTAGCGCCGTCACCTGCTCGTTTGGACGTGCGCGCCGGTATCGCCGGCCGAGCCGACGTGATTGAAGAGATCGCTCGTCTCCACGGCTATCGACGACTCGAACGACGGACGCCAACGTGGCCGACGCCGGGAGGTCTCAATGAGCGTCAACAGTTGCGTCGCACTCTGCGAGATGTCGTGATCGGACTCGGTGGCTACGAGGCGTGGACGCCCTCGCTGGGCTCCGATGAGGACTTTGACTTGCTACACCCGAACGTCCCGCGTGTGCGTATTACCAATCCGTTGGCCTCCGACGAATCCGTCTTGCGAGCGTCGCAGATGGTCGGACTCGTGCGGGCGTGGGCCCGAAATGCCGAGCGGGGGTTGGGGGACGTCACCTTGTTCGAGATCGGCACAGTCGTCCAGCACCCCGCCACGGTCACGACGCCGCGAGAGGCGCGTGGTGGCGTGGACGGAGCATCACTCGTGCCGCTTCCGAGCGAAAATGAGCGCCTGATGATTCTGTGGGGCCGAGAGGGCGATGACGCCCGTACGGCCGTTGCCGCGTGGTCCGTCATCGCGGAGCGGCTCCGGCTTCTCGACGTGGTCGTGCGCACGAGCGACGCTCCACGCGGGTGGCATCCCACTCGTTTTGCTCAGTTGGTCGACCGCGAGACCGGTGTCGCGGTCGGATCAGTCGGGGAGGTCGACCCCGATCTGGCGAGCACGTTGGCTCCGTCGGGACGAACGGCGCCGCGACTCGCCGTGATCGACGTTGATATTGACGTGCTGGCTGACAGCGACCAGGTTCGGCGCCGGAGTTCTTTGGCGAACGTGCCGAGTCGATTCCCCGCGGCCGCGGTGGATCTTGCGTTCGTCGTGCCCAACGAGGTGAATGCTCACGATCTCGCAGCCTCGCTGCGGTCCGCGAGCGATCTTGTCGAGTCGGTAGAACTGTTTGACGTCTTTCGCGATGACTCGCTCGGAACAGGAGTTCGCTCCTTGGCGTACGCCATTCGCTTCGCGGCGGCCGACCGTACATTGTCGGAGTCGGACGTGGCCGATGCTCGAGGTGCCCTCATCGCGGCGGCGACCTCCTGGGGTGCCGTGCTTCGTTAGTCCGGTGCGCGCGAGGTGGCGAATATCGAACCCACGACAATCATGGGAAAACCAATGATCAACCCAGCCGTCAAAGGTTCGTGGAGACCCGCGGTGCCGAGCGCGACGGCGATGGCGGTATTGAAATAGGTCACCACCACCGTTCGTGACGGACCGTTTTCCTTGACGGAGGCGAACAAGAAAAGGAAGCCGCCCGCCGTACAGACGAACGCCAGCACCCCAATCGATCCCCAGGTCTCCGGCCGCAGGTGTGTGGGCCAATGCGTCGCGCCCCAGGGCAGATAGACGAGCGCCACGGCGGCGATGGACGCCGAGACGACGGCCAGCCCCGACACGTCATTCAATTTGAGTGACAGGATCATGGGACCGCTCGCGTATCCAGCGACCACGACGAGCATCGCAGCCACCCACATCCACGAGCCGCCACTGATGTCGAGCCCAACCAACGTGGCGACGCCCAGGGTGCCGATCGCGAGTCCCAGCAGCCTCCGGGTACCAATGACGACGTTCGGGTGGAGAAATTTGGCGATGGCCACCGAGACCAGGGGCACCGACGCGACAATCAGCCCGGTGAGCGAGCTCGAAAGATGCCGTTCGGCCGAACCCATGAGTAGCCAGGGAATACCGAATTCCACCACGGTGTAGAGAGCAACCCAGCGCCACACGGGCCGTAGCGAGGGAAGGACGCGACGATGGATGGCGACGGGGATGAGAATCAAGGCGGCCGGCACGGTGCGCGAGAAAACGAGTGTGGCGGGGTCAAGCTGACGAACGGCAATGCGAATCATGAAATAGGGGACACCCCAAATCACGCTCAACGCCAAGAACAGCGCCCAGCCTCGTCGTGTCATATGTACCGCCGATAGGAAAAGTTGCGAAATTACGCCCTCGTGTGCATAAAATTGCATTATGCGCGCAGCGGTCGTCGGGGGATCAGGATACGCGGGATCAGAGATCCTGAGGTTGATCGCCCATCATCCCCATCTCGACATGGTCCTCGGCACATCGGATTCTGCCGCCGGACGTTATGTTGGAGAGTACGTGCCGAGCCTCGCAGGCGTCTATGGCAACGTTTCGTTTTCGCCGCACGCCAGCGTTCACGAGAGCGACGCCGACATTGTGTTTCTCGCTCTCCCGCACGGTGTGAGCCAGGAGTACGTTCCCTCCCTCGTGGAGCAGGGGCGTATGGTGGTCGACCTTGGCGCCGACTATCGCCTGAGGAATCCTGCCCATTACGAAACCTGGTACCACGCCGAACATCGCTCGCCGGAACTTCTTGCTCGCAGCGTGTACGGACTGGTGGAACGTCACCGAACCGAACTCCTCGGAGCGCGCCTGATTGCCGTGCCCGGCTGTTATCCAACGGCCAGCGCCTTGGCGCTCGGTCCCTTTCTCGACGCGGGCTGGGTGGAATCAGACGGTGTCGTCATTAACGCGTTGTCCGGAGTGTCGGGCGCGGGACGCGTGCCCACTGATCGACTCCACTTTCCCCGGCTGTCGGGCAATGCCGAGGCGTACGGACTCCTCGATCATCGCCACACCATCGAGATCCAAGAAGAGATTGGTGCCGAGGTTCTCTTCACGCCTCACCTCGTACCCGCGAGCCGAGGAATGTTGGTGACCGCCTACGCGCGCGTGCGTGGCGAGCGCTCGACCGAGGGCGCACTCGCCCTCCTCAGGAAGGTGTACGAGAATGATCCGTGCGTCGTCGTTACTAACGACGCACCCGCCTTTAAGGATCCGCTGGGGTCGAATCTGTGCTTCGTGTCCGCGCGCGTCGACCCACGAACCGGCTGGTTGGTTTCGATGAGCGCCCTCGACAATCTGACCAAGGGGGCCGCGGGACAAGCCGTACAAGCAGTCAACGTGGCGCTCGGTTGGGACGAAACACTGGGGCTGCCCCTGATGGGCGTGGCACCGTGATGCCGTTCGTGGTCATCAAGCTCGGTGGTCACGCGCTGGACGGCGCCCATGATCTCGCTATTGCGCTGGATCGTTTAGCCGACGACGTACTTGGACTGCGCACGGCTGGCGTGTCACCCGTTCTCGTGCACGGGGCCGGTCCTCAAATTTCGTCCATGCTCGAACGTCTGGGTGTGCCCGTTTCTTTCGTTGACGGTTTTCGGGTGACGGACGAGGCGACGATGGAAGTCGTCGCGATGACGCTGTCGCACGTCAATTTGCAGCTGGTTGCGGGCTTGCAGCAACGCGGGGTCCCGGCCGCCGGGATCGCGGGACCCGACGCAGGAACGGTGTACGCCGCGCCGAAAGGCTCGGCGTGGGGGCTCGCGGGCGACGTGACACGGGTGGACACGGGTCTGCTGTGTCACATAGTGGAGGCTGGCTATGTCCCAGTGGTCAATCCTGTTGCCATCGGCAACGACGGTTCACTTCTGAATTGCAACGCTGACGCGGTGGCGGGCGCTCTGGCGGCGGGTCTTCGAGCGGACGCTCTCATTTTGTTGAGCGACGTTGATCAACTTCGCCGTGATCCCGACGACCCGCTCAGCGTGGTGAGCGACGTCAGCAGTCTCGAGGTGTTGTCGATGATCACCTCGGGGGCTATCCGAGACGGTATGCGTCCCAAGATGGACGCCGCGCTCACCGCAGTTCGCGCGGGGGCGACCCGCGTGGTTCTCGCGAACGGAACGCGGCCGGGAGCGCTGCAGGATGCCCTCAGCGGTGTCGGCCGTTCAACAGTCATCACGGCGTAAAGAAGGACGAAGAAGAGTGACCAAAGCCCAACGGCAACACCGAATTGTAGAGATACTAGAAAACGAGGTCGTCACCACTGGGGCCCAGTTGACGAGTCTTCTGGAACGCGATGGCTACCAGTCCACGCAAGCCACCGTCACGCGTGACCTGCAGGAGTTGGGCGTGGTCAAAGCCCGTGACGCCGTGGGCGTGCGGCGACTGACCCTGCCATCCACGCCCACGTTGGGGCCCGCGCCGCTCGATCACTTGCGTCGGATGATGGGGGAGTGGGCGGTCGCGATCGAAAATGCGGGACACCTGGTGGTGGTGCGAACTCCACCCGGCTGCGCCCACGTCGTTGCTTCCGCCCTCGATCGCAGTTCGCTGTCGGGAATCTTGGGCACGGTGGCCGGGGATGACACAATTTTGGTGATCGCCACGGAATCCAAGGGTGGCTCCACACTCGCTAAAGAACTACGAGCCTTGGCGGGTCTCACGGTCGAGAGCGCGTCGAGCGCAAAGGGAAGGAAATAGAAATGGCAAAGCGAGTAGTGCTGGCCTATAGCGGTGGTCTGGACACGTCGGTGGCGGTGCGCTGGATGATCGAAGAGTGGGCTGTCGAAGTGGTGTGCGTTCTCGTCGACGTGGGACAAGGTGAGGGCGAGGACTTCGCCGCCATCAAGGCGCGGGCTCTCGCGGCGGGGGCCATGGACTGCGTCATCGTTGACGCCCGCGACGAGATGGCTGAGGAATTCTGCTCGTGGGCGATTCGGGCCAACGCGCGCTACGAGGGTAAGTACCCCCTCGTTTCCGCGTTGTCGCGTCCGGTCATCGTGCGACACCTGGTGGATCAGGCCCGGAAGTTCAACGCCGACGCCGTCGCGCACGGGTGCACCGGAAAGGGCAACGACCAAGTGCGATTCGAAGTCGGCACGCACGCCCTAGCGCCCGACCTCGAGGTGCTGGCGCCGGCGCGCCTGTGGGGCATGACGCGGGCAGACTCTGTCGATTACGCCGCCCGGCACAACATTCCGATTTCGGCGACGAAAGAAAAGATCTACTCGATTGACGAAAATCTGTGGGGCCGAGCGATTGAGTGTGGTGCCATGGAGGATCCGTGGGCCGCGCCACCCGAAGAGCCTTTTACTTTGACCCGCGTTCGCTCACTCGAACCCGTTGAGGTGACGTTGAGATTCGTGGAAGGACTTCCCGTCGCAGTGAACGACCGTGAGATGTCGCTCGCCGACATCATCAACACGGTGACCGATGTCGCCGGTGCCACCGGTTTTGGTCGTTTGGACATGGTTGAAAATCGTCGCGTGGGTATCAAGAGCCGTGAGGTGTACGAATGCCCCGGCGCGCTCGCGATCATTGCGGCCCACAGTGATCTTGAAGATCTCACTTTGGAGCGCGACGTCCACCACGAAAAGCTCCGACTCGAGACTCGCTGGGCCGAACTCGTCTACGACGGCATGTGGTTCTCACCTCTCAAAGAAGCGCTGGATGCGTTCATGATCGAAACCCAACGTTCCGTCACTGGCGAAGTTCGTCTGCGTTTTGAAGCGCCGGGTTTGATGCGTGTCGTGGGTCGTCGGAGCCCCGTCGCGCTATACGACTATGGACTGGCCACCTACGAAGCTGCTGATACGTTCCGTCATGAAGACTCCGAGGGTTTTGTTCGCTTATGGGGGCTCGGCATCGCCACCTGGGCCGCGCGACAGGGCGCCAAGAACTCGTCGGCGCGACAAGGATGACCCTCTGGCACGGTCGTTTTGAGACCGGAATGTCGGACGCTCTGTGGGATCTTTCGGAAAGTTATTCATTCGATCACGTCCTGTGGCGTCACGATCTGATGGGGTCTCGAGCTCACGTGCGCGGCCTCGGCCGTGCTCAACTTTTGTCGTCCGACGAGGTCGACATCTTGATCCAGACATTGGATGCCGTCGAGCAGGAATTCGCGAGTGGTGTCTTCGAGAGAACGCCTACTGACGAAGATATTCATATGGCCATCGAACGACGCGTCACCGAAATTGCGGGACCCGTGGGAGCGAAGTTGCACACGGCGAGATCGCGTAACGATCAGGTCGCGACGACACTACGGCTGTACACGCGCGACGCCCTGACGGACGTCATGTCCCGCACGCTCGCACTCGCGAGTGCTCTGCACGAACTTGCGGGACAGCATCCACTGGTCTATCTACCCGGCTACACGCACCTCCAACGGGCTCAACCAGTCCTCGTGGCCCATCATCTACGCGCTCACGCGTGGGCTCTCCTGCGCGACGCGGACCGATTGATTGATGCGCGCGACCGACTGAATATCTCGCCGCTGGGCGCCGGCGCCCTCGCGGGGACATCACTACCGATCGACCCCGCGACCACCGCAGATGAATTGGGTTTCGATAGCGCCTTTACCAATTCTCTCGACGCCGTGAGTGATCGAGACTTCGTCGCTGAAACACTGTTTGGAATCGCGTTGCTGGGCGTGCATTGCTCGCGCATGGGCGAAGAACTGGTGTTGTGGACCACGAGCGAGTTTGGCTTCGCGTCACTCACTGATGACTTCACTACCGGTTCATCCATGTTGCCGCAGAAAAAGAACTCAGACGTCGCGGAACTCGCTCGCGGCAAGTCGGGTCGACTCGTCGGCAATCTCACGGGGTTGCTGGTCATGTTGAAGGGACTGCCCCTTTCGTACAACCGAGATTTGCAGGAAGACAAGGAACCGCTGTTTGATTCGGTGCGTCAGATTCAACTGGTCTTGACCGCTCTGACGGGCGCGTACGAATCGATTGTCTTACACGCCGACGTCATGGTGGACGCTGCGAGCGACCCCCTGATCGCCGCGATCGACCTGGCGGAATGGTTGGTGGAGCGGGGGACTCCGTTCCGCCAAGCACACGAACGCGTTGGAGCTCTGGTGGGACGTTCGGTGCGCGAAGGCATTTCTTTGCACGAGCTCGTCAGCGACGACCCAGAACTCCGTCCCGCCGTCGAACTTCTCGCGCGTGGAGTTGCGTTGCAGCGCCGTCGTTCAGCGGGGGCGTCCGGTCCGCTGGCGATGGACCGCCAAGCGGAGCTCTTGGAAACAGCTCTCGTGGCGGGCATCCAACGTGCCCGGGCGACGACAACGAACAACGTTGTTTTGTAACGTCAACGTCAGCGATTCATGCTGGACAAAAGGCGCGGTTACGACAAATTCCCTCCATGTGATTTGACGGCGTTCGTAGATCGGCTAAGGTAGTCAAGGCAAGTTTTGCGGTCGGGAGAAGTTTGTGTCCGATTGACGTCATCTAGGTGACGAACTTGCTATAGTGGTACTCCCACCACAGAAACGGCGGCCGAGTGGATTTGCACTCCGGCAGACCGCGCTGCTAAGGTGGGCAACCTTGCAGTTCGGAGAAATCCGGGTGCAAAAAGTGAGGGAGAGATCCCGAACTTAGGTGAACTTCGCACCTCCGCCTTCGGGCGTGTGCGCGGTCGCTCCTTGAAAACGGAAGAACGAGAGCCAAAAGCCAGTACGGACGGCGATGGTCAGCTCTAACTGATCGCGTCGGACGTCAAAACATGCAGTATTAGCAGTAAGCGACTCTCTAACCACCCCCGTGTGGTGAGTCGTAATGGGAGGTTGGAAATAGAGCACTCCAACCACTCTTCTGATTTCTTTGCCACTTCGGTGGTGGAAAATCTTGATGGAGAGTTTGATCCTGGCTCAGAACGAACGCTGGCGGCGTGCCTAACACATGCAAGTCGAACGGGATCCATGTTGTAGCAATACAACGGAAGATCTAGTGGCGAACGGGTGAGTATCACGTGAGCAATCTGCCCCAAAGACTGGGATAACACCGGGAAACCGGTGCTAATACCGGATATCTCTACATGACCGCATGGTCGAGTAAAGAAATGGATTCCGCTTTGGGAGGAGCTCGCGGCCTATCAGTTTGTTGGCGGGGTAACGGCCCACCAAGACTACGACGGGTAGCTGGTCTGAGAGGACGATCAGCCACACTGGAACTGAGACACGGTCCAGACTCCTACGGGAGGCAGCAGTGGGGAATCTTGCGCAATGGGCGAAAGCCTGACGCAGCAACGCCGCGTGAGGGACGAAGGCTTTCTGAGTTGTAAACCTCTTTCGACAGGAACGATTGTGACGGTACCTGTAGAAGAAGCACCGGCCAACTACGTGCCAGCAGCCGCGGTGATACGTAGGGTGCAAGCGTTGTTCGGATTTATTGGGCGTAAAGAGCTCGTAGGCGGTTCGATAAGTCGGGTGTGAAACCCCCAGGCTCAACCTGGGGCAGCCACCCGAAACTGTCGTGACTAGAGTTTGGTAGGGGATCACGGAATTCCTGGTGTAGCGGTGGAATGCGCAGATATCAGGAGGAACACCAGTAGCGAAGGCGGTGATCTGGGCCAATACTGACGCTGAGGAGCGAAAGCGTGGGGAGCGAACAGGATTAGATACCCTGGTAGTCCACGCCGTAAACGGTGGGCACTAGGTGTGGGGACTTTTCAACGGTTTCCGCGCCGCAGCTAACGCATTAAGTGCCCCGCCTGGGGAGTACGGCCGCAAGGCTAAAACTCAAAGGAATTGACGGGGGCCCGCACAAGCAGCGGAGCATGTGGCTTAATTCGATGCAACGCGAAAAACCTTACCTAGATTTGACATGTTGGGAAAAGCCGTAGAGATACGGTGTCCTTCGGGGCCCATCACAGGTGGTGCATGGCTGTCGTCAGCTCGTGTCGTGAGATGTTGGGTTAAGTCCCGCAACGAGCGCAACCCTTGTCCTATGTTGCCAGCACGTAATGGTGGGGACTCGTAGGAGACTGCCGGGGTCAACTCGGAGGAAGGTGGGGACGACGTCAAGTCATCATGCCCCTTACGTCTAGGGCTGCACACATGCTACAATGGGCGGTACAGAGGGCTGCTAAACCGCGAGGTGGAGCCAATCCCTAAAACCGCTCTCAGTTCAGATTGAAGGCTGCAACTCGCCTTCATGAAGTTGGAGTTGCTAGTAATCCCGGATCAGCATTGCCGGGGTGAATACGTTCCCGGGCCTTGTACACACCGCCC
>CAIQGE010000026.1 GCA_903871335.1 uncultured Actinomycetes bacterium
ACAATCTCGCCAAACGCGTCAAGCGGGTGGCGTTCGGCTTCCGGTCCTTTCGCAACTACAGAATCCGTGCGTTGCTCTACGCCGGCAAGCCAAATTGGGATCTACTCGCGACGATCACACCACGCTGAAGTCCGAAGCCCCACTTAAGTTGCGTTCCAATCAATTTTGAAGCGCGGACCCGAGAAACGTGTCTCTTCCTGTACTGACACGACGAATGCACGGGACTAGGTTGCTCGTGGGGTCGCGGTGAGATCGTCGTCGAAGCGAGCCTCGCGGAGTGAACTCCAAGGAGAGGGAACTCGTTGTGGCGCGCTATGGAAACGCGAGGTGAGTTGCTTCTCTCAACGTGAGGGGGTTGATGGTGGGAACGCTGGTCGAACAGCAGGTCGCGCATATCTGGCGACGCATGGGCTTCGGTCCGACCGCCGCCGACTTGGATCACGGCGTCAAGGTGGGAACGGCGGCCCTCATTGAGGACCTCCTCACCCGCAAAATGACGACACCCGCGCAGTGGGCTTTTCCGGTCGCCACCGACTGGCAGGGGATGGTGGCGTATCTCGGTCGCCAATTCGAGTTGATGCGAAGTTCTCCGAATCCTCTGCAGGAACGACTCGCGTGGATTCTCCAAGGAATCGTTGTCGTGGGGTTGTCGGACTCGGTGTCTTTTACCGAGCTGCGTGGTCACCTCGGACGCCTTCGCCTGAACCCCATGGGCTCCTATACGCAACTCCTTCGTGACACGGCCATCATGCCCGCGATGATGCAGTACTTGAACGGCGACGAGAACAGCGCCGATCACCCGAACCAGAACTACGCCCGCGAACTCATGGAGTTGTTCTCGCTCGGTCTCAAGAATCCCGTCACGGGCGTGCAGAACTACACCCAAGAGGACGTCGTGCAGATTGCTCGCGCGCTCACGGGCTACACCTTCGACTGGAACACATCGACCATTTCATTCGACTCGTCGCAGTTCGACAACGGCAACAAAACCTTCTTCGGTGTCAATCACGGCAACGCCGGACTCAGTCAGGTGATCACCGCGATCAGTCAGCACCCGTCCTATAAGTACTTCGTCCCGGCCCGTCTCTATCGCGAGTTCACGGGTCTCAACGCGCCACCGGCCACGTTGCAACAGCTCGGCAAACTGTGGGGCACGACCGGCGACCTGCGCGCGGTCGTCAGCGCGATCGTGAAGTCACCGGTATTTCTCTCCACCGCGTCGATGAACTCGAAGGTGAAAACCCCGGTCGAGTTACTGGTGAGCGGTGCTCGCGCTTACGGCTTTGATCTCACGTCGTCGGATTACGGCTGGCAACTCAGCACCTTCATGAATCAGCACCCCATGATGCCGCCGAACGTGTCGGGGTGGCCCACGGGTCGAATTTGGCTGAACGCGGGCGTGACCATGGGCTGGGGATCGATCGTCCAAGACTTCGCGTCCGCCTCGATCGCCTCCGGCAAGGGTCGCGTCACCGAGCTCTTGCAGAGCGCGAATAAGGCGACCGCTCCAACCGCCGCGATGCGACTGTGCGGGCTCGGCACCATGAGCGCGACGACGAGCAAGGCACTGAGTAGTTACGTGAATGCCAATACATGGAATCGAGCCACCGCGGCGGGACTACTCGCGTTGGTTCTCGTTTCACCCGAGTTTGCGATCAATTGAGGGGACGAGCATGACGATGGACCGCAGAACATTCTTGGCCCGCACGGGCGGACTTGCCGTAGTGGCCGGCAGTGGCTGGTGGGGACTCGACGTCCTCGGAGAGACTGGCACCCCCGCGGGGGCGGCCTCGGTGCGCACGACGCCGTCGCTTCTGGTCGGCACGCCGATCATTGTGTACATCGATCTCCAAGGGGGCAACGACGCCGCCAACATGCTGATCAATCCCAATGACAAGTGGTACTACGACACCGCACAAGGTCACGGGGCGATCGCGGTGGCCGAAGGGGACCTTCTCCCACTGACCGGGACGCCGTACGCGCTGCACCCGTCACTGGCCTGGTTGGCCTCGCGCTACAACACCAACAATGACGTGGCGTTCGTTCGTGGCCCGGGAGAAAACGTGGTGAACGAGTTCTCTCACTTCGCCGCCATGCATTACCGACAGGTCGCGTCCTTCACGGGTGCGGTGTTGTCGGGGTGGTTGGGTCGGTTCAACGACCTCCTCGCGCCGAACAATCCCTTCGCGTCGATTTCAACCCAGGGTGTCCACCCCGCGCTCGTCGGGGCAACGACCTCCGTGTTGAGTGTGCCCAATATTCAATACTTC
The DNA here is from genome assembly GCA_903871335.1 of uncultured Actinomycetes bacterium. Lineage (GTDB taxonomy): Bacteria > Actinomycetota > Acidimicrobiia > Acidimicrobiales > RAAP-2 > RAAP-2. Next base: position 2,271 of record CAIQGE010000026.1, read on the forward strand.
GACTTCAACGTCGGCTGGCAGTGGCAGAACGATTGGTTGACGGCGTGGCAGGCCATGTCCGCACCGGGTTGGCCGGCGGGCTCGCTGACTCGTTCGGCCGAACTCAGCTTGAGCGACACCTTTCAGGCGCAGTCGACGATTTACAACACGTGGAACGACACGCTCAACGCGACGTTCGGCAGCGATCAGATCGGCCAGCAGTTGGCCCAAACGGCCATGATGATCTCCGCCGGGGTTCCCTCGCGCAGTTACGTGGCGACCTACGGGGGCTTTGATACTCACGGGGCGGAAGTTTCCGCGGAGCCGACTCTGTTCTCGCAGCTGGACGCGGCGCTGCAGGCGTTCTTTACGGCCATCGCTCATACGCCGCGCGCCAATGACGTCTTCGTCTACGTCTCCAGCGAATTCGGTCGTCAGCAGACCGCGAACGCGTCGCTCGGTTGTGACCACGGCCAGGCCGGCGTCGACATTCTGCTCGGTCCCAAAGTGAAGGGCGGCCTCTACGGCACCGCCCCGAACACGGATCCCGCGGCTCGTCTCGACGACGCGCTCGTGCCCACGGTGGACTTCCGCAGTGTGTACGCCACCATCCTGAATCACCTCTCCGGTAACACGGCGGTCAGCAAAGAGGTCCTTTTCGGCACCTACGAGGATCTCCACTGCTTCGCCTGAACGGCGGGGGAGTCCAACGTGATGGCCCAACTCCGCGATTGATCGAGCACTTCTACTCCGTGAATAGGTAGAATTAGAACTATCTAGGTCGTAACGGCGAACGTTACGGGCGGAGAAGAGTTAGAATTAGACCTGTTAGGGCGGATATGGAGTGTAAAAGGTGGAAAAAAAGCCATTACAAACATCCGACGAGTGGGAAGCGACCCTTGGGGCCGACATTCGTCGCCTCCGCGTCGCTCGCCGCTACACACAGAACGAATTGGCCGAGCGGGCCAACGTTTCCTTGAGTGCGCTCAAGAACTTAGAGGCGGGACGAGGTTCGAGTCTCGCCACCGTGGTGCGGGTGGCGAGGGCGTTGGAGCGAACCGAGTGGCTCTCGTCGTTCGCACCTGTTGAACCGCGCTTCAGTCCGATGGAGCTACTGCGTCAGAGCGCAGCGGAGCATCCTCGACGCGTGCGACACGGAGCGTCGACCTCGTGACCTACGTGCCGGCCACCGTGTTGGAGGTGAGGGCCTGGGGGCGTCGGGTGGGCGCCGTCGCGCAGAATCCCCACTCCGGCTTCTACGCCTTCGAGTACGACGAGGAGTGGCGGCGTGGCGGCGTCGAACTCGCGCCCTTGCACATGCCGCTGAGTGATCGCGTCTACGAATTTCCCGAACTCGACGTCCGCACGTTCTACGGGCTACCGGCCCTGCTCGCCGACTCTCTCCCGGACCGATTCGGGAGTGCCCTCGTGACCGCGTGGATGAGTGATCAGGGTATCGACGCCGCCGACATCACGTCACTCGACCGGCTCGCCTACGCCGGCACTCGTGCACTCGGAGCCTTAAGTTTTCTGCCGCCGGCTGGTCCTTCGCTGGACCAGCCGAGTGTGATTCAAATCGCTCGTCTGGTGACCGCCGCGCGCTCGGCCCTGCGTGGCACATTGCGCGACGACGCCATTCACGATTCCCTCGCGGACCTGATCACGGTGGGCTCCTCGGCGGGTGGCGCGCGCGCCAAAGCGGTGATCGCGCTCAATCCGGACACCGACGAAATGCTGTCGGGTCAATTTCACGCGCCCGAAGGTTTCGAGCAGTGGCTCATCAAGCTCGACGGCGTGGGTGACCCGGCGGCACCTGGCGCGGACCCGCTGTCGGACTCTCGCCCCTACGGCCGAGTGGAGTACGCCTATTACCTCATGGCCCGAGCCGCGGGTATTGACATGAGCCCGTCACGTCTCTTGCTCGAGGGACCTCGCGCGCACTTTCTCACGCGGCGCTTCGATCGTGGAGCGAATAATGAGCGCATTCACGCGGCCACCCTGTGCGCCCTCGCGCACCTGGATTACAACATGGCCCGGACCCACTCCTACGGGAGTTACTTCTTGACCGCGCGCGCCCTCGGTCTCGGCGCGAACGAGGCACGAGAGATCTTCCGGCGAGCCTTGTTCAACGTGGCGGGAGTGAATCGCGACGATCACACGAAGAACGCGTCGTTTCTGCTCGCCGAACACGGCACCTGGCAACTCGCGCCCGCCTACGACATGACGCATTCCTACTGGGACGCCGAATGGGCCCAGGCACACCAGATGAGCGTGAACGGCAAGTTCCGCGATATCACGCTCGATGACTTTCGCGCGCTCGGTGATCAGCACGAGGTTCCCGCGTTGCGTTCCACGATTGATGACGTGAATGACGCCATTGACCACTGGCCCGACTTCGCGAAAGAGGCGCAGGTCGACACGGAGACGACGCGTAGGGTCGCCGCCGACATTGAGCGCTTTCGGCCTCGTTGAGGTCCTAGGCCATTGGCGCAGCCTTAGTTCGCGCTCGCGGCGCGACAGGGAATCGACGTGCCCGCCGGCGCACCGTCGACCTTTCGGTTGTCGCAGGTCACGACATTGTGCGTGCTCTCCGGTTGGGCGAACCAGATATCGGGACCAGTTCCGGCCACGGAGAGGACGTTGTTGCTCACCACGTTGAATGATCCACTGCCTGAGGTGATCACGTGGGTCGCAATCGCGTAGGTGGGACCGTGCAGCACGGTCGCGTCGCGGACGGTCCAGTGGTTGCCCTTGATGTTGATGACTGACACGACATCCGATTCGAGCGCGCCGTCGAAGTGACCGCCGTCAATGAGGCCGTACGAGGTGCCTTCCTTGATGTCAACGCCCTCGGCCGTGGTGGCGAAACTCGCGTCGTCGCGTAACTCGTCATGAGTGCTCTCGTCGGGTGCGTCGTGTAGCCAATTCCGATGGGCGGTGCCGATGTAGAAACCTTCGCCGAAATAGGGGTGCACGAGTCCGGTGTCGTGGACCACGCAATGTTCCACGAGATCAAAAGAGCTGTCGTTTCTCAGGTGAATTCCCTCATCGCCGACCTCGCCGACGTCGAGAGCATTCAGTGTGACGTCCTGTGAGCGGTCAACGACGACACCCTTTTGCCCGCCGCGAATCGTGAGACCACTCACACTCACGTACGACGCGTGCGAAATGTGCAGCGTGTATCCGCTCTGAGTCGTCCCGCCGTCCAACACGGCGGACCTCGAGCCACAGATCTGAATCGGTGACGACGCGGTGCCGGACCTCGTCACGACGAAGTTCCCGCGGTAGGTGCCCGGGCGAAGGTCAATCACTTCTCCCGCGGTGGCGTTCGCCAGCGCTGCTGCGAGGTTCGCGCTACTGGCGACCTCGACGGTCGACGTTGGGCACGACACGGGTGACGTGGTGGGTGTGGTGGTCCTAGGTGGCACGGTCGTTCGTGTGGCGTGGATGACGCTGAACGCGAGCACCACGATGACGGTGACGGCGAGGCCGCCACGAACCACACCCCGCGAGTTCACAGCGTCACCGGATCTTCGTAGTCGACGCGGACGTCGTCAGGAGCGCCGGTCCGCCAGGGACGTCGGGCCACCCACGCCACCAAGAGGACACACAGGATGCCCAGCCACAAGAGGGTGGCGGGTCGTTCAACCTGTCGGATAAGAGGTGAGTTCAAACCCGCGCTCGACCACCCCGACTCGTCGTTACCGCGCACGACAGCGGATGGTCCGCTGAGTCGACTTTGATCGACGGCACGAAATCCGTGCCCGGAAAAGATGTTCTCGGTCACGATGCTGCCGCCACTCGTCCCGGTGAGCGCCACCGCGAATCCCTCGGCTGTTTCGACGACGTTGTGCTCGATGGTCGCCGCCGAGTCGTGCAGAAAGAAACCACTCTGAGCTCGGAGCACGCGGTTATGGAGAATGGAGGCTTCGGTGACGTTGTTCAACAGAGAGATGCCGTGGTGAGCGGGTGCGTCCACTGTGTTGTTGGCCACCGTGATGAGTGACGACGGTCCGACGACCAGAATTCCCATCGCTCGCGAGGCGACATGAGCGTGGCGAACCTTGATGTCCACTCCACCGAAGACGGCGACGCCCGCGAAGCGATTATTCGTGGCCACGACGCCGTCAATAGCGTCGGAGCCGTAGTTGCCCCCGGGTGCACCTTGGCCGGTACCGTGCAGCGCACGACCGGAGACCACGAGGCCGAATCCGTCATTGCGAGATACGACGACGTTGGTCACCGTTTCGTTCGCGTCCGCGAGATCGAGAGCAATGCCGTTGGAACGGTTGTTGGAGGCTCGCACGTTCGTGACGAGGACGTTGCTCACGTTGTAGTGAAGATCGACACCCTCGAAGAGATTGTGGTGGAACGTGCCATCTGCGATCGTGCCGGCCAGAGAGTTGGTGACGTAGAGACCAACGGCGTCCGCGTCGACCTGTACGTGCTGGACGTCGAGGGTCGCAAATGGCGAGGGCACCACCGTCGACGCAGCGCCTACGGCCGTCGACACGAATTGCACGCTCGAATACAGCGCAGACCGCTGGAGCCGGTGCAGGAGAACAGATGTGGGTTGTGAGGGAGGTTGGCCGAAACTAATGCTGGCGGTTCCGGTGGCGGCGAGTCCGCCCTCCGCGTCATCACCCGAGCCGAGGTGGGTGAGCGTGACGTGCGAGAAAAACATCGACCCGCCAATACTGCGGATGTAGGCGGCGGGGCCGCTGCGCTGGGCCGCGGCAGCGGTGCCGGTTCCGCTCACACCCGTCAGGGTCATCGCAGATCCCGGCGCGCCCGCCATTCGTAACGTTCCACCCAGGGAGACAATGGACGCCGTGGCGAGAGGATCGCTGAGCAGACCAACCGTGACTCCCGGGGCCACGAGCGACAATGTTGCGCCGGGAAGGACGACGAGGTTGCACGCCACCAGAACATGCCCGGGTGTGGTGAGGTGAATCTCCTTCGGAGCAAGCGTTTCGAGATCTCTCAATGTCCAAGGACGCGAGCGTTCGGGAAGGACGAGAGTGCGCGCGGTGCCCGCATCCACCCAGTAGGGGGCGCCAAATCGGCCGCCGAGGAGGCGTGCCAAGAACGCGAACTCCCGCACCGCCACGACGCGGGCAGTTTCTTCACGATGGAACACGCTGACGGTCGGCGTGGTCGCCGACGCCGAGTCGGTGGCGAGAAGAGGGGAGCAGGTGATCGCGAGAGCGAGTGCGCTGGCGACGGCCACGACGCGCGAAGGGCGGGTTCTCGAACGCCCTGTCATTCGAGGTCGGGCAACAAGGACGTAGCGAGTTGGCCTTCGCCACCCATGTGCGAGGACGACCGAGTCAACCAACCTTGGCGATTCATGGTGACGATGGCGTAGGCCTTGAGGGGGATGGCGAGGAAGATGACGACGAGAGCGTAGAGCGGGAGCCACCAGATGTCGTGCGGTTGGCGCTTGAGGTGCGACCAACTACGAATCGCGCGACCCACGAGAACCCAGGTCACCGCGAGGATGATCGTGAGCGGATGGACAATATTGACCCGCGAGACGAGGTAGAGGAACGACAAGCTCATCGTGACCGGGGTGAGCAAAATTTGGATCGCGGTGATCTGCGAGATGAAGGTCGTCCGCCAGAGCCAGCGGTGCCACATCGCGGTCAGGTACGTGCGCGCCGAGTTGCGTCCCCAACGCACGCGCTGACGAACGAAGCCACGAAAGGTCGCCGGGAACATGGAGTGCGCGTGGGCGGAGGACTGGTGAACCGTCGAGAGACCCTGGGCGAGAATGAGCCACGTCAGACGCCCGTCGTCACCGGCGACACACTTCTTACCGAGGAAGGTCTCGTTCTCGAGTTCATCCACCACCGGGAGAACCGCGCTGCGTCGATACGCCGCCGTGCGTCCCGAGATGCAAATGACGCCCCCGTGTCGACTCATGGTCGGCACGTAGTCGTAGTAGCGCAGATCCATCATCCAGTCCGCGAGACGACGCCAGACGCTCGACGTGCGCTGGTAGACGTGTTGCTGGGTGCCGACCGCACCGACCTTCGGATCAGCGAAGGGCATCTGGATGGCCGCGAGCAGCCCCTCGTCCCACATCGTGTCCGAATCCGAGAGAACGATGATCTCCGACGTCGCCTCTCGAATACCCACACCCATGGCCGAGCGCTTGCCCTGGTGGCGGAAGATGATGGGTCGCAGGCGGGGATCGCTCACCGTCGCCAGCGCCTCCTGACACTCGACGTCGTCAATATCGACCACCACCAGAATCTCCGTTGGTTCGGCGGCGAGCCACGTCGCGAGGCACATCATGAGGATTTCGGGGTCCTCGCGATAGCTCGGGACCACCACCGAGGTCGTGGTGCGGAAATCGTTCTCGACGGGTCGGGTGCGGTGGGAGGTGATGATTCGGTAGACCCACAGACCCCACAGCGCGGCCCCCACCAGACCCATGGGCACGTAGGCGCTCCATTGCGTTGTTGCGATCATCGAGTGCGGGCCTTTGGCGCGGCCCCCATTGCGTGAGGGGCGGACTCAGGTAAATATAGATCACGCGGGTGTGTAGAATTCGGGCTTTGGCGTGCAGTTACGCCCCGGTGAACTTCGAGAGTGAAAGGGGCTTGGTGGATGGTTGACTCGTTGCGCTCCACGTCGGCGCGCACCTCGGGCCCGACCCGGGGTGCGATCACTCCGCCCGCTTCTCGCAGCTTGCCCCGTCTCATCGGTCTCGGTCGACTGGGGCTTCTGCTCGCCGGATCGGCGTGGGTGGTTTTTCTCTTCGGACTGATCTTCGGCACCTTCGGCGACACGCACTGGGGGAACACTCGCTGGGCCCTCGAGGCGACCGGCTACGCGATCATCGTCACCTTGATGCTCATGTCAACGTCGGCCTACCTGGTCGCACGTGGTGGGTATCTCCACCGCGTTGGTCGCAGGGCCCTCACTCCACGTGCGGAGCTTGAGGCGTACTTCCTCGACCACCAGCCGACCGCGACGGTACTGATTCCTTCGTATCGCGAGGAGCCTCGCGTCATCTTGCAAACCATGATGTCCGCGGCTCTGCAAGAATTCCCGTCCAAGCGCGTGGTCCTCTTGATTGACGATCCCGCGAATCCAACCGAACCCCACAACATCGAACTTCTCGAAGGTGCGCGCCGCGTGCCTCTCGAGATTCAACGAATCCTCGCCAACCCGCGGCGGCGCTTCGAGGAATCACGTGATCGCACCGCAGCGCTAATTGCCGAGGGACGACCGGAGCCCTCGCCGGATGACCTCGTTCGACTCAGCGAGGACTTCGCCCACGCGGCTGCGTGGCACGAACAGTTGGCCGAGCGCTGGCAGTGCTACGACCACACCGACGAATTCTTCGTCGAGCACGTCCTACGTGAACAGTCGGTGTCACTCCAGAAGGTCGCGAATGCGCTCGTCGAAGCGGTCGCGTCGCACCAGACGATGTCCTGGCGTCGCTACCGGCAACTGCTCCAGCGTCTCGTGTCCATTTTCTCGGTCGAACTGTCGAGTTTCGAACGCAAGAGTTTCCCGGTGCTCAATCACGAACCCAACAAGGCCATGAACCTGAACAGCTACTTGGGTCTCATGGGATCGAGTTACGTGACCCACGAGACGGCCGAAGGAACCCTGCTCTACCGCTGCGGCACCAATGACGCGGCGGCGACGATGCACGCGCCGCGCACGGACTACGTCGTGACCCTGGACGCCGACAGCGTTCTTCTTCCCGAGTACTGCTTGCGCATCGTGCACTTGATGGAGCAACCCGAGCACGCCAAAGTCGGCGTCGCGCAGACGCCGTATTCCTCGTATCCGGATGCGCCGAGTCGCGTGGAGCGCATGGCGGGTGCGACGACGGACCTCCAGTACATGTTGCACGTCGGCATGTGCCACTACGACGCCGCCTTCTGGGTGGGCGCCAACGCGGTGCTGCGCATGGACGCCATTGAGGAACTCCGTCGCGTCGAGGGTCACGGGCAACTGGTGGCCCGGTTCCTGGCGGACCGCACGCCGATTGAGGACACCGAGTCCACACTCGATCTTACGATGCGAGGGTGGTCGATCTTCAACTACCCGGCCCGACTCGCCTACAGCTGCAGCCCCCCGGACTTCGGTGCGCTCACCATTCAGCGTCAGCGCTGGAGTAACGGCGGACTGGTTATTCTCCCGAAGCTCGCCGCCCACCTGCGCGCCCGACGCCAGCGCGACGAGAAGGTTCGCTCGGCCGAAGTACTCCTTCGTGCGAACTACTTGGCGTCCATCGCGTGGACGACGGCGGGACTTCTCGTTCTGCTCGCGTATCCCTTTACCAACACGGTCCTGCTCGCCCTCGTCATCGTGATGAGCTTGCCCTATTTCCTGGTGATGTCGAGTGACCTGCACCACTTGGGGTACCGGCGACTCGACGTACTGAGAATCTACGGATTCAACCTCATCATGCTGCCGGTCAATGCCTCGGGCGTTCTGCAGTCGCTGCAACAACTGGTCACCGGGTCCAAGTCGGTCTTCCGGCGAACTCCGAAGATCTCGTCGCGCACCGTGGCACCGGCCAGTTTCGTGATTCTGGCCTGGATCATCGTCGTTGGTTCCGCCCTCATGATGATTCTCAATTTTCACGATCACCGCAACCTGTCCGCCACCTTCGCCGCTATCAATCTGGTGCTGGCGGCCGCCTCCGTCGTGAGCCTCATCGGAATCCGTCACTCGATCACGGACGTCTGGGTGGCCATTCGGGGATTCATCTTCGTGCCGGTCGCCACCACGACGACGGCGACCGAAGAACCAAGCGATACGTGGGCGGGCATCCTCTTCGACGGTCGTGACGAAAAGCCTCGTCCCGCGCAATCCCGTATCTTCGAAGACCCCGAAGATCTTCTCGGTGAGTCCGTGAGCGCGTGAGCGTTCTGCCTCGCGTCGAGTCCGCGTCGCCCTCGGGCGTGACGGAACGTCTCAGTTACTCACGAGCGAGTTTCGTGATGGTCCTCGTCATCATGGCGGTCTTCGGTACGGGCGTGGGCCTGTGGAAGTTCTCGGTCGCGATGGCGACGCCCGCCGGCGTGGCGACGATCAAGACATCAACCTGGTACGCGCCCTACGTGGACGTGACCCTGCCTCCGACTTACAACTTCCAGGACACCACTCAGGTAGGCGCGAACAACGTCGTGCTCGGCTTCGTCGTGGGTGGGGGCAGCAACGGTTGCACGCCTCTGTGGGGTGGGTCGTACAACTTCCAGCAGGCCGCTTTGAAATTGGACCTCGATCGTCGCATCGTGCGTCTTCGCCAGGCGGGGGGAGACGTGGTCGTCTCCTTCGGAGGCGCCGTCAACACGGAACTCGCGTCCTCGTGCACCGACACGGTGGCCTTGGCGCAGGCGTACTCGTCGGTGATTGATCACTACGGGGTATCGACCATTGACTTCGACCTCGAGGGCAAGAATCTCACCGACATTCCCGCGGGGGTTCGTCGCGCGCACGCCCTCGCGGCGATCGAGGGCAGCGAGCGAGCTCGCGGGGAGCAACTGAATGTCTGGGTGACTCTCGGGGTGACCCCCGCCGGCCTGCCGGCGGATGAAATCACGGCGCTCGACCAACTGCTCACTGCTCGCGTGCAATTGGCTGGCGTCAATCTTCTGACGATGAACTATGGAGCCTCGCGGCCGTCCAGCCAATCGATGTCGGACGCCTCCATGTCGGCCTTGCGCGCGAGTGCCGGTCAGATCAACCAGCTGTATCAGGCTTACGGCGTGCACTTGTCAACCAAGGAACTCCACCGCATGCTCGGCATTACGCCCATGATCGGTCAGAACAGCGTGCTGACGGACAAATTCTCCCTGGCTGATGCGACGACCTTCTATAACGAGGCGTTGAGCTACGGCGTGGGTCGCCTCTCGATGTGGTCACTCAATCGCGATACACCATGTGGTGGCAACGCGAATCAGTCCATTGCGAGCAACTGGTGCAGCGGGGTCATTCAAGAACCCCTCGCGTTCTCTCATCTTTTCGCGTCCGACACCGTCTCGTTACCCTCGAGCAAGTTGCCGCGTTCGACGACCTTGCTCGGGTGGTCGGACACCGCCGTGCTCGGACACGCGCCCTATGACCCGTGGCGTCAGCTACGCGAATACGTGCCCGGCGCTCGAGTTGTCTGGGATGGACAGGTGTATCAAGCCAAGTGGTGGAACGTCGGACAAGTCCCCGACGCCGTCGTCGCGCACCCGTGGGATTCGCCCTGGGTCGTACTCGGTCCCGTTCTCCCCGACGAGGCGACCACCACGACGGTGCCCGTTGGCACGGCGCCACAGTGGGTCTCCTCGACGAATTACAGCTACGGCACGCGCGTTGAGCGACACGGGATTATTTACACGGCGCAGTGGCAGAACCAAGGATTCGATCCCGCGTCGGATCCGGACAACACGTGGCAAAATCCGTGGACCCCGCTGTCACCCGCACCGGGGAGCGATTACGCCGGTGCAAATTTGTGATGGTGCAGTTCTTGAACAACGACCACGAGGTCACAATGAAGGAGAAGGCGTTGACGAATCCCCTCAAGAAGCGGGCGCGTGTCACGCGCACGCTCGGACGGTTCACGGCGGTTGCGCTCGGCGTGGCGGTGCTTACACCCGTCACGGCGAACGTTGCGGGCGCACAGAACCTGCCCACCCACCCCATGATCATGGTCTCCACCGGTGAACTCACGACCTGTGCCGTCACTGGTGCCGGACACGCGGTGTGTTTCGGACTCGATCACGACGGTGAACTCGGCGACGGGGGAACCGCGAACTCGAACTACCCCGTTGTCGTCAAGGGCGTTGGTGGCAGCGGTGATCTCTCGAATGTCGTCTCGCTGTCGACGGGCTTCTTTAGTTCCTGTGCGGTACTGGCTGATACGTCGGTCGTCTGCTGGGGCATGAACGACCACGGACAGCTCGGTGACGGAACGACCAAAGGTTCCTCCACGCCCGTACGAGTAAAGGGTGTGGGCGGAACGGGCACGCTCTCCGGTGTGCGCTCGGTGTCCGTTGGCCACCAGTCGGCGTGCGCCCTGTTGACCTCCGGCGGCGTCGTCTGTTGGGGATACAACGATCACGGCCAGCTCGGCGACGGTTCCCTGCAGAGTTCCTCGGTACCGGTCGCGGTCAATGACACGACGGGCATCAATAATCTCTCCGGGGCCAGCCAGATCTCCGTTGGTTTCGACGAAGGTTGCGTGGTCCTGAGTGACGCCAGCGTCCAGTGTTGGGGCATCAACAGTTACGGCGAACTCGGAAATCAGACGACCAAGGAATCAGCGTTGCCCGTGGATGTCGCCGGCGTGTCGACCAGCACCTTGAGCAATGTTGTCCAAGTCGCTGTCGGTTACTTCTCCGTGTGTGCGCTGCTGAGCGACCAGAGTGTCGTGTGCTGGGGCGAGAACGGGTACGGGCAGCTCGGCAACAATTCAACTTCTCCGAGCTCGCGCCCTGTCGCGGTGGTCGGTGTTGGTGGCTCGGGCACTCTGTCCAACGTGAAGGACATCGCCGCTGAGGGTAAGACGGCGTGTGCGGTGGTCGGCACGAATGTTGCGTGTTGGGGTAATGGCACCCAGGGTGAACTCGGCAACGGCACGACGTCATCGTCGCTGACCCCCGTACTGGCTTTCGGCGTGACCGGTTCGGGCACCCTGGCTGGTGCGACCCAGGTGGACACGAGTTTTGGCGGGACCACGTGTGCGTTGCTCGACATCACTCAAGTTCGTTGCTGGGGTGAGAACGGTGTCGGAGAGATCGGTCGCTCCGGCGCGTCGAACACCACCGTGCCGGCCGCGAGTCGCGGCGTGCTCGGAGTGAGTCTCCTGATTTTGGCGGCCAGTCCGCAGGCCCCGAACGTCGAGGCGACGCCCGGTGACGAGTCGGCCCAGGTCGACGTGTCGGTGGCCTTCGACGGTGGATCGCCGATCACCTCGTATTCGGTGACGGCGGTCGACAAGACGAACGCGAGCCGTGGTGGTCAACACGTCACGTCGTCCTCGAGTCCCGCGACGGTGAACGGACTGAACAACGGCGACACCTACGTTTTTGACGTCACCGCCATCAACGATCTCGGGACGTCTCCCGTCGGCACCAGCAACTCGGTCATTCCGGCGGGCAAGCCCGGTGCGGCCACGTCGGTCACCGCCTTGCGTCACAACGGAGGACTCGTCGTGCGCTTCGCGGCTGCTCGTCCCAACGGCCGAGCGGTATCGAACTACGAGGTGACCGTGGTCGACCTCGATAACAATGCCGTGCCGAACGTGATTGCGGATGGAGCCTCGAGCCCCGTGAACGTGCCCTCGGTGACCCAGGGTGATCGCTTGCAGGTGACCATTGTCGCGACAAACTCCGTCGGTGACGGCCCCGCCAGTACTCCCGTTGTCGTTCTGGCGCTCGGACTGCCGGGCGGACCCGACGTCGTGAGCAATGTCTCGGCCATCACCACCCTCGTGTCGTCGAGTGCCTCGGTGGGCATTTTCGCCATGAATTCTTCGGAACTCTCCAGCACCATGGCGGCGCAGGTTCACTCATGGGCGAAGAGCATCGCTCACGCGGAGACCAGCTTGACCGTGAGTTGGCAGGCACCCGCCAGCCCCGGACGTTCCGCGGTGACGAGCTATCTCGCAACCGCGTTCCCGAGTGGCAAGCACTGCGTGAGCACCACGACGTCGTGCGTCATCACGGGGCTGCGATCAACGACTCATTACAACGTCACGGTGATTGCGCGCAGCGCGGTCGGTACCTCGGTCCCGGTCAGCTCGTCCGTGGTCGCACCGTCCATTGGCATAATCCACCTCGTGGGATACGCCGAAGCCGGCGCCAAGCCGGAGCACTTGCACCAGTTGACGCTCGATCGAGCGAAGTCGGTCGAAGCGGCACTCCTCAGTGCACTGCACGCCCTCCACGTCGCCGCGCCGACCATCACTGTCGCCGGTGGCGGTGCTACCAACTTCGTGGGCGGTAAGCCGGACACCGATGCGGACCGCCGAGTGGTGGCGACGTTGTCGCTGCCGCGCGCGTAGGACAACACCACCCACGGGAGAATGAACGACTACGCCATTGGTGACGTCGGTGTTCGAGGCCGTCCGTCGGTGCGAGAGCACCGCTCAAATCTCCATTGAAGCTTTGCCCAGGGACGACGGGCACGGTGACCTTCAGACGTGTTGATGCCCACTCAGGTATCAGCATGTCTGAAGATGGTCGGGCGAACCTCATGATGACGAGCCAATCGCTAGAACCGCGACTGGCTAATTGGGATCTTCGGAAATGAGCGGGGTCGGGCGCTCGCGACAGCAAGCACCGAGCGCTAGAACGGACTTCTGGGTACCCCACCCATCCGGCGGTCGGGGACACCCCGGGACATAACCCACGCAGAACGTCGTCCCAGTCGGGTCACGCCTGGTCGCAGACATCTAGCGGATTCTTGTTGATTATGTGAATTTCCACATAATCATGTCTATTTCGATAGACTTGACTCATGGACCCGCGTACAAACCCCTACTCGCCCGGAGCCGGAGTACGTCCCGTGGAGCTCGTGGGGCGAGATGAGCAGATCGAGTCTTTCGAGATCGTTCGTTCTCGAGCGGAGGCCGGCCGGCACGCTCAGAGCATCGTCTTCTATGGGCTCCGTGGTGTCGGGAAGACGGTCCTCCTCAATGAGCTCTATTCCAACGCCCTTAGAGCAGGTTGGATCGCTGCGAAGATCGAAGCTGATCTCGGGTCGGATCGCATTCCTTTCCGAAACCAGGTGGCGGCCGCACTAAACCAGGCGCTTCGACAGACTCAAGCACGAGGTGTTCCTGGCCGGTTCGTCGCAAGGGTGCTGCGGACTTTCAGGTCCTTCTCGCTGACTGCCTCACCCGATGGTTCGTTTTCAGTGGGGATCGATGTCGATCCCGAACGAGGTCGGGCTGACACCGGCTCAATCTTGGCTGACCTGAGTGACTTGGCGATCGACTTGGCTGAGGCGGCAAAGGAGCTGGGAGTTGGCTCAGTCCTCTTCATCGATGAGATGCAGCATCTGTCTGTCGAGGAGCTCGGAGCTGTCTGCCAAGCGTCGCATGAGGCCAGTCAACGTCAGTTGCCATTCTTCGTGATCGGCGCAGGGCTTCCGAACCTCCCTGGATTGCTCGCCGAAGCGAAGTCCTATTCCGAGCGTCTCTTCAACTACGCAAGGATCGATCGGTTGAACGACCAGGATGCACACGCTGCGCTCGTCCTCCCCGCACGAGACGAAGGCGTCGAGTGGAACGCAGACGGTGCCGCGGTGGTACTCAACGCGTCGGGCGGATACCCTTACTTCATTCAGCAGTTCGGGCAGACGACCTGGAATGCGGCTGTGGCATCTCCAATCAATGAGGTTGACGCAGCAGCTGGAGTGCGCGAAGGATGGGCTCTCCTCGACGTGGGCTTCTTTCGGGCGCGATGGGAACGTGCCACGCCCGCGGAACGTGACTACCTAGGCGCAATGGCGGAGGACGGCGACGGACCAAGCTCGACGGGTGAGATCGCTAATCGACTGAGTAAGAAGGCCACGTCACTTGGACCAACTCGAGCGGGTCTGATCTCCAAGGGGCTTGTGTACGCGCCCGAGCACGGTCTCATCGCTTTCACAGTTCCAGGCATGGCCAACTTCATAAGTAGGCAAGTCCGGCACTAGATGTCGTTGACCTTCTCGGGTCCATTGGTGCCTCGCTCTCGGCGGTAGGTGATGGCATCAGGTGGGGCCTCGTCTCGTTGCGATCATCCAGACCGCGCATCCAAAGCCGACCAGACCGAAGACGGCGCCTAGGTAGACAGCCGCTCCAGCCAGCAGGCCAAAGCTTCTGCAGCCAGTCACGGCGAAGGGGATTGCGGCGACCAGACCGGGCCAGAATCCCGTTTGGCGTCGAACGCATCGCAGGTAGACCAGAGGGCTCCGATTCGGCCACTTTGCGTACCAAGATCGCTCAAGCGTCACGTCTGAGGAAAGAGCCGTTCAGGAGCAGTTGCACACCTAGTTACAGACAAACATTACGCATCGGCACGCGCGGCAGAAGTGCCGTTCCGGGGCAGGCAACTACCGCACGGCGAAGTCAGCGAGGTCGCGCGCCGTGCTGGCTGTGATCTCGGGGCAGACGATCGGAATGAGTTCGGTCGCGTGCATCGTGCCGAGCACCACGCGGCCTCGTGCGGCGACTCCGGCCGCGAGAAGGAGTCGGTAGAACGCGATGCCCTCATCACGCAGGGGATCGCATTCGTTCACGCTGATCACGGTCGGGGGGAATCCGCTCACGTGCTCGGTGGCGGCGAACAGGGGCCACGCTTCAGGATCCTCGTTCTCGTAGGCCTCCGGTCCATACCCCATATAGGTCTGATTGGAGTGGAGCTCTAGGAAGATTCCGTTGTTCTCGATGGAGCTCGGAAGATCTTCGCGGGGGTACTTGCCCGCAATATAAGGGCACAGCGCGTAGAAGCCTTTGACGAGACCGAGGTCGCCTTCGCGCTGCAGCCGCAGTCCGACGGCGAGGGTGAGGTTCCCGCCACCACTCTCACCGGCGACCGTGATCTGGCTCGCGTCGACGCCAAATTCGCTCGGGTGTTCGTGGACGTACCGAAGACCGGACAGACAATCATTCAGCCCGCCCGGGTAGGGCGCGAGGTCGCCGGACGTTGATGGTTGCACTGAATTTCGGAAATCGGGCATCACCACGACGAGACCATGATGAGCGAGGATCTTGCCCCACGCGCGGTAATTCCCGAGCGTGCAGGACATGGTGGCCATCCCTCCACCGTGGATGTAATAGACGCACGGGAGCACGCGGTCATCGTCGGGACGGATCACTTGGAGGGGTATCTGATTCCCGTCGGGTTCGCTGCGAATTGTGATGGTACTGACGCGCAGCCCATCTTGAGGCACCACCTCGTCAGTGTCCATGCCGTCGGTGATTTGACGCAGCAGATCCGCTGCGGCGAGTGCTTCGGGAGAATTGGCGGCGGCAATCATGTCCTCGCGACTCTCGACGTCCCGCGGTGCACCCATGGGGGCGAAGAGGGGAAGGAGGGCCTTGACACGTGGGTCGAGACGGGGGTCGGTGTCGGGGTTGTATGCCATCACGTCACCATAGATTCCGTCGCCCGCGTGGTGGATGACTGTGCCTCACGCGACCCGTGGCTCGGTGCTCGGGCGCGGTCGGAACGCGGTAGGTTGCAGATACGCCACGATTTCTCGTGGCCGTGAGACGCCAGGTTCGGGTCGGACGATCTAGACGATTGTCGCCCGTTCGGGCAGGACGCCTCCTTTTTCAAAGGAATTGCATGTCCCACTGTTGTCACAACGACGCTCACGCGACGCCCGAGCTTTCGGCCGGTGCCTGTTGTTCGACCCTCCCGCGACGTCCGGTCGCCTCGTGTTGTTCGACGCCCGAACACCACGGTGCGGGTCCTTCCTGCAGCCATCACGAGGGTCATCACGACCACCACGACGTTCAACCGCACCACCCTGAACCGGGAGTCAGCGCTCCGCCACTACGGATTCTGGACGAGCGGCTCGCGCGCGGTGAGATGACGATCGAGGACTACACCGCCCGCAAGGCCATCCTCGCTCCATAACGCAGTATCAGTCGCAGTGTCGCCGGAAGTCGACCACTTCCCACAGTCTCGAACGCGGGGCGGCAACGAGGCCGTTCCCGCGTTCGCAGAGCGGAGAGAACAATGAACATTCTTATGGTGATGACCTCACACGACGAACTCGGTACCACCGGTCGCAAGACCGGTGTGTGGCTCGACGAATTCGCCCAGCCCTATTACGACATGATCGACGGAGGCGCCACCGTGACCCTCGCATCCCCGTACGGGGGTCGCCCGCCGATCGACCCGGCGAGCGAGGTCCCGAGCGCTCTCACGAACGCCACCGCTCGCTTCGCCGGCGACACCGTGGCCCAAGGCGCCTTCCATCACACCGAGCCCCTCATGGACATGCACGCCAATCACTTCGGCGCGGTGTTCTACTGCGGAGGGCACGGACCACTGTGGGACTTGGTTGACAACGTGTTCTCCTTGTCACTACTCCAAGCCTTCGCGGCCAGTGAGAAGCCCATCGCGGCGGTGTGCCACGGACCAATGGTGCTGAAGAACGTGCGCCTCTCCACCGGGGCCATCTTCTTGACCGGTCGCCACGTGACGGGATTCTCGAATTCGGAAGAAGAAGCCGTGGGGCTTGCTGACATCGTTCCGGAATCCCTCGAGAACGCGATGATCGCACGTGGGGCCACCTATTCCAAAGGCGCCATTGATTTTCAGCCCTACGTCGTCGTTGACGGCACGCTCATCACGGGTCAGAACCCGGCGTCGTCGGGACCGGTCGCCATGACGCTGCTCGAGATGATGGCCGTGCGTCACTAACGACGCCACCAACAGATCACGCACAACGAGGCGTACGAAGAGAACCAGGAGAAGACCATGAATGAAACCATTGCCCGCACTCGCGTGTCCGATGAGATCGTGTCGTTGCGACGCTTGATTGCAGAGACCCAAGAGGACAGCGTGGACCGCCACCGCTTCGAAGAAGAACAGGGCGACGCGACCGACCGCGCGGAACCTCTCACCTCCGAGCAAGGCACGGACGCAATTCTCGAGAGCCTGCACCAACGACTGCACGCATTGGAACGCGCCGAACGGCGCCTCAATGACGGAACCTACGGTCGCTCCTTGCGCAGCGGGACTGTCATCAGCGACGAACGCCTGGAGGCGGATCCCGCGGCCGAGCTCACCGTCGCCGAGGCCCAGGATGATCAGCCCAACGCCGCCAATGAGCGCGCCGACGAAATTTAGGTCCCGGCGTTCGCTACCGGTACCGTCGCGCCGGTAGCGAGGCGCGCCTTCGTGCGTGCCACGCGCCGGGCGTGCACGGCCTTGTGCACTGCGTCGCAGGCCAACATGATCGGGAGTCCGGCGACGGCGAGAGCCCAGCCGAACAGCGGCGGCGCCGCCTGTCCGAGCACGCGGGCCGCCGGCGCAATGAATTCCAGGCAACCCAACAAGATGAGTGCGACGGCGACACCGGCGAGCAGAGTGCGGTTGGTGAACCAGCCGAGTGCGCCCGGCCACTGCGTGGCGCTGCGGCAGGCGAAGGCCACGCCGATCTGACAGAACACGACCGTCGCGAACGCCGCCCCGGACGCTTCAGCCACGACGTGACCGGTCGGAAACGAAGAGCCGACGTGCCAGCCCGCGTGGACGAGCACGAGCAAAAAGACGAGGACTTCGAGGGCGGATTCGAGTGGACCGAGGACGACGAAGGCACGAAACAGAACTCGTGTATCGATGAGGTGCCGCCCGAACAGGGGAGTATCGACATTCCCTTTCCCCCGTCGCTCGACCCCGAGGGCCAATGCGGGAACCACGTCGACGCCGAGATCGAAGCACAAAATCTGCAGGACGCCCAGCACGAGGGGGAAGCGACCTCCACTGAGGGCCCACAGGACAAACGGGGCGAGCTCGGCCATATTGCACACGAGGTGGTACGTGAGAAATCGCCGCATATTCGCGAACGTCACGCGTCCGAGGGTCACGGCGGCCACGATGGTGCCGAAGTCGTCGTCGAGGAGCACCAGGTCCGCGGCCGCTCGTGCGACGTCCGTTCCCGACTTGCCCATCGCGACGCCGATGTCGGCGGCGTGGAGGGCCGGACCATCATTGACGCCGTCACCCGTCATGGCCACGACGTGGTGGCGCTGTTGCAGCGCGTGGGCGATACGTAACTTGTCCTCGGGCGTGACCCGGCTCAACACCACACCGTCAGGCTGATCGACGAGTTGTCCGAGAGCCGTGAGGTCTTGTGGCAGGTCCGCTCCGGCAATGGCGTCCACCTCGCCGCGGGTGAGTCCCACTTCGCGCGCGATGGCGCTGGCGGTGCGAGCATTGTCGCCCGTCAACATGGCAACACGAATGCCGGCTCGACGACACGCCGCGAGCGCCTCCTTCACGCCCACGCGCGGCGGGTCCTCGATGGCCACGAGTCCGAGAAGAACGAGGCCGGTTTCGACACTCTCCGCGGTGAGGCTACCGGTGTGGATTGTTCCCTCCGCGATCGCAATCACGCGTAGTCCGCGCCCGGTCATCTCCGACACGGCGTCCTCGGCACCCGGTGCAGCCCCGCACCGGGGCACTACGCTCTCCGGCGCCCCCTTGGTATAGGAGTGACCGCCGGCAACGACCGTCATCATGCGGCGGTGGGCGTCAAAGGCAAACGTGTGCGTGCGGTTCCCGTCGGCCACGAGCGCGTCGACGTCAATGTCCAACCGGTGCGCGAGCGTGGCGATCGCGGCCTCGAGAGATTCGCCCTCGGGCACCCACACACCGTCTCGCAACACCGTGAGATCATCCGAGCACAGCACGCCCGCCGTCGCGAGAACTTTGGCGGCCGCCGTCGCCTCACTCGTGCCGTCGACCCGTCCCGTGGGGTCGTATCCGTCGCCGTGAACGAGGAGCGTTCCCCGCGGAGTCCAGACCTCGCGCACGGACATTTGGTTCGACGTGAGTGTGCCGGTCTTGTCGGTGCAGATGAACGTCGTGGAGCCCAGGGTCTCAACGGATTCCAAGTGGCGCACGAGGGCGTGACGATGGACCATTTCTTGGGCCGCGGCGGCGAGGGAGAGCGTGACCGTGGGGAGGAGTCCTTCGGGTACCAGGGCGACGGTCACGCCCACGGCGAACAGGAAACCGTGTCGCGCACTTCCCCCGAGGAGCACCGACAACACAAAGAAGCTGGTCCCAATGCCGACGGCGAGGAGTGCGATGGTGCGTACGATGCGAGTGAGTTCGTGCTGCAACGGACTCACCGGACGCTTGCCCTCCTGGGTGAGGACGGCGAGCGAGGCGAGCTTGGTGCCGACTCCCGTGGCAACGACGACCGCCGTCGCCTCACCCTTGGTGACGTAGCAACCAGCGAACAAAGTGTCGCCGATCGACGATTCCTCCGGCACACTCTCGCCACTGAGTAACGAGGTGTCAACAGTGAGCGACTCGCTGGTCACGACCGTCATGTCGGCCGACACGCGATCGCCGGCGTGCAACAGCACGAGGTCGCCGACCACGAGTTCGGTGGCGGGAATGTCCACGTTGGCCCCGTCTCGTTGGACGGTGGTGTGTTCCGGGAGGAGTTCGTTCAATTTCTCCGCGGCGTGCTCGGCCCGAAATTCCTGGACGAAGGCGAAGGTGCCGTTGACGACAATGACGACGAAGATCGCAACGCCGAGTTGCGGCATCCCCGCCACAATCGAGAGGGCTCCCGCCACCCACAACATCAGCGCGAAGAAGTGGAAGAGTTGCGCCGCGAACTGTCGCCACATGGGAGTTTGCCGCACGCTCGGCATGCGGTTGGGTCCGTCGCGACGGAGAATGTCGGCGGCCGCGAGAGCGGTCAATCCGTGGACGTCGTCACGTGGGCGACGGGGCTTCGGAGGTGTCCCCGCGGCCGTGGGTGATGGGTCAGTCACGCGAAGGGCCCTCTCGTCGATGATCCTCAGGCCCCACCCACGTGCCCGTGACGCCCGCGAGAAGGTCGCCCGCGTCGGCGAGACGACCAATGAGGGTCGGGCGCCCTGTTCGTTCGCTAAAGCTGCACGCGGCTGACACCTTGGGGCCCATGGATCCATCCGGAAAGCTCATGGTGCGCAGTTGCGCCGGCGTGGCGTACGAAATCGGTCGTTCGGCGGGGGTGCCGAAGTCGTGCATGACGGCGGCGACGTCCGTGAGAAGTACGAGCGCGTCGACGTGGAGGAGTTCGGCGAGTAGAGCGGCCGCGAGGTCCTTGTCAATGACGCCCTCGACGCCACTCAACACGCCACGATCGTCCCGCGTCACCGGAATCCCGCCACCACCGCTGCACACGACGAGGGCTCGCGACGCGAGCAAGAGTTGAATGAGGGGCAACTGCGGGAATGAGCGTGGCGCGGGAGACGGCACCACGCGACGCCACGACGAGCCGTCGGGTGACATCGTCCATCCGAACGTGAGAGTCAGTCTCTGTGCGTCCACCTGGCTGTAGATCGGGCCGATGAACTTGGTCGGATGAGCAAAGGCCGGATCGCGAGGGTCGACGACGGTTTGGGAGAGCACGGTCGCCACCACGCGCTCCGGCAGTGCGTTGTTGAGCGCTTGGAGCAAGAGATACCCAATCATTCCTTGCGATTCGGCCCCCAGAATGTCGAGGGGATAGGGGGTCGGGAGATCCCGGTCGCGCGCCGATTCCGTGGCGAGAAGTCCGACCTGCGGTCCATTGCCGTGCGTGAGAACCACGTCGTGTTCGTGGAGCAGGGGCGCGAGATGTTCAATGGCGACGGCCACGTGCGCGCGTTGGCGCGCCGCGGTAGCGGGCTCGCCACGCTCCAGGAGTGCGTTGCCGCCGATCGCTACGAGGAGACGCACGGGTTCGTCACCGTCGCCACCATCAGAGCCTTGATGGTATGGAGTCGGTTCTCGGCTTGGTCGAAGACGAGCGAGGCGGGAGATTCAAAAACGTCGTCGGTGATCTCGAGTGCCGTCACGCCGTACGCGGCGTGCATCTGGCGGCCGAGTTCGGTCGCGACGTCGTGGAGAGCCGGCAGACAGTGCATGACCTTGACCGCGGGATTGTTGGTCGCGACCACGAGGGCCTTGTTGATCTGGTAGGGGATCATCTGCGTGATGCGCTCCTGCCACTTGTCCGTCGTCTCACCCATCGAGACCCACACGTCGGTGTAGAGAATGTCCGCGCCGCGAACGAGACCAGTGTCGTCACTCACGCTTACCGAACCCCCCGAGAGAGCCGCGAGTCGGTGAGCGCGATGTCGCACCGACTCCTCCGGCGCTCGCGACGCGGGGCCGATGAGACGTACGTCCATGCCGAGTAGAGCCCCGGTCACGAGAAGTGATTGCGCGGTGTTGTTCTGGGTGTCGCCAAGGAAACACACGGTCAGTTCGGACACTTTCTTGTCGACGTGATCCTTCATCGTGAGCACGTCAGCCAGCATTTGGGTGGGGTGCCACGAATCGCTCAAACCGTTCCATACGGGCACGCCCGCGTACTGCGCCAACGTCGCGACCACGTCGTGGCGGAAGCCGCGATGCTCGATGCCGTCGAACATGCGTCCGAGCACTCGAGCGGCGTCCTTCGCTGATTCCCCGAAACCGAGGTGGGAGTCACCGGGACCGAAATAGGTCACGTGCGCTCCCTGGTCGTGCGCTCCGACTTCGAAGGCCGAACGTGTGCGAGTGGAGACCTTTTCGAAGATGAGCGCGATGTTGCGACCACTGAGGAGCTGGACTTCGCGGTTCTCGCGCTTGGCGGCGCGAAGGTCCTTGGCCAAATGAACCAGGAAGAGAAACTCCGCCTTGGTCAAGTCGTCGGGCGCCAGCAGACTTCGTCCACGAAGTTGCCGCATCATCTCGGGATCGGGGAGCAGTTTCATGCCGCGTCTCGCACGAGGGGACAGGTCATACAGCGAGGACCGCCGCGACCACGACCGAGTTCGCTACCGGCGATGGTGACGACCTCGATCCCGTGTTCGCGCAGCATGGTGTTGGTCGCGACATTGCGCTCATATCCCATGACGACCCCGGGAGAGAGGGCCAGGTAATTCGTGCCGTCGTCCCACTGTTCGCGTTGCGCGGCCCGGATGTCCTCGTCCGTGCTCAGTACTCGCAGCACGTCGGTGCCCATCGCGCGAGCGAGCGAGCGCCAGAGGTCCTTATTCGCCGTGACCAGCAGGTCGTCGGCGTTGCCGGCGCGCAGCGTCCAACTTCGTAATTCCGTGCCGACGAAGGGGTAGAGAATGAAGGTGTTAACGGCAACCATGGACATCACCGTGTCGAGGTGCATATAGGCGTGGCTATGAGGCAATTCCACCGCGATCACGGTCGTGGCTTGACCCGTGTGGAACAGCGCCCGCGCGACGGCTTCGATGGCCATGGGCGTGGTGCGTTCGCCCATGCCAATCAGGACCGTGCCATTCCCCACGACGTGGACGTCACCACCTTCGAGGGTGGCGCCGGCGTAACCCTCGTCGCGATCGCCGTAGAGGGTCGGAAACGTACTCGCGGCGAACAGCGGGTGGAAGTTGTAGATGGCTCGCGTATGCAGCGTCTCGCGTTGCCGGGCGCGCATCGCCATGGGGTTCATGGTCACTCCGCCGTAGAGCCAGCACGAATTGTCGCGCTGGAACAGGTGATTGGGCAGCGGTGAGAGAACAAAGTCATCGGGACGCCAGGTGTCCCAGGTCAGGCTGCGGGGGTGATGCGGAGCGAGATCGCTCTTGACGATCCCGCCAATCAGATAGCTCGCGAGTTCGGGGCCATTGAGTCCGTCGAGCAATTCGCGCACAATCGGAGACAGCGACGTACCAAAACGTTCCTTTGTACAAAGTCGGTCGAGGACGAAGTCCCGGCCCTCGCGCATGTCGAGAGTGGTGGCGAGCAGATCGGCGTAGTAGAGAACCTCCACGTCCTTGTCGCGCAGCGCCAGGACGAACGCGTCGTGTTCGTCCTGGGCTTTGCTCACCCACATCACGTCGTCAAAGAGTAAGTCCGTGATGTTCTCGGGTGTGAGTCGTGTGAGCTCGAGTCCGGGTCGGTGGACGACGGCGAGACGGAGGGTACCCACTTCGGAGTACACCCCGAAACTGGCCGCGGTGCGCTCGGGCGGGATGGTGAGCAGGCTGGTCATGATGCGGTCTCCGATGTTGGGGGATTGAGGTCGATGGGTGAGGCAATGGCCCCTCGCCGTTGGCGTAGGCCGTTCAGTACCGCGTATCCCACGAGGCCGATCAGGATCACGAGGAGGGCCTGATAGACGACTTGGTAGCCCGAAGCGAAGGTGACCCACAGCGAGAAGAGCACCGACGTGACGGCGATCGAAAGGTCGCGAGCGAGTTGCCAACCGTCGACCGCGCGACGACGCGACACGAGGAACGTCAATTGGGCAATGGCGGAAAAGAAGTAGGGGATCGCGACGGTCACGACCGTCAGATCGACGAGATAGGTGAAGATCGTGAGTCCCGAGCTCGACGTATAGCGCCACAGCATGAGCAGCGAGGGCAGGGCCGTGCCGACCACAATGCCGAACCACGCGGTGCCGTTGCGGTCACTCCAGGTGAACGCCTGCGGGAAAAGTCCATCGCTCGCAATAGCTCGCGAGGTCTCCGTCACGATCAAGGTCCAACTCAACAACGCACCAATGCCGGAGATGACGGCGAGTCCGGCAATGAATCGACCGGCCCACGCTTGATGGGGAAAAATCGCCTCGAAGGCGTTGACGAAGGGGGATCCGGTGGCAGCCAGGGTGCGGTGATTGACGAGACCCATGACGGCCGCGGTGACGAGAACATAGAGCAGGGCGCTGATGCCCGTGCCCATGACGGACGCCCGCAACACGTTTCGTCGGGGGTCGCGGACGCGTCGTGCGGTAATGGCGGCCGCTTCGACGCCAATGAAACTGAACAGGGCGACGCCAGCCGCGATGCCGATGGCGCTGTAGAGACTGCCGCCGGAGGCATTCCACGGTCCAAAGTTGTCCGTTTTCACAAAGAACCAACCAATGACGCCGACAAAGGCGAGAGGCACAAACTTGAGAACGACCGTGACATTCTGAAACCACGCCATCTGACGGATGCCGACGAGATTGATGACGGCCGGCACCCACAGACCCACGAGCGCGATGGCCCAATTGGTCAGTCCCGCCGGATGGCTGAAGTTGAACAAGGCGTCGACGTAGAAAACCCAGGACGCCACGATGGCCGCATTGCCGGCCCAGGACTGGATCCAGTAACACCAGCCGACGAGGTAGCCGGCGAAATCGCCAAATTCGTGTCGCGCGTAGGCGTACACACCACCGTCGCTGTTCGGAATACGTCGGGTGAGTTGCCCAAAGAGGACCGCCAGCAAAAGCGCCCCGATAGCGATGACGGCCAGAACAACGATGCCCATGGTGCCGGCTCCGGCGATGACGGCGGGCATCGTAAAGACACCCGTTCCCACGATGCTGCTGATCACGAGCGACGTGGCCGAAGTCAGGCCGAGGGCGTGTGCCTTGGCGTTCTCTCGGGACGAACGCGTGGCGGCGTGGACGGGGCCCGAAGTCATAGGGGACCGTCAGTGGGAACCACGACGACGATTGATGTCAACATTGCGCACACCTCAGTGACTGGGGTCACCGAGGTTCGGAGTGACAGAACGGAATCGCGTTACCGGATTAGATGGTAACGCGTTTTCAAGTTACCACCTTCATTGGAACTTCCCCGTTCGGCGTTTCGTGGAGATGCGAGTTGATGTAGGCCTCGATGTGGTCCTGTAGCCGGATTTAGGGAGAGAGGCTCAGGCCGGACTCCGAGAGGGCTCGATCGTCAAGCCCTCGCTGTCGGGTCGCGCACAGGGCTTCGGCAACATGACACGCACCAAACGTCTGTTGGATCTGATGGTGCTTAGAGCCGACGGCGTCTTCGACCTCTTCGCATCACGAGGCCGATACCTATGGCAACAGGGCGATCAGATCCCTGCTCATGGGCTATCGAGGCGTCCCTCTTGGGTAAGTACAAGTTTCCTGACAAAAAGAAAGCCTGCTGCGTTTTGTCAGGTACCTTGTACAGCGTGCAACGTGATGACCTAATCCTTCGTGAGCTCCATCGAACGGCAGCCGACGCCGGTCGACGGGGTATCTCCATCCCTTCGGAAGATCTGGCCGCACTCCTGAGGATTGCCCCGAGTCGAGCAGCCGCTCAGAAGGCGGTCCAGTGGCTGGTCCAGTCCGGACGAGTCGTTCGAGTGCGAAAGGACCTCCTCGTCCTGCCGGAGGCCACTGGCCACCTCGTCGTGGACATGGTTGATCTGGTCGACGCTGTCGCCCGTCGGCCATACCTGATCACCGCCGGGCGCGCCCTCGAGCACTACGACCTCACCGACCAGCACTTCTTCGGCCTGTCCGTGCTCACGACCGATCAGATTGAGCCCCTGAAGTTTCGAGGACAGACGGCCAAATTTTTCCAGACGAGCCCGGAACACATCTGGGGAGCGGGTCGAGGGTCCGGTCCGAGGCATGCGCTGCCTGAGCGAGCGATCGTCGACTCACTGAACCACCCCCGATACGGCGTCTCGTTGAGCCAGACCATTGATGCTCTGCTGATGGCCTCTGATCGAGAACCGAAGTTCCTCGATCGGCTTCACCGGACGGTTGTTCGATGCAACTCTCCAGCAGCTGCTCGGCGCGTCGGTCTAGTTGTCGAGCGGTTCCTCGGATCCGAGGCAGCAGCCCCGTTCCAAGACCTGATCGGACAGAACCGATCACCAGTGCTCATGCGGCCACGGGGCAAGAGCGAAGGTGAGCTTGACGCTACGTGGCGGGTCAACGTGAACGCGCTGCTCGAGCCCGAACGAGTGCGGGCGTGAGTCCCTCTCAACTGCGCCGCCAGTGGGGGAGCTCGAGTGAGCTCATGGACCTGCTCGAAGCGATGCCGTGAGGTTCGGTCGTCGCCGTCCGTGACTTCGCACTCCTCACCCTGGCTGGGCAGTTGGCGATGAAGTTCCAGGGAGAGCTGGCATTCAAGGGAGGCTTCGTGCTGCGCCATGCGCACGGCGTGCACCGCGTCAGCAGGGACGTTGACGCAACGCGTCATTCTCCCGCCAAGCACAAGTTCGACGCAGACGAGGTTGCTCAGGCCATTCGCGACGCGAGCATCCACAACGTCGTTCGGTTCCAGCCCGAGGCGACTACGACTGACTCCTCCAAGAGCCTGGACTTTGACCACGTCGATGTCATCGGCACGGACTTCCCCAAAAGCAAGGTGCAGGTCGAGGTGAGCTACCGCGAAGCGCTGATCGACGAACCGGAGATTGCGAACATCGGCACCCCGTTCTACGCGCCTTTCGAGATACTCACCTTGACGAAGGAGGAGATGGCCGCGGAGAAGCTCCGCGCTATCGCTCAACGTCTGCGAACGACTGACCTGGCGGATCTTGCGTGGCTTCTGTCGGCGACGCGGGACAGCGACGACCACATCGCTGAGATGGCGGTCGAGAAGTTCAAGCTCGTGAGCGCTGGCCGCGAAAACAAGCTCAAGCGAGTCGAGAGCCGCCTCGCTGAGATGGCGGAATCGTACGACAATGAGGTCCCCTTGTTGTTCCCCGCGGCCCCTTCCTACAACGACGCTATGGCGGTAGTCGCGCCACGTCTGAAGAGGCTGGTCCCGTAGCCGGCTCCGGGCACGAGTTCTTGAACATTGAGTAGTCCACGACGGGGTACGACTCCGGGCACTGAGCACCACCCCAGATGCAAGTGGTCCCAGGGTTTGGGCTGCGTGCCGTGCGCTGCCGCCTGCTTGCTCGAGCCCCGCTCGGGTCCTCTCGGAAGCCGGCCTGAGCCTCTCCCTAATTCCGGCCGCTGGGCCACTTCGAGGACTACATCAACTCGCATCTCCACTAAACGCGGAACGGAGGAACTTCGAACCGCACGCGAGTTCGGAATCGTTGACGTCGCGGCGAATGTGTTGAATCTCCTCATTGCCGTATTGGCCGACCGCGATGTCCACACACCGTCGGGGTGTCACGAGGGAGGACGTTGCAGGTCTCGGCGTGGCGGCGGAGCGCCGCGAGTGATGCGTACAGTGAGGTACGCATCGAGAGGGGTTGAGGGTGGCGAGTCTTGTCGTCGAGGGTGACCAACTGGTCGTCCGGTTGAGTACGGCCGAGCACCTCGAATCTCTCCGGGGGGACGTGAGCGTGCCCTTGTCGTCCGTGCGGTCCGTCGAGATTCTCGAGAACGCGATGGGCGCCATCCACGGCATTCGGTTCGGCACGGGGGTGCCGGGGATTCTGGCGGTGGGGACTTTTACGTCGCCGTCAACGCGCATCTTTGGCGTCGTTCATCACGCCGAACGTCGGGGAGTGCGCGTCACGCTCATTGATGCCGAATTTGACGAACTCGTCATTAGTTGTCGAGATCCCGAAGGCGTTGCGGGCAGTCTTCCGGTCCCCCCTGCATGACGTGGGCGGAACGGTGACGCTCCAGTGCCGTGTGCGCCAGCCGCGAACGGCTCGCTTGTAGAGTCGGATCAATGTCTCCACTCGATGATTCGTACGATCTCGCCGTCGCCGCGGCGTCGTTGCGCGCGAGTTCTGGTGATCTCCACGCTCTCCTGCGCTCGCTCAGTGAATTGTTGGCGGACGCATTGGGTGATCGACTGCACGTGGAACGTGCCGGCGGGCTCTTTCGTAAGTCGGACAAGATTGCCTCGGTGCGCGTGACGCTGTCCGGGGATCAATTCGACGCCGTTATGGAGGGCACCACCGTACGGTGCAGTGTCGGGCACTTCTCGGGCGGCATCAAGATCCGCAGCGAAAGCATGGCGATGGAAGATTGGCTTGTTCGCCTCCTTCAGGAATTGCAAAAAGAAGCGGCCCACAATGCCGCCGCGCAGAACGCGCTCGAAAACATTGTTATCGGAGGACACTGATGGCGAACGAGAAGAGTGATCTACCCGAAGCAACCGGCCACCGGCTCGAAGAACTCGAAAAGGGCCTATTCACGTCCGATCTCTCGGTCAATGAATTCCTCCTCGTCAAGGAAGCTGGCTTTCATCCCGTTGGCTTCGTGATGGGGTCATCGATTTATCACATTGGTATTCAAACGAGAAAGTGGGGTCAAAGTCAGGAACTCACGAAACTGACCGAGGCCATGTATAACGCTCGTGAACTCGCGATGACTCGCATGGAGGAAGAAGCGGCCGAGCTGGGCGCCGACGGTGTTGTCGGCGTGCGTCTCGACGTCAACTACTACGAGTGGGGTTCTGACGCGGCGGAGTTCATTGCCGTGGGTACCGCGGTCAAGGCCGAAGACGGCGTGTCGCGACTGAATGCCCTCGGCAAGCCGTTCACCAGCGACCTCTCGGGTCAAGACTTTTGGACGCTCAACCAAACGGGGTACGCCCCGCAGGGACTCGTGATGGGGACGTGCGTGTACCACATTGCTCACCGCGGACTGGGGGCAACTCTGGGTTCCGCCGGCAAGAACGTCGAGCTGCCGAACTTCACTCAGGCCCTCTACGAAGCGCGCGAGTTGGCGATGACGCGCATGCAGGACGAGGCGAATCGTCTCGGAGCGTCCGGCATTGTCGGGGTGCGTCTCGAAGAGAAGTCGCACCAGTGGGGTTCACACACCATTGAATTCTTGGCGCTCGGCACCGCAGTCGACAAGACCGGAGCCCCTCTCACACTCACGCGCCCGACGACGATCATTTCGCTGGATAACTAGTGACGAGCGAACCGACCGACCTGCCGGAAGCGGCCGAACGGCGAATGGCGTCCGGAGCGTTTTCCTCGGGGCTGAGCGTGGCGGACTTCGCGGCGTGCTTGGAAATGGGGCTCGAACCGGTTGGTTTCGCGCAAGGATTCTGCGCGATGCAGTGGAGTCCGTTGGGTTCCACGATGTCCACAGCGATGTCACCATCCCGATCGAGCAGTGGGGGTGGCTACAACGAAACGTTCACCTGCCCGCACGGCTTCGTGTCGAACGATCACCGTCAGTGGGGCCAGAACTATGAACAGACCTGGTACGAATCAGCGTGGCGCACGGGATTCGACGCGGCCCTCCAGCGAATGGTGGAAGAGGCGACCGAAGCGGGTGCGCACGGTGTCGTGGGTGTTGTTGATTCCCAGCACGTCATGGGCGACGGGTATCTCCTCGAATTCCACTTGAGCGGCACGGCGGTCAAAGTTCCCGGGGCTCCCGCGCTGCAGCAGGCACCCTTTACGACGTATCTCGCCGGTCAGCGCTTGGCGAAGGTGATCGAGGCGGGGTTCGCTCCCGTCGGTGTCATTGCGACACTCTCGTCGGTGCGTATGTGGCCCTACTGCATCACCGAATACCAAATGCACGGAACGGGACTGTCGATGTACGGATCGGGCGTTTCGTCCTCGGAAGTCGATCAGGTCGTCACTGCCAAGACGCGGAGCCGTCAGATTGCCCGAGAAGCGGCGCGTCGATCACTGCACGGCGATTCACTGCACGGCGCTCGCGTCACCATCAGCGAACGTGAATACGGTCAGGGCGAGATCGATTATCACACGGTGATTCGGGGCAATCGGATTCGGCGGTTTCAGGATTTCGTCGCCCTGCCTGTTCCTCAACCCACGGTGCGACTCTCGTGAGTGGACTTACCCCAACGAACGGAGACTTCGATCTCCCCAGCGCCATGAGAGCGGCCCTCGCCGCGTACAGCGGGGGCCCCGGTTCGGGCAAGGGCACAACCTCGGACCTTTCAATGGACGAAGAACTCAATTTGCACTCCATTGGTTGGGAGCCCGTCGAGTTCGTGAGTGGACTATCGGTCTATTCCACGCCACCGATGACCTGGACCTGGGGCCAGGGAGAGATTTCGGCGGCCTCGTATTCGCACCAACAAGCCTTCTCTACCGCCATGGCCCGACTCCACCGCGAAGCGGCCGCCGCGGGCGCGCACGGCGTCGTGGGGGTGGAGGTAGAGCGCACTATTCACGCGTCGCACACCGAAATTTCCCTGATGGGAACCGCGGTGCGCCCGGTGGGTTCCGCGCCCATTGACGCCGAACGCGTCTTCACCTCTGACCTGTCGGCGCGTGACTTCACGTTGTTGATGGTCGCGGGTTGGGAACCGTTGGGTCTCGCGGCGGGAGCGTCCTTCGTCTTTGCACCACGCCGCTCGATGGGTGCAGTTCTTAGTCAGCAGACGCAAAATGTCGAACTGACGAATTTCACCGAAGCGATGTACTCCGCGCGCGAGACAGCAATGGAACGGATGCAGTCCGCCGCCCTCGCGATGCACGGGACCGGTGTCGTTGAGGTCAAAGTGTTCGAAGGTCCGATGTACTTTGCGTCGCACGCCGTCGGCTTCACCGCGTGGGGCACGGTGGTGCGACTGCGCGAAGATGAACACCGGCGTGTGTCACCCACCATGGTCGTCTCAGTGGACGACGACGATGTGCTGTTCCGCGCCGAGACGCTCGGCTAGTCCGTCGTTGAAGGATCGGTCGCGAGGGTCGTTGGATGATGTGGGTGACGTGAGCTTGTCGGACGATGACAGCCACGCCTTGGGGATCCCCCACGAGTGGCGGCAGAACTGGACCACGTCGAGCCACGCGCACTATGGCGAGTTAATCGACGTGAGCACGCGCACAATCTGGCTGTCGTGTGAACCCATGTCGCCGAGTGACTTCGAACAGCTCACGCCACCAATTGGTTTTGAAAAGTCGGGTGTCGGGCGCACGGTGCACGACGCCGCCGTCTTTTTGCGCTCGCCCGGTGCGAGCACGAATGGTCCACTGGAGACCATGATGGTCGAAGGCCGCGAGTTCGCCTTCGTGGCACAGCCGGGACGGGGTTCGATGAGCGCTCCGAACGTCTTCCTCGTCGACGTGGAAAAACACCATCGCGTGCTCTATCGCGCGGGACGAGTCGTCG
This sequence comes from uncultured Actinomycetes bacterium, assembly GCA_903871335.1. GTDB lineage: Bacteria > Actinomycetota > Acidimicrobiia > Acidimicrobiales > RAAP-2 > RAAP-2. The sequence goes on from CAIQGE010000026.1 coordinate 33,696, forward strand.
AAGTGCTTCGCGATGAATGCGGTACTGACCTCGTTCTCCAGATCACCGAGGCGCAACGACCGGGGAGCGTCAACGTCAACGAGCGACTCCTCCCGCAGGGGTGGACGTCACGGTTCGTGACCTTCAGCGTCACGACGGTGCTCGACGTGTCCTCACCGGCGCGCATTGCATCATTTTCGAACGGCCACGTCTTTCACGGTCCCGTGGTGGTGCCGGAGACGTCGTCGGAATCGGCCTACTGACCCATCGGCGTGGCGATCATCCACCGGATGCCGAAACGATCCAAGCAAACCGACCAGTAGGAGCCCCAGGGCTGGTCCGCCGGGGCCTGCTCTTCGGTACCCGCAGCGAGTCCGGCGAAGAGACGGTCGACTTCTTCCTTGGTGTCAACTTCGATCATGATCGTCGTGTTGTTACCAATGCGACATTCCATACCCATTGACGAGAGCATGTCGGTGGCCATCAGGACGTGGCCGTTGGTGATTTCGAGTTCCATATGCATGATGCGCTGGGCGTCGTCGGCGGAGAGCTCCGGTCCTCCCGGCATGGGCATGTCACCGAAACGAACGAAGGGACCAACGAACGAGGTTCCGAAGAGGTCGCGATAGTGAGTGAATGCTTCCTCGGTAGTGCCTTGAAAGTTGAGGTAGGTGCAAACGCGGGCCACGGGTGTCTCCGTTCAGAAAGGGAATCGCCGAAGTGTAGGAGATGGACGGGCACGGCGTTCTGTGGCGGTGTGGCGTCTCTCGCGCACTTAGCGAGACGCGTGCGGATGGGTACTCTGGTCACCTCATGAACGCGGTACTCGCCGGTCTTCTCACCGGCCTCTCTCTCATTGTCGCGATCGGGGCGCAAAACGCCTACGTACTCCGTCTCGGTCTCACGCGGACGTACGTGGGTCTGGCCGTTGTGATCTGTGGTGTCTCCGACGTGGTCTTGATTTTCGCTGGTGTGGCCGGCATTGGTGGCATCGTCCATCAATTTCCGGGGGTGCTGAGTGCCCTCAAGATCGTGGGCACCCTGTACCTGCTTTTCTACGGCCTGCGCTGTTTTTGGCGCGCTCGACGTCCCGAGACCCTGCTGCCAACGGACCTTGCTCGAACAACGCGTTCGAAAGTACTTCTGACCACCCTGGCCTTCACTTTCCTTAACCCCCACGTCTACCTGGACACGGTTTTGTTGCTGGGATCGATTGGGAATCAGTTCCATGCCGATCGATGGTTGTTTGCTGTCGGTGCGAGTGTCTCGTCAATCCTGTGGTTCTCCGTCCTCGGATTTGGTGCGAGGTCGGCGGCACGCCTCATGTCGCGTCCGGTCACGTGGCGAATCCTGGACGTCGGTATTGGTGTGGTCATGGTGGTCGTGGCCATCAAGATTTCACGAACACACGTGTCGTAGCCGATATCGCCCCACTGATGAACCCCTACACGTCATGGCTTTCGATGGAATCGTTTCGTGGAGCCACTCTGCGGTCCTAGGTGCGAGAACGCGCCGTGGGCCGTGACGAACCATGAAGGCGATGGTGATATTTCTGGGACTCCACCTGAAGGGCAAGCCATTCGAAGTGTTGCCAGAGAAACGCCCGATCTTCCGCATCGATTCTTTCGTCCCGTAGGGCCTTGCAGACCTGAAAGCACCGATACGCAGAATTTCCGTAAAACTCAATACCGAGTCGCCGAGGAATGATTCGTTCTCTGATGAGAAGGCCATATGCGTCAAAGGACTGACCGACATGTTCAACGGCGAACTTCAAATCCTCGGGCCACTGCGAGACAGTGGGCCTCAGGGCCATGGTGACATCGGAATGCTCCGGCAGGCCGAGTTCGAACGGCGCGTTTAACACCCGAGCACGGAGATTTCTCATCTCGGGCGATGCGAGTTCTGTTCGGATGAGGAGAAATGTTTGGCCGGTCAGCGCTCGACGGCTCACCATGATCTGCCACGCCATAGCGATCAAGGTGAACAAGAGGACGACGAGAGTGAGGGACGTGACGTTGTCCTTGAGCCACTCCACGCCTTCAAGATAGCCATCTCTACGTACGCTCTGCGGGAGTTGCGCTCACGAAGTGGGGGCAGCGAACGTGGGTCTACGTCGACCACAGTTCGCTGCCCCCAATCACGAAGATGGCCAGACAGCCAAGACCCGAGATGATCGCGAGACGCCACGCCAATCGCGCGGCACCACGCGCACCCGCGACCGCGACCGCGACGTTGAGAAAAGTCACCGCAACGGCCATCGTGAACGAAGCTACGTGCCGGTGGGAGAGAACGGCGGTAATCCAGGCGGCGGCGAGGAGCGCCAGAGTGCCGAGGTCGAGAGACCATCGTGCTCCGCATCGTTGGGGAAGACCCCGCACGCCCGTGGCGCGATCGTCGTCAATATCGACGACGGCATTAATGAAGTGAGCGCCCACACCGATCAACGCCGTGACCACCATCACCGCGGGTCGCGGCCACGAGTGACCGGGCAGGCCCAACGTCACGAAGGCGGGGAGCAGACCGAAGGAAATCGCGTAGGGGAGGGGGCTCCACGGTCCCAACTTGAAACGACGGTTGTACTGGTACGCGACAAACACGGCGACGAGGTGCACAGTCGCCGCGCGCCAGCCCGACAGCAGCGACAGCGGAACACAGAGCGCGAAGGCAATTCGTGACGCCGTGACGAGGTCCTCGCGAGAGACCAGTCCCGCAACAACGGGTTTGCTGGTCCGGTGGACCGCACGATCTCGCTCCGCGTCGAGCGCGTCATTCGACCAACCCACGGCACACTGGCCCGACAGGACCGCTGCTGCCACCCAACACGACCCGACGCCTCGTCCGGCGACCACCGCGAGAAGTGTCGTGGCGCCCGTGACGGCGAGCGTCGGTCCCAGATGCGTGGCGAGGACGAGTCCGCGCAGACTCGGTCGCGCAGTGGTGCGCGCGAGGTCGGTGCGATCAGACGGGAACGACTCCTTCATAGGGCTAACTTTCGCTCACGCGTCATGGGCGAGAATCTCAGTGAGTCGATCGGCGTGAGAATGACGAGCCCATTCCTCGAACGCATTGTGCACCACTCACGGGGAGACTTAAAACGCCGTGGATGTCGTGTTGCGAGTTCGATCAACTCAGCCTAGAGAACCTTGGTTCGAACCGACGAGGTCCGAAGCGCGAGAGTTCATCGCTCATTAACGAAATTGTGGCCAATGTTTGACAGTATGGCTGTTGAGGTGAGTGAATAGGGCATCTCATTACACAGCGGGGAAGAGGAGTGGGCATGGCAGACGTGATTCGCGCGGCATTGGTGCAGGCGAAGTGGACCGGTGCGAAGGACTCAATGATCGACGCGCACGAAAAATTTGCGCGTGACGCGGCGAGCCAGGGAGCACAAGTGATCTGCTTCCAGGAACTTTTCTACGGCCCCTACTTCTGTCAGGTGCAGGACGCCTCCTTTTACGAATACGCCGAAGCGGTGCCCGAAGGACCTACGGTGCAGCGCTTCATGGCTCTCGCCAAGGAGCTGAAGATGGTGATGGTCCTGCCGATCTACGAACTCGAACAGGAGGGTGTTCTCTATAACACCGCCGCGGTGATCGACGCCGACGGTACGTATCTCGGGAAGTATCGCAAGACCCACATTCCGCAGGTCAAGGGCTTCTGGGAAAAGTTCTACTTCCGTCCCGGAAACTTGGGCTACCCGATCTTCGACACCGCAGTTGGTCGCATTGGCGTTTATATCTGTTACGACCGACACTTCCCGGAAGGTTGGCGCGCGCTGGGCTTGGCGGGCGCCAAGATCGTCTTCAATCCGTCGGCCACGAGTCGCGGGCTGTCGGCCTATCTCTGGCAACTCGAACAGCCCGCCTCGGCGGTCGCGAACGAATACTTCGTCGGGGCGATCAACCGTGTGGGTATTGAGGATCTGGGTGACAATGACTTCTACGGTCAGACCTACTTCGTCAACCCGCGCGGTCAATTCGTGGGCGAGGTCGCATCGACGAACGACGAGGAACTCATCGTGCGCGACCTGGACATGAATCTCCTCCAAGAAGTGCGCGAACAGTGGGCCTTCTATCGTGATCGTCGTCCGGACCAGTACGGCCCACTCACCGAGGCCTAAGGAGTACTGATGGCGAAGACTCTGATTAAGAACGGTCGTGTCGTCTCGACGACGGGAGTCGTCAATTACGACCTCCTGATCGAGGGAGAAACGATCGCCGCGCTCGGCGCTCCGGGTCATTTCGGCGATCTCGAAGCGACGTGCGAACGCGTGATTGACGCAAAGGGCAAGTACGTCTTACCCGGTGGCATCGACGTTCACACTCACATGGAGTTGCCCTTTGGTGGCACGCACGCCTCCGACACGTTCGCGACCGGCACCGTAGCGGCCGCGTGGGGTGGGACGACCAGCATCATCGACTTCGCCGTCCAACGGACCGGGGAGCGAGTGCATGACGGACTCGCCGCGTGGCACGCGAAAGCTGATGGCCAGTGCGCAATTGATTACGGCTTCCACATGATCATCGGTGGTGTTGACGAGGATTCACTATCGGCCATGCGCGATCTCACGGAGAACGAAGGAATCACGAGCTTCAAGTTGTTCATGGCCTATCCCGGCGTCTTCTACTCCGACGACGGACAGATCCTGCGCGCCATGCAAACGGCGTCGGAGATTGGCTCCATGATCATGATGCACGCCGAAAATGGACCGGCGATTGACGTGCTGGTGGCCCAGGCCCTGGCGCGCGGCGAAACGGATCCCCGCTACCACTCCCTCACGCGTCCCGTGGAGATGGAAGAAGAGGCGACCTTTCGGGCGATCATGTTGGCGAAGGTGGCCAAAGCGCCGCTCTACATCGTGCACATGAGCGCCAAGGAGGCCGTCGAAGCGGTGGCCGGAGCCCGTGGGCGTGGGGCCAACGTGTTCGGCGAGACCTGCCCGCAGTACCTATACCTGAGCTTAGAAGAGCACTTGTCGAAGGCGGGTTTCGACGGCGCGGCCTACGTCTGCTCAACGCCACTGCGTGCGCACGCCGAAGGCCACCAGGAGGCGTTGTGGAATTACTTACGCACCAATGACCTCTCGGTCGTCTCCACCGACCACTGTCCGTTCTGCATGAAGGGTCAAAAGGATCTCGGACTGGGCGACTTCTCGAAGATCCCGAACGGCATTGGTTCGGTCGAGCACCGCATGGACCTCCTGTACCAGGGAGTCGTGACCGAAGAGATTTCCGTGGAGCGATGGGTGGAGATCTGCTCGACGACGCCCGCGCGCATGTTCGGTCTCTACCCGCAAAAAGGTGCACTGCTGCCGGGTTCGGACGCCGACGTCGTGATCTACGACCCGAATGGCGTGACCGACATCAGCGCCACCACGCACCACATGAACATGGACCACTCGGCCTACGAGGGGATCCACGTGGATGGTCGTGTTGATACGGTGCTCTCGCGGGGGAACGTCATCATCGAAGACGACACGTTCAAGGGTCGTGCGGGACACGGTCGTTACCTCAAGCGCGGGTTGAGCCAGTACCTGTTGTAAGAAGACCTCGGACGCATCGCCACATCGCGTCGATCAAGGAGTAAAGGAATCACATGGACTTTGGTGTCGTTTTACAGACCAACCCACCCGCCTCGCGCGTCATTGAACTCGCCGTGGAAGCCGAGAACGCGGGATTTGACTACGTGTGGACCTTTGATAGTCACATCTTGTGGGAGGAACCCTTCGTCATCTACAGCCAGATCCTGGCCCAGACGAAGAACGTCATCGTGGGCCCGATGGTCACCAATCCCGCGACTCGAGATTGGACCGTGACGGCGAGTTTGTTTGCGACACTCAACGAGATGTTCGGTAATCGCACGGTGTGCGGTATTGGTCGTGGCGACTCCGCGGTTCGCGTGGCGAAAGGTAAGCCCACGTCCATCGCGACGTTGCGCGAATCCATCCACGTCATCCGTGAACTCGCCAACGGCCGCGAGGTCGAATACAACGGCTCGCAGCTCGTCTTCCCCTGGGGGTTGTCGAGTTCGCTGGAGGTGTGGGTCGCCGCCTATGGTCCCAAGGCCCTGGCACTCGCTGGCGAGGTGGGGGACGGCTTCATCCTGCAACTGGCGGACGTCGATATCGCGAAGTGGATGATTACCTCGGTTCGCGAAGCGGCGGAGAAGGCGGGTCGCGATCCCAGCGACATCACGTTCTGCGTGGCCGCCCCGGCGTACGTGGGAGACGACCTGTCTCATCAGAGAGATCAGTGCCGGTGGTTCGGGGGGATGGTCGGCAACCATGTGGCCGACATCGTGGAGCGCTACGGGGCCGACGGAAGCTCCGTCGTGCCCGCGGCTCTCACTGAATACATCAAGGGGCGTCAGGGCTACGACTACAAAGAGCACGGTCGAGCCGGCAACACGCATACCGAGTTCGTCTCCGACGACATCGTTGATCGATTCTGTCTTCTCGGTTCCGCCAGCGACCACCTCGCCAAGATTGAAGAGTTGCGCTCGATCGGTGTTGATCAATTCGCGGCGTACCTGCAGCACGACGGTATTGATCAAACTCTCGCGGCGTATCGCGACGTTATTCTTCCGGCCGCCCGTTAAGGTTTTCGTCAGGTAGCACATAGATCCTCTCTTCTCACGAAGTTCTTAGAAATTCCGGAGGCACGACTTAGAGAGTCTTCGTAACGTGTCATTTCGTCGCGGGGAGGCGGGAACGCAATGATTCTCTTCGCCGCGTCACCCCTACGGAGAGGAATGTTGTGAAGAACAAGAAGTTGTTGATGGTGGGCGCCGCTGTCGTGGTGGTGGTGGCAGTGGTCGTGGGCGTGCTCGTGAGTTCTTCGAGTTCGAAGACGACGACGCTGTCGCTGAAGGGTACCTGCGGTGCCCTGACCAAATCGGTGGTGGTCGCGGACGGATTCACCAACGCCAGTGGACCGACGATCACGAAGTACGACTACAACAATCTCAATGCGAATGCGGCGAACTCCCTCGGCACGACGATTGATTTCGGCAAGGGTGCCTTAGTCGTCGCCTGCGTGAGCCCCTCGGACATCGCGAAGCTCTCAGCCTCCGCGCAGGCCGCCGGCAAACCGACGATGACCGCCCAGCAGTACATGGACTACATGGTGGCGCAGTCCGCTGGAGCCATGACGGCAACGCCGGTTGGCGGCGTGACGGACTACCTCGACTTCGGTAACGGCAAGGAAGACGGACTTGGTTCGACCGCGACGGCAACGAGTGTTCGCCTCGACGCGTGGGTCGCGAACAAGTTCATCATCCTGACCTTCATCCACCCCGCGTCAGCCACACCGAGTGCCGCGTTGCTGAACTTCATCACGACAACGCAGACCGTTCTCTAGTCCGTGTCGCCGGCGCCGAGGCGTGACCCTCAGGCGCCGGCGCTACGGGCGAGAGCGACGGCGGCGTAGAGCGCGATGCCCGTGGCCATGGCGGACTCGTCGATGATCATTCGATTGGAGTGATTCGGAGCGACGTCCTTCAGCGACACACCGTCGGGGCACGTCCCGAGGAACGCCATTGCTCCGGGAACTTGCTCCAGGACGTAGCTGAAGTCCTCGGCACCCATCACGGGATTCGGCATGTCGAGGACTCGGCCGTCGCCCACCAGTTCTTGTGCGACCTGTCGCACCCACTCCGCCACCGCGGTGTCGTTGACGGTGACGGGGAATCCCGGAACGAGGCCAAAATCCACGGTGAGCCCGTGCGCGGTGGCGATCCCTTTGGCGACGCGCTCAATTTCCTGTTGGACGAACACACGATTACGTGACGAGACGGTCCGAATCGTTCCGCGTATATGCGCTATTTCGGGAATGACGTTATTCGTGGTCCCGGAGGTGATGGTGCCGACGGTGACGACGGCTGGGTCGAAGACATCCACCTTGCGAGTCACCAATGACTGCAGGGCGAGCACGATCTCGCAGGCGACCGGTATGGGGTCGAGCGCGTGGTGCGGCATCGACGCGTGCCCTCCTTTGCCAATGACGTCGATGGAGAAGACATCGGCCGAGGCGAGGAGTGTGCCCCCCTTGGTCGCGATCATGGAACTCGGCATCCCGGGCGTTTGGTGGATCGCGAAGGCGAGGTCGACGCCCTCGTCGCCCAGCACACCCTCCTCCAGCATGAAACGAGCACCGTGAAAGCCCTCTTCGCCGGGTTGAAACATGAAGATCACGCGACCGGAAAGTTCCTTCTCCCGTGCACGTAGGAGCCGCGCCGCGCCAACCAGCATCGCCACGTGGGCGTCGTGTCCGCACGCGTGCATCGCGCCCTCGACGGTGCTGGCGTAGTCGAGTCCCGTGTCCTCCGGCATCGGCAGGGCGTCCATGTCCCCACGCAGCAGAACGGTGGGTCCGGGTCGTCCCGTTTCCAAGACCGCCGTCACGCTCGTGAGGGCGCTGCCCAGGGTGATGTTGAGTTCGAGGCCCGCGAGCGCGTCGAGGATCACCCGCTGCGTACGTGGCAGTTGTAGTCCGAGTTCGGGGTGGGCGTGGAGGTCGCGACGAAGAGAGATGGCGTCGTCGACGAGGTCGCGAGCTTCGGGCAATAATTTGGACACATCAGTCATGATCGCAGCGTAACCCTGGCCCCGTGATGGTGTCGTGAGGTGCGAAGGTCGCCTCAGCCCACCGTCAGGGACACCCCCGCGTCACTCACGGCAAACACGCCGGTGCCCTTCATCGTCACACTGCCGGCACCGGTCGATGACAACGTGGTCGTGGCCGCGGCATTGTCACCACCGTGAACGACCACCATCACCGAACGCGGAACGCCGTTGGCGAGACTCACGATCGTGGAGGTCACGCCCCGGGCGTTGACGGTCGTGCGCGACGCGGTGGCGACGGAGAGGGCAACGGGTGACGCGTGGTAGGTGACTCCGGCCGCGACAGATTGCGCCGTGATCACGTACTGGTTGGAGCGAAGCGAGCCGAGAAGGGCGATGCATTCACCGAACGCATTCGCGACGCACGTGGCCGAGACCGTGCTCGCGCGCACGGTGACCGACGCCCGCGGTGCGGCGTGCGCCACGTACACGGCCGTGCTGGTCGCGGCGAGTTCGACGGGAAAGGCGGTGTTCACCCCAAAGGAGGTTGACGGGCTCGCGAAGAGGATGCCGGTGGTGGAGGCGGGGAGTGAATTACCGACCGCGTTGTGCGCCACGATCGACACCGTCTCTGGTGCGTCGTTGGGAACGCCACTGAGTACGCACGACGTCGTCGTGGATTGACAGGACTGGCCGGTGCTGTCGCTCACGACATAGGCGTCAATGGGGTCGCCACCGCTTTCACTCGCGGGTTCGGCTGTCCAGTGGGCACTGAGTTGTCCATTGCCGGGCGTGACCGTGAGACCGGTTGGCGCATTGGGCACATCGGTGCCCGTGGTTGCGACGATCGGAAGAAACGGGGACGTCTGCGACCCCGCCGCCACGCAGACGTTGGCGGCGAAACACTGGGTGGCGCTGAAGGTTCCTTGTCCCCCGGGTGTCGTTGAAGAACTCGCCCCCGACCACATACCATTGTCGAAACTCACGCTGAGGGGTTCGTTGGAGATCGACGTAAAGCCCACCGCAACGCAGTGGTTGGTGTCGACGCAACTAATTCCGCTCAACACGTGGCCTCGCCCCAGTGATGGTTGGGAGGTGGGAACGCTCCACACACCGTGGAGGCCCACCGCGACGGTGGCGAAACCAACGGCGAAGCACGTCGTTGTTGACGGACAACTCACGCCCGAGAGGGCCACCGTGCCGCTGACGGACACGACCGATTGCCACACACCGTTGACTTCTCGAAGCACGGCGCCCACGGTGCGACTCGCCACGACGGTCGTGCCGACCGCCACACAGTTCACGCTGTCCGAGCAGGTCACCGCGGCGAGGCCATCATTGGGGTCGTTCCCGGCCCTTACGGCCTCGGCGCTCCAATCTTGTCGGGCCATGCTCTGGGTGACGTAGTCACCATTGGTATTACTGCCGACGGCGGTGCAGTGATTGTTGTCCACACAGCTCACGGCGTTGAAGTAGGCGTCACCCGAATCGGCGGTCAGGACTCGCAGGGTCCAGATGCCGTTGCTCCAGACTCCGACCAGCGGGAAACGCGCCGATCCATTCGTGGTGGTGCCACCGGCGACGCCCACGGCCACACACGTCGTGCTCGTCGGACAACTCACGCTGCGGAAGTTCCCGCGAATCGACGTGAGAGTGGCATCGGTGATGTCCACGGTGGTGGCGGAGTTCCAGACACTGTTGGACTCGAACGCGACGAGGGGGAGCGACGTTGACGAGCCGCCGACAGCGACGCACGTGGTGGGCGTGGCACAACTGATCGAAGAAAATTCACCACTGGGGCTGGAGGTTGGGATCACTTGAGCAAAATTGAATCCCGGCGTCACCGCACCCGCGTCAGGTGTGGCGACGGCGATAACAGCAGTCAGGACCAGAGCGACTGACCACGCGAGACGGCGGGGTCGAGCGCGGTACGCGTACCGAGAAGTGATGGTGGCTGAGGGTGACGCGAACATGATCTGCCTTTGATAACGGGACTCTACGGAACCTATCGGACACTACCGAGATACCAACGACGCCACGATTGTCGGGGTCCACGTGAGGTTCGCAAGGCGGGCCGCAGAAGTACCTAGGGTGGAGGTGAACGTAGTTGGAGTCTGATCCTCGCTCCGGGTGAGCCGAACCCTTTTGTTTGGCGGAACGCGAATGATCATGCCGAACACCTCGACCTACCACCTTCCCGCTGCACCCTTTGCTCGGCTGCAACCAGACGTCCCGATTGCCCGTCGACCCTGGTGGCGTCCCGCGCTCCTGGGCGTCGGAGGGAGTTTGCTCGCACTGGTCATTGTGGTGAGTACCACCTCCGTCGCCTCCGCCGCGCCGACGGATGTCAATCTGGCGACCGCCACGCCCTTTGCGGTTCTCGCGGGCTCCACCATCTCGAACACGGGTCCGACCACGATCGCCGGAAGCGTCGGTCTCTCGCCGGGTTCTGCGGTCACGGGCTTTCCTCCCGGGATCGTGACTGCGGGCACGACCCACGTCGCCGACGCCGTGGCGTTGCAGGCAAAAAACGATCTCACCGCTGCTTTCGTCGACGCGGCGGCACGAACGCCGTTTTCGACCACCACCAGCGACCTCGCCGGACAGAATCTGGTCCCGGGTGTCTATAAGGCGCCCTCCTCGATGGGACTGACGGGCTCGGTGACGTTGAATGGTGGTGGGGACGCCAACGCGGTGTTCATCTTCATCGCGGGCTCGACGCTCATCACGAGCTCCAGCAGTCGGGTCGTCCTCACGAATGCCACGCAGGCCTGTCACGTCTACTGGGTCGTGGGCAGTTCTGCGACCCTCGGGACCGGTTCGAACTTCGTGGGCACCATTCTCTCCCTCACGTCCATCACGGCGACATCGGGCGTCACCGTCGACGGCCGACTTCTCGCTCGCAACGGCGCCGTCACCTTGGATGACGACGTCATCACCCGTCCCCTGTGCAGCACGGTGGCGACCACGACCGTTCCCGGCGGTGGTACAACGACAGTTCCCGGCGGCGGCACCACCACGGTGCCCGGCGGCAGCACCATTCCCCACGGGGCACCTGGTACCGGCTTCGGCGGAGCACTTCCAAGGACACACCCGCTCCTGCTGTGGGGTGCCGGCGTTGCCGCCGCGGCGGCGGTCGTGACGGCGAGCGTTGCCACGCGGCGTCAGCGTGTGTTGCGTCGTGCCTCGAATCGTTCTGAATGAGTACCAAGGGGCTGCACGCTCCCAGAACGCCTGATGGCACCACGGTGCCCCGTGTTGTTCGTTCGCGGCCACTGTCGTGGTGGTGGCTGTTGCTTCTGGTCTTTGCCCTGGTCGCCATCGCCCTCTTCGCGAACGGCACCGGGGGACCTCAGGCCTTGCCACCGCCGGTCTCGGTCACGTCCAGTACGACACCGCTCGCCGATGTCGCCACCACGCATTTCCTCACTCGCTCGCAACCTCTGGTCGTGCGAATCCCCACGCTCGGCGTGCGAGCCCGCATCATCAATCTCGACCTCGCCCGAGACGGAACGGTGCAGGTGCCGAACAACATCGTCGACGTCGGGTGGTACGACCGGGGGCCGACACCGGGCCAGGTCGGCAACGCGGTCCTCCTCGGGCACGTTGATTCCTTTCGTGGTCCGGGGGTGTTCTTTGCGCTGCGGACCTTGGTGGCGGGAGACCGGATCACGGTCACTCGTGCCGACGCGCACGTGGCGACATTTGTCGTGACGACCGTGCGGCAATATGCCAAAACGATGTTCCCCGACCAACTCGTCTACGGCAATCACGGTGTCAGTGCCCTGATCTTGGTGACGTGCGGTGGGGTCTTCAACCGTCGAACGGGGCACTACGAATCGAATGTGGTCGTGTCGTCGGTCCTGTCCTCCTGAGCTTCCGCGGACGTCGTCCTCGCGTCTTTACGCGTGGACGAGCGTTCCGCAGTGACCCGCGAGGACCGCTTCGGCCTGGTCGAGAGGACCAATCATGGCGGGTCGACCCGTGGACTCGACGAATCGAGCCGCGGCCTCGATGGTGGACCGGGCGTGGGGGACGCTGTGGGCGAGACCTCGCAGGGTCTCAGGAACCACATCGCGGATACCGTCGCGCCCTGGTGGGGTGTTGAGAACGTAGTCGTCACCACCCAACAGCAAGAGGACGTCGGCCTCCACGGCGCTCGCGAGGTAGGACGCTGCCAGTTCTCGTCGCACGATGGCGTCAATGCCCCGCAGGTGACCGTTCTCGTCACGCAAGACCGGAATACCACCATTTCCCGCACAGATCACCAGTGTGCCTATGTCCACCAAGTGTTTGATGCTCGGCAACTCGCAAATTCCGACGGGATCGAGAGCGGGGACGACCCGGCGAAGCGCCGCGCCGTCGGTGCGCACGTGCCAGCCACGATCCACTTCGAGACGATGCGCCGTTGAGGCCGCGAGCGCCGGACCGACAAAGACGTCCGGCTCATGAAAGGCGGGGTCGGAGGCGGACACCTCGGTCTGGGTCAACAGACTCACCACGTGTGTCTCGGGCAAGCTCACGGCGAACGCCTGGGCTAAGTAGTACCCCATCACCCCTTGGGTTTGCGCACTGGCGAGATCCAAGGTGAAGGGGATTTCGCTGTCGTAGGCGAAGGGGGAGGGATCGGGAGGATTCATGGCCACGTGACCATGGGTGATGAGGAGATCGTGATGCTCGGCGATCGAAAACACGCTCGCGAGTGAGTGGCGAACTCGTTCACACGGCGCGATACCGCGATAGGCATCCGCGAGAGGCAGAAGCGCGTCACCGGCGATGGCGAGGGTTACTAACACGACCGACCATTCGCGGTGGTAGCAAGTGGGAGACGGGACATGGCACTCCTCGAGGGAATTCACGTCGCCGGGGTCTGGGGCAACAATATTGATCGGACACGTACGTGCCGAGGGGGGTGGTTTGCCCCTGTGCTCGCACTGTAGTCCCACCACGGCGCGCCGCACTCCTTGACGAAGGGGATGAAGTCCTGTTTGCTCGGGGCCCTACGACCGTTACGATGCGTGAAGGAGGGAATTGCTCCCTCCGCTTGAGACGCCAGGTTCGGGTCGGACGATCTAGACGATTGTCGCCCGTGCGGGCTCGACGCCTCCCGTGTCCTGGAGGGTCCCTATGTTTCCGTCTCGTTCGTCGTCGCCAATGATCACCGCCTCACCCACGTCCGCTCCCGCATCGTGGCGACGCTCACTACAGCGAACGCCGTCGGCCCTGTGGTCCGCGGTCATTGCGATGACGACCATCGCCATCGTGCTCGATTCGCGCTTCGTGGCGCGCACGGTGTCTCGACGTGGCGCATGAACGCGTCCCCCTACGTCGTGATCGTGAGCAGCGCACCCCCGACCCCGTGTGGTCTCGCCACGTTCACCGCGGCCCTGCGACGAGCTCTCGTGCGACAAGGCGCGCGCGTGGGCATCGTTCGCGTCCAAAGTGTCAGTGATTCCCCGGTCGACCCAAGCGACGACATCGACGTCATTGGAACCTTCACCGAAGCCTCCGCGCCCACCATTGAGCGTTTGCGGGTCCTCCTCGATCAAGCGGACCTCGTTCTCGTGCAGCACGAATACGGCCTCTACGGTGGTCGCGACGGTGATGAAATTCTCGAATTGCTGCGTGTCGTTCGCGCGCCGGTGATTGCGATCTTGCACACCATCCTGCCGCGACCGACGGCCCACCAGGCGACGATCCTCAACGAGGTCATGCAGTGTGCGGACCGGGTGGTCGTGATGACCCAGGCCGCTCGTGCCACGATCGCCGAAATCTTCGACGCCGGCACGACGCCGGTTGACGTCATTCCTCACGGCGGCCAGGTTGTCCCGCGCCGGCCGCTTATGCGCCGCTCGGTGCGTCCGATGTTGTTGACCTGGGGGCTCCTCGGACCCGGGAAGGGGATTGAGTGGGTGATTGACGCACTCGCGGACCTTCGTGATCTGCAGCCGACGCCGCTCTACGTGGTGGCCGGACGTACGCACCCCAAAGTCCTGGAACACGAAGGCGAGGCCTACCGTCGCAGTCTCGAACGACGCGTCGTGCAACGAGGCGTTGGTGAGATGGTCGTCTTCGACGACACCTATCGCTCCCTATCGTCGCTGCACGACTTGATTGACCAAGCTGACGTGGTGGTGCTGCCCTACGACTCCACGGATCAGGCGACGTCCGGTGTGCTCGTTGACGCCGTGGCCGCGGGGAAGCCCGTGGTCGCGACGGCCTTCCCGCACGCCGTGGAACTACTGATTCCCGACGCCGGCGTGGTCGTGCGTCACCGCAGTCCGCGCGCACTCAGCGACGCTCTGCGCCGCACACTGGAAGAGCCGGGACTGCTCGAGGCGTTAGGAGATGGCGCTCGACGTCGGGCTCCCGCCCTGAGTTGGGACAGTGTGGCTGCGGCGTACCTCGCCCTGGCGAGTGACGTTACCTGTGAGCAGAACGCGGTGGTCGCGTGAGCACCGTCCGCCCCGGCCCGTCGCACTTGATCAACCTGTCGACGGCGCTCGGCACCTTCGAGCACGCGCGATACGCCACGCCCCGAGAAGAACACGGCTACTGCGTTGATGACGTCGCCCGCGTCGCGGTGTTTATCGCGCGTGAACCCGAGTCGGAACCGTTATGGGAACTCGCTCGACGTTCCCTGCGTTTTCTCGCCCGTTCACTCAATGAGGGCGGTTGGTGTCGGAATCGCTGTAGCGCACAAGGAGTGTGGCACGGTCCCTTCACGAACGACGACTGCTGGGGTCGATTGTTGTGGGCGGCGGGAACTACGGTCGCTCGCAGTTCGGACGATGAGAGCGTCGCGTTGGCCCGCGACATTTTCGCCACCGCTGTTGGTGTGCGTTCACCATGGCCCCGCGCCATGGCTTTCGGTGCCCTCGGGGCCACCGACGTGTTGGCGATCGATCCCAAGAACGCCGGCGCTCGCGCCTTTGTCACGGCCGCCGGTGAATGTTTGGACCGACCGGTGCAGTCCGTGGAGTGGTTTTGGCCGGAGTCGCGACTCACGTACGCGAACGCGGTGCTACCGGAGGCGTTGTTGGCCGTGGGTGAAGCACTCGGGAACGGGGCGCGCAGCGAACGAGCTCTGGCGCAGTTGCGATGGCTTCTGTCGCACGAGATGATCGACGGCATTGTGGTGCCCACGCCGGTGGGCGGGCTCGGACCGGACGATCATCACCCCCGCTTCGACCAACAACCCATTGAAGTCGCCGCGCTCGCTGACGCGTGCGCTCGGGCCTACGAGGTCACGCGCGACGACGTCTTTGCCGATGGACTCACGGCGGCCATTGCCTGGTTTCACGGGGCTAATAGTTTGTCGGTTCCCATGTTTGACGCCGTCACCGGGGGTGGGTACGACGGACTGACCGTGAGTGGACCGAATCAGAATCAAGGTGCAGAGTCCACGCTCGCGATGCTGATGACTATGCAATACGCCAGCGTCGTGGTGGGGGTGTCGCGGTGAACGAAGTCCCCGTCGCGCATCGCTCGGCGTACCGCCAGTATCCCGACGTGGGTCGCGTCGTGGCGCGCTTGTTCATACCAGGTCAGGAACTCACCGGCGGAAGCGAGGCGCGCACCGCCAGCACCGTGGCTCGCGTGCTCGCGTTGGAGCACCCGATCGTGGTGGCGTCCCTCACCGATCTCTACGACCGGTTTCGACATCGTCACGAGGATATCGAGGGTCTCTTTGATCGTCACGCGCAGCGCGTCATTGATTACGTCGACGGTTCTCCCCTGACCGCAGAGCACCGTCAGTTGTTGGGTGCGGTCTTCACCCACGAATTCGCCCTCGAGGGAGCGGCGGTGTGCAACCCGAGTCTCGTCGCTCACCCGGATCAAACGGCGCTGCCGTCGGGCACCCTGCGGGTGGTGATGTCCTACCGAGCCATTGGCGAAGGCCACATCTCGTCGCTGTGTTTTCGAAGTGGCGTCATTGATGAACACGGCAGCTTCACCATCGATGCGCCCGTGGCGTTTCCCGTCATCGCCACGACGCGCGCGGGTGTCATTGATCGCGAGATCGTGCATTGTTTGCTCCGTGACCGGGGTTGTGACGGACCCACGGCCGCCTCGGTTCTCGACCGCCTACCGGAACAATTCACGGGGGACGAATTAGAAGCCGCCCTCGTCCACGGCGCAGAACAGAGCGACACGCGGGTCAACGTGGCCGAGACGGCCGCATTGCTACGCACGATTGCCCCTTTGTTCTACCAGGCGGACTTCGCTCCCGACGTCGATCTGTCGCGTCGGGTGTTGTGGCCCGCGACCATTGCCGAGGCTCGCGGTATGGAGGACGCTCGCTTCGTCCAGATCACGGTCAACGGCAGCCCGCTCTACCGGGCCTCCTATACGGCCTTTGACGGGGCGGCCGTGAGCCAGCAGGTGCTAACGACGTCTGACTTTGTTCACTTCACCTCCGCTCCGCTCACCGGTCTTGGCGCACAGAACAAGGGAATGGCCTTCTTTCCCCGACCGGTCGGAGGACGCTTTCGCGCGCTCTCACGGCACGATCGCGAGTCGAACGTGCTCGTAAGTTCGGACTCCGAGCATTGCTGGGACGAAACGGCTCTCCTACAGATCCCCGAGAGTGAGTGGGAACTCATCCAGTTGGGAAATTGCGGTTCGCCGCTCGAAGTCCCGGGCGGGTGGCTCGTTCTCACGCACGGTGTGGGTCCGATGCGTACCTACAGCCTCGGGGCAATTCTCTTGGATCTCGAGGATCCCTCCCGCGTGCGGGCGTATCTTCCGGGCCCGCTCATGGTCGCGACGCCGAGAGAACAAGACGGGTACGTGCCGAACGTCCTCTACTCCTGTGGCTCGCTGATTCACGCCGGGATTCTCCACGTCGTTTTCGGTATTGCGGATCAATCCATTGGTCACGCGATCGTGAACGTCGACGAATTGCTCGCGGCGTTGGTCGAAACCGATGACGAGTACTCGCACTTCTAGAGTCATCCCTCCGTGTCGAGGTCGCACCTTCGATGTTCTCGGACGCGAGCGTCGCGAGGGGTGTAGGTTGGCTACGTCGCACCATGGTGGTGCAGATGAAGACCGACAAGGTCTTTCGTCGCTCTGGAACGCCGGTGACATCCATTTAAAGGAGTCGTCGTGTTGTCTTTTACCAAGAGCCCACTCGTGATGTTGGTCTCGCCCATTGGCCAAAGTGAGCCGTGGGAACTAACACCCTTTGGCGGCAAAGTGCGCTGCACGCCGTCGCTGCGACGAGAACCCGAAGCCCGGTTCGACGATGATCGCCCCGTTCTTTTGCTGAGCGACTGGGGCTATCTCGACGGCATTCCCGTGAGCGGTGCGATCGATGCCGTTCAACCCGCCCTGGCCTCACGCGAGACACGCGGTCCACCGCGATCGGATGTGGTGTTGCTGCTGCCCATGTCGGTCATGCCCCTGTTGGCCACACTGCGCGCTCGGGCAACTTCCGGGGATGCCGGTGGCGATGATCCCTTACGTTACGAGGACTGGTGCGCCGTGTGGCCGCACTACGTCGGTACCGATGGCGGCGCGATGTCGTTTCTGCAGAGTGCCAATTCGCGACACGCGTGCGGTGGGAGTTTTCTACCGGTCGCCGGTTCACGTCGCTACGTCTACGGCAGTTTGCCCGGCGACGTCAGTCCGCTGCCGCTCGTGTACCCGTCGCCCCCGTTCGTCGACGCCGCACTGCGAGTACCAGAGGCCGTTCGACTCGACAACATCACGGTCGCGGGACGACAGTTGGGTGATGGTGCGCGAGACGAGTCCTGGCCGCCGGTGTGGCTACCAACGGTGTTCGCCGACTAGCGCTTCGTCTCGACGCGTGAGGAATGGGGCCGTGGCGCGTCGAGCTCTTCGGGAGAGAGTTCACCCGTCACGAGGGATCGAGCAACGTCGGTTAAGCGGAGGTTGTGGTTGCGAGAGTGTGCACGAAGGCGGTCGAACGCCTCGTCCATGTTGCAGTTCGTGGCTTGTCCGACAATGCCTTTGGCTTGTTCGATAATGATGCGACTGTTGAGCGCATTACTCAATTGATCATTCAACATCCGCGCGTCCAGGGCCGTTTGGTGTTGCAATAATGCAATGGTTGCCACGTCCGCCAAGCCCTGCGCGAGAATGACGTCCTCGTCACTGAGGACTCCTTCTTCGGTGCGGAACAAATTGAGAGCCCCAACGGTTCGCCCTCGCAGTCGCAGCGGCATACAGTGCACCGAGTGGAAGCCAAAAGCGAGGGCCTGAGGGGTGAACAAGGGCCAGCGATCGTCGTTGGCGTGCAGGGCGTGATTGATAATGGCCTTCCCGTCGCGGAAGCAGTCCACGCACGGTCCCTCGTTGGCCTGGAGTTGAAAAAGCTCCAGAATGCGCATGGACTCAATCGACGACGCGACGTATTGCAACTCGCCGCCGGGCGAGGCGAGCATGACGCCAGCGGCGTCGACGTCAAAGGTTTCCACACACCGGGCAGATAACGTCGTGAGCAAATCGATGATGTCGAAGTTGTCAACGAGGTTGTCCGCCAGTTCGACCAACGTTGCGATGACGCGTGACTCCCTGGGCATCAATCCACCAATCTGTTAGGGATGACGTGCGGCGGAGCGGGGTCTGGGCGAGCCGACATCACTATTTTACTGCACAGAACCATCATCCGACTTTCTCGTGATCCATTGCGCCCGTAATGGATCGTAGGTGAGACGACGTTCGACAATCTGTCGAGCAATCGAAGCGGCCGTATTGCCCTGCGTGTAGGCGTGCGCTCGCACCAGCAGGAGGGCGTCGGTGATGGACAGGCCCGCCTGCACCGAAATCATGCCGGCGGCCTGGTGAACGACAAAATCGAACGTGGCGTTGTCTTCGAGTTCGTGGGCGATCTCCGCCGGCGCTGCCCCCGCTTGGGTGGCCAGAATGGTGCGGGACAACACCGAGGCCAGTAGGTGGCCGTCGGTCGACTGATCACCCGTGAGTTCGCCCGGCGTGTCGCGAGAGAACACGAGCGCCCCGAGGTGCACGACACCGAGTCGGAGCGGAAAACCAAAGAGGGCTCCCGCACCCGTCTCACTCGCGAGGGGCGCGTAGCTCGGCCACCGTCGCCACGAGTCGGCGACGAGCTCGGGTTCATTGATGACGTCACCGCTCGTGCGCACACTGTGACAGGGGCCTTCGCCCACGGTGGCCTCCAGTTCGAAGAGGGTTCGCACGCGGGGTGTGCTCGCGCACAAGAGGGTCGTCGTGGCGTCGGAGGCGAACAACCCAATACCCGCGCCGTCAAGATTCGTCACGTGAGCGGCGACACCGCACCACGAGATCGACGCTTCATGCTCCTTGGCGTCACGAAGCGCGTGCAGGATCGTGATCAAGCGGTCAGACGGCACGTACGGACGTCCGGACGGGTTCGCTGGCGATCGAAGAATGGTTGAGCACGAGAGGTCTCCATTGCATCTGGGGACGCTCAACGAGGACTTGGTTCAGCGTGGTACGACGAAGGTCAGCCTAGTGATCTTTGAGAAAACAACGCGGATGGAAACGGGGGCGAGTGGGTATGTTGGAGAGGTGAGGAAATTCCCCTCACGTTGAGACGCCAGGTTCGGGTCGGACGATCTAGACGATTGTCGCCCGTACGGGCTCGACGCCTCCTTTTTGTGGAGGTTTCATGTACCCGTTTCTCTCTCTGCCGGCGTCGACGTCCATGACGCCCACACAATTAGACGTCATCCCCGGGGACGTAGTGAACCCGAGTGATGCGGACGGAGCCCTCGCACTCACGGAGGATTTCAGTAGTGACGTCGTCGTGACGGACACCCCCGATGTACCTGCGTCATGAGATGCGCTTGGGAGATGAGCGCTTTCAAGCCTCGCTCCGCCGACTTCGCGACATGGGAGAGGGGGTGAAAAATGAAGAAGACCAAAACTCTGTCGATCACGGTTCCCGAGGGAACCGACGAGACGCCGACACACGGTGGTACCGCCGTGGGTCACGTCAGCTTGGTGAGTGAAGTCAAGCCGGACCGCATCAGTGATGCGATCTCGGAAGTGAAAGAAGACGTCAAGCACGTCGAAGAAAAGATCAAGAAATCCCTGAAGAAGTTGTAGTTCCTCCTTGCCGCGCGGCGGCAACTAGAACTTCTGGCGTTTTTGAAGAAGTCTCGTCAGTGACCAGATGCAGACGGGCGACAAGGCTCGGCGCGAGTAGGCCACGAACAATGGCTGAATCTCGTTCGGGGCGAGTTTGGTGCGAAACGCGTTGATGCCACGGAAACGGAAACTGCGGTCAAAGTTCCTCAAGATCATCTTGCCGATTGGACCGAGATGCGGGTTACCGGCTCCGCCGTCCTCGGGAGACCACAGGGGGAGTGGTCCATTGGACAATCGCGTGAATCCTTCGTGACGCAACGCGACGATCGATTCGGCGATGGCACCTTCGAGGGCTCCGCGCACGGCGTCGGGTCGACGTACGATGTCTTGGAGGTACCACGAGGTGTCATTCACTCTGGTGAGTGTCGCCGACGCCACCGCGACGCCTCCATCGTCAGCGACAAAGTAGCGACGGTGTTCGCTCAATTCGGTGAAATCATTGCGCAAGAACGATTCGGTTCGCCGTTCTTCTCGCTCCTTCTTCCACGCTTCCTCCAGCGAATCGAGGTGTTGATGGTCCTCAGCGTTCTGACGGGGGAACGCTTCGCGCCAGGTGACGCCGCACCGACGGGCGTGGTTGATGGCGAGACGAAGTTTCTCGCGACGCGAACCACGAAGATCGAAGTCGGGTAGATCAATGAAGGTTTCGTGTCCCACCCAGAGCGAACGCAGACCGTGGGCGGTGGCGTGATGAGCGGTCGACGAATCACATTGGAGTACGAAGAGGCCGCGGCGACGAGAGCGGGCGTAGTCCACCAGGAGTGTCATTATTTCCTCCTCACGCTCGGGCGAGCACACCGGGCCTCGCCAGGCGAGTATGCAGCGGGGGGACTCGAGAAAGAAAACAAAACCATCCTTCGCCGAGGAGAACAGCACTCGCCACGGGTCCGGTCCGAGCACGCTGAAGTGTCCCGCCAGTGAACCGTGGCGCAAAAGGATGTCAGCAACGAGTTCGGAGTAGGCGTGCGCGTAAGGTGCTGCGGGCGTTCTCGTCGTTGGCATTAGGCGCTGACTGTAGGCGCTGTGGCGAATGAACGGAACCACCGAAGAGTCAACAAAATTCGTAGAAAAGATTTCCCTATCTTCGTGTTGTGAATTCGCTGACGTTGACTTAAGGTCGACGTAAGGAACGAAAGGGGGCTGGTGATGGCCACCACCCTCAAGGGGGACACCACCAAGTTGCGTGTCCTGGCCGCAGCGGTCGATGAACTTCGAGAAGTGGGTCCTTCCCGTCTTCGGTTACAGGGCGTCGCAGAACGTGCGGGAGTGACAATTTCGACGGTGGCGAATATCTTTGCCGGTCGCGAAAGCCTGATTGCTGCCGCGATCGTGACGCGGGTTTCTCAGATCAGCGACGGATTGTTCGAAGAAACCCTCGGGATCATGGAGGGCAATCGCGCGTGTCCCGCCACATTGGTACAGCACATCGCCGACCCTCATCAGGTGCGTGCTCGCACCGAGTCGCGCAAGGAGTTTGTTGCGCTGGCCGCGATGGCTACGTCAAATGACGCCGCCTCACGAGCGGTAGCGGCGATCACTTTGCACCATCGCACGCGACTTCTCGCTATCGGCGAGGATCTGTACGAGCAAGGCCTCCTGGCCAAGGGTGTGACGCCTCGCATGTTTATTCGCGTCTATATGGGTCTTCTCTATGGTCAGACCGTCTTCGAAGACCGGGGCGGCTACGAGGTGGGCGATGATGAATGGTCCGACACGATGCGCATCGTGGTGACCAGCCTTTTTGCGCCCCACGCGATGTCAGCGGGGCATCATCTGGCCGCGGGCGTGACGGAATCGTCGGACTCCTAGCGCGGGCGTTTTCACGCTACGCGTCGCGCCCACCCCAGTTGCCGGGCGAGTCTTGGTAGCG
Source organism: uncultured Actinomycetes bacterium (assembly GCA_903871335.1). Taxonomy (GTDB): domain Bacteria; phylum Actinomycetota; class Acidimicrobiia; order Acidimicrobiales; family RAAP-2; genus RAAP-2. Next base: position 56,225 of record CAIQGE010000026.1, read on the forward strand.
TGGCCAACGTGGTGACACTCCCTCTTTGCTCGCAATCGTCGCCGTCGTCGACCGGTGCCGACATCGTGTTCGGCGCCCCCCATCAGCCGTCTCGGATCGGTAGCGAGACGGAACTTCGGGTGGCTCTTGGGGGCCTGAGTGGGGTCGACACGGTCGGCGCCAACGCACGTGTCGCGTCGCTCGGCACGCGTTCGCTCAAGCAAGGAACCAAGCGCGCGCTCCTTGATCTCGCCATCACCATGATCGATTTGACGACGCTCGAAGGAAACGACACGCCGGGCAAGGTGCGCTCCCTGTGCGCCAAGGCCCTTCGCCCTGATCCGAGTGACCCGACTGTGCCGTCGGTCGCCGCGGTCTGTGTCTACCCGGACCTCGTGTCCCTGGCGCGCACCACGCTCGGTGACTCGTCGGTTGCGGTCGCGTCCGTGGCGACGGCTTTTCCGTCGGGTCGCGCCTCCATGAACGTGAAATTGGCCGACGTACGCGAGGCGGTGGCGGCCGGAGCCAATGAAATCGACATGGTGATCGATCGCGGCGCCTTCCTCTCCGGACGGTGGGGTCTCGTCTTCGACGAGATCGTCGCGGTGAAAGAAGCGTGCGGTTCGGCGCACCTCAAGGTGATTCTGGAGACTGGTGAGCTCGTGACATTGGACAATGTCCGTCGCGCCAGTTGGTTGGCCATGCTCGCCGGTGCCGATTTCATCAAGACCTCGACCGGAAAAGTGCCCGTCGCCGCGACGCCGCCCGTGGTGCTCGTGATGCTCGAAGCCGTCCGCGACTTCGCGGAGGACACCGGCGTGCTCATTGGCGTGAAGGCGGCCGGAGGTATCCGCACGGCCAAGGACGCACTCAAGTACTTGGTGATCGTCAACGAGACGGCCGGTTCAGCGTGGTTGACGCCGGATCTCTACCGTTTCGGCGCTTCGTCGTTACTTAATGATCTTCTGATGCAGCGCGCCAAGCAGAAGAGTGGCGCCTACGTTCGACCCGACCGTTTTAGTGGAGACTGACTATGAGCGAACTGCAACACCAGAGTTGGTCGCGACTCAACGACCTCGAATACGCTCCGGCGCCCGAATCGGCCTCCATCGCTCGGCTACGCGATAGCTACGGACTCTTCATCGACGGAAAATTCTCTGATCCGGGTAGTCATTCTCAATTCGTCACGCTCAATCCGGCCACCGAAAAGCCACTCGCGACCGTTGCCGCGGGGTCATCGGCCGACGTGTCCCGGGCGGTCATTTCCGCTCGGCGTGCGTACGACCAGGTGTGGTCGAACATGCCCGGAAAAGAGCGGGCGAAATACCTTTTCCGCATTGCCCGACTGATCCAAGAACGAGCCCGCGAGCTCGCGGTCGTGGAAACCTTGGATAACGGAAAGCCGATTAGGGAGTCCCGCGACGTCGACATTCCGCTCGCGGCGGCCCACTTCTTCTATTACGCCGGCTGGGCGGACAAATTGGATCACGCGGGGTTTGGACCGAATCCCCAGCCCCTTGGCGTTGCGGGGCAGATCATTCCGTGGAACTTCCCGCTCCTGATGGCGGCGTGGAAGCTCGCTCCGGCGTTGGCGGCGGGTAATACGTGTGTTCTCAAGCCCGCGGAAACCACGCCCTTGAGTGCGCTGATTCTGGCGGAAATTCTCCAACAGGCCGACTTGCCGCCCGGAGTAGTCAATATCGTGACCGGCGACGGAGCAACGGGTGCGGCACTGGTGTCGCACCCCGGCATTGACAAGATTGCGTTCACCGGTTCGACCGAGGTGGGTCGCCGCATCCAGCGCGAACTCGCTCCGTCGGGTACTCATCTCACGTTGGAACTCGGCGGCAAGGGCGCCAATATTGTTTTTGAGGACGCACCCATCGATCAAGCCATCGAGGGCATCATCGACGGCATTTTCTTCAATCAGGGTCACGTCTGCTGCGCGGGCTCTCGACTCCTCGTTCAGGAGTCGGTCGCGAGCGACGTGCAGCGGCGACTCATTCGTCGTGTGGAGCAACTGCGCGTCGGCGATCCAATGGACAAGAACACCGACGTGGGCGCGATCAATTCAGCCGAACAATTGTCTCGCATCAACGAACTTGTCGACGCCGGTGTGGCCGAGGGCGCGACACGTTATTCCAATTCGTGCGATGTCCCGGACGCCGGCTACTGGTTCAACCCAACCGTGTTCACTGAGGTATCCCAAACGCACCGAATCGCGCGCGAGGAGATTTTTGGTCCCGTCCTCTCGGTTCTCACCTTCCGCACGCCCGAAGAAGCGGTGGCCAAGGCCAATAACACCCAGTACGGGTTGGCGTGTGGCGTGTGGAGTGAAAAGGGGAGCCGCACGTTGTGGGTCGCCGAGCGCCTGCGCGCGGGAGTGATCTGGTCCAACACGTACAACAAGTTCGATCCGACGAGTCCCTTCGGGGGAGTTCGTGAGTCGGGATTCGGTCGCGAGGGTGGCCGCCACGGTCTGGAGGCGTACCTCAATGTCTAATGAGCGACTCGACGTACGAAAGACCTACAAGTTGTTGATCAATGGCGCATTCCCACGTTCGGAATCGGGGCGCAGCTACGAAGTGACGTCCAGTGCGGGAGCGTTCCTCGGGAACGTGTCGTGGGCGTCACGCAAGGACGTGCGCGAGGCCGTGATCGCGGCGCGTGCTGCTCTTTCCAAATGGTCGGGGGCCACCGCCTACAACCGGGGTCAGGTGCTCTACCGGATCGCCGAGATGATGGAGTCGCGTCGCGACGAATTCGCGGCCTACGTCGCGGCGAGCGAGTCGCTCAATGACCGTGAATCGCAGTCCGTGGTCAACGAGACCATTGATCGCATCGTGTGGTACGCCGGATGGACGGACAAGGTCGCTCAAGTCCTGGGTGGCACCAATCCGGTGGCCGGCCCCTTCTTCAATTTCTCGATTCCCACGCCGACGGGCGTGATCGGCGTTCTCGCGCCGCAAGATTCCTCGCTGCTCGGTTTTGTGTCGTCGGTCCTGCCCGCGCTGGCCGTCGGCAACACCGTCGTCGCCGTCTCTTCCGAAAGGCGCCCGATTCCAGCTGTTCTTCTCGGCGAGATCACCGCCACCGCTGATGTTCCCGCGGGCGTGCTCAATATTCTCTCGGGCGTCGCCAGCGAACTCGGTCCGGTACTGGCGACACACGAAGATGTGGACGGTCTCGATCTGACGGGCGCCGGCGACCTCGCTGGAACATTGGCCGCTGACGCCGCGACGTCGATCAAGCGTGTGTTTCGACCCACGGCACTGGACCTCGATTGGTCGGCGTCACCGGGAACGCGTCGTCTTCGGGCTTTCGTGGAGACCTCGACGGTGTGGCACACCGTGGGTCAATAGTTCGCACTTCATTCTGCAGGAGGAATCATGACCATCGACAACGCGTACGCCACCGCTCAACGTGCCGCCGACGAACTTCGGAGTCGGTGCGGTGTGGATGCATTCGACGTAGCCGTCGTCCTCGGATCAGGGTGGAAGGAAGCGTCCGAGACGATGGGCTCACCCCTCGGTGAGGTGGCCACCACGGACCTACCGGGCTTCGTGAAGCCCACCGTGCCAGGTCACCAAGGTCGCATCTTCGCCCTCAACGTGGGTGGCAAGAGTGTGGCCATGATCTCCGGTCGGGTACATCTCTACGAGGGCAATACGGCGGCGAATGTCGCTCACCCCGTACGTACCGCAATCCTGGCGGGGGCGCGCACGGTGGTCTTAACGAATGCGGCGGGCAGTATTGACCCCGACCACGGTCCGGGCACCGTTGTCACGATTGCGGACCACCTCAATCTCACCGCCACCTCGCCCATGGAGGGTGACCTACCGCCGGACGGATTTGGTTCACGATTCGTGGACCTCTCCAATCTCTACGACGCCGAGGCGCGAGCGACGATTGCGCGACTGGCGCCGGGTACGCCCGAGGGTGTCTACGCCGGCCTGCGCGGTCCTCACTACGAGACGCCCGCCGAAATTCGCATGCTGCGAACCATGGGTGCGTCATTAGTCGGCATGTCGACGGTGCTCGAAGCCATTTCCGCTCGACACCTCGACGCTCGCGTCGTGGGACTCAGTCTGGTGACTAATTACGCGGCGGGAGTATCGGCGGCGCCGCTCAATCACCTCGAAGTCCTCGACGCCGGTCGCGACGCCGCCCGTGGTTTGTCCGACCTCATGGCGACCTTGCTACCCGCTTTGTAACGATGGACGACCTCGCTACGACGGTCCGCGACTGGATTGCCGCCGATCCTGATCCCGCCACTCGCCGGGAGCTCGAAGATCTCCTCGCGATTGGTAACAGCGACGAACTCGCTCGGCGCTTTGATGCACCGCTGCGCTTCGGTACCGCCGGACTTCGCGGTCACGTCGAGGCGGGTCCCGGAGGAATGAACCGGTTGACGGTTCGTCGCGCGACGCAGGGAGTTGCTGGTTGGCTGCGCGCGATGGGGCCTGAAATGGTCGCCCGTGGCGTCGTCGTCGGACGAGATGCTCGTCGAGGTTCCGAGGATTTCAACGACGAAGTTGTCGCCGTATTGCTCGGCGCGGGAATCCCCGTCTTTGAGATGCCGCGACCGTTGCCGACACCTCTCGTGGCCTTCGCGGTGCGCGGCCTACACGCGGCCGCGGGCATCATGATCACCGCGAGCCACAATCCGCCCGACGACAACGGCTACAAGCTCTACGACCACGACGGCGCACAAATCATCCCCCCGCACGACGAGATTGTCGAAGTTGGCATGCGTGATGCCGGGGAACCCGTCCTCGGGGCTCGTGGCAGTGACCTGCACCAGCATTTGGGTCACGACATCGTCGACGCGTACGTGGCGCACATGGCCGCGAACCACGGTCTTTCAACACCGAGTGCGCTTCGCATTGCCTACACCCCGCTGCACGGCGTCGGGGGCGAGACGGCCACAGCTCTTCTCAACCGGTCGGGGTTCCGTCACGTGGACATCACCACAACCCAGTTCCAGCCGGATCCGGCGTTTCCAACCTTGCCCTTCCCGAATCCTGAAGAACCAGGCGCTCTCGACCACGTCATGGCCGTCGCGACGGCTGCGAACGCCGATCTGGTCATTGCCAATGACCCCGACGCCGATCGACTGGGTGCCGCGATTCCCACCGCTACGGGAGAATGGCGAGCCTTGCGCGGCGACGAGATCGGCTGGCTACTCGGGGCGGCCACGCTCCGGCGTGGCGTGGCGGACGGCGACGTGATCGCGACGACGATCGTGTCGTCGTCAATGTTGTCGCGTATGGCGGCCGTGGCCGGGGTGCCATTTTCTGAGACACTCACGGGATTCAAATGGATTTCGCGAGCGGGCTGGTCCGCGGGCGGATCACTCGCCTTCGGGTACGAAGAAGCACTCGGGTACGCGGTCGATCCGGCGGTCGCGGACAAGGACGGAATGTCCGCCGCGGTCGTGCTGGCGCGACTCGCCCACGAGCTCTCGCTGGAGGGCCGCACGCTGGGCGACCTCTTGGATGATCTCGCCTGCGAACATGGCGTGCACGCTGTTGACGCACTCACGGTGCGCTACAGCGGGGCAAACTACGCGGCCGTCATCGCGGCGAGCCTGGCTCGTCTCCGCTCCGCACCACCCGAATCTCTCGGTGGACTCGGCGTCAGCGAGGTGGTGGACCTCGCCACGGGTCTTCACGGTCTACCGCCGACCGAAGGTCTCTTGCTGCGACTCGGTGAGCGTGGTCGGGTGGTGGTTCGTCCCTCGGGCACCGAGCCCAAACTGAAGAGCTACCTCGAGGTCACCTCCGCGCCCCTCCAGCGAGACGATTTGGCGACGCGACGCGACGACACGTCACGCCTGCTGGCCGCGGTGAAAGAAGATCTCGGCCGCGTACTGCAGGCGACGACTTAGGCTTCGGTCTCCAAGGCGAGCGCGGCGTAGCCGGGCTTGATGATCGTGTTGATGATCTCGAGTCGTTGATCGAAGGGGTCAAACGCACTCTTCATGGCGTTGAGCGTCATCCACTGAATATCGTCCAAGGTCCAATCGAAGGCCTTGGCGCACACGTCGAACTCGCTCGTGAGGGAGATGCCACTCATGAGGCGATTGTCCGTATTCATGGTGACGCGGAAGCGCAGTCGCTTGAGCAGGTCGATGGGGTGTTCCTCAATGGACTTCGCCGCTCCCGTGTGTACGTTCGACGTCGGGCACAGTTCGAGCGGCACGCGGCGGTCACGCACGAGGGACGCGAGTCGGCCGAGGTCGTGCGTGCCGTCGCCTCGCTCACGAATGTCGTCCACGATGCGCACGCCGTGTCCGAGACGTTCGGCGCTGCACCACTGGAGCGCCTCCCAAATGCTCGGGAGCCCGAAGGCCTCGCCCGCGTGCAAGGTGATGTGAAAGTTCTCGCGCTGTACGTACTGAAAAGCATCCAGGTGTTGCGTCGGTGGAAATCCCTTTTCCGGGCCCGCGACATCGAAACCCGCGACACCCTGGTCACGGTGACGCACCGCTAGTTCGGCGATTTCCAAACTCCGCGCGGCTTGGCGCATGGCGGACAGGAGGGCGCGAACAACAATGGGGTGACCTTCGGCCGCCGCGAGGGCGGAGCCGTGGGCGAAACCTTCGAGGACCGTTTCGACGATCTCGTCAAGGAGGAGACCTTGATTGGTGTGCAACTCGGGAGCGAAGCGAACTTCGGCATAGACAACGCCGTCGCGCGCGAGATCGAGGGCGGCTTCACTGGCGACGCGGTGGAGCGATTCGCGCGTCTGCATGACGGCGGTGGTGTGGGCGAAGCCCGCGAGATAACGAACGAGGTCGGTGTCGGGCTCGTCGGCCACGAACCAGCGCCCGAGCTCCTCTGGATCCGACGTGGGTAGGCCCTGGTAGTTGGCCGCGTCGGCGAGTTCAATGATGGTTGACGGACGAAGTCCACCGTCGAGATGGTCGTGCAGGAGGACTTTCGGTGCGCGTCGGATGGTTTCGGTGCTTACAACGTGTGACATAACGAAAGGCTAGTCACCGCACGGGGCATATGACTAGGACTTCGCCACTCGTTCGATGAGCAGGGGAGTCGGTGAGGCTGCCTGGTCGCTGATCACAAACGCATCACGCAGGGCCTCGCGGCCCAGCGCCAAATGTGCTTCGTCATCGGCGTGCAACTCGAATAACGGCTGGCCTTGTTCCACGATGTCGCCCTCGCGAACGAGTGTGAGGACCCCGGCGGCAGTCGACACGGCGTCCTCCTTGCGCGCTCGGCCCGCTCCTAAGCGCCAGGCGGCCACGCCGACTTCAAAGGCGTCAATCGACGTCACAATGCCGTCACGAGTTGCCACGAGTTCCTCACGCTGTGCCGCGACGGGCATGACCGCATCGGGGTCACCGCCCTGTGCTGCAATCATGTCGCGATACACGCGGTACGCCGAGCCATCAGCCAATTTCTCGGCGGGATCAACGTCGATTCCCACGAGCGCGACCATTTCGCGGGCGAGGGCCAGCGTGAGATCGATGATGTCCTGCGGACCACCACCCGTCAGGACCTCGACTGACTCCGTCACTTCGAGGCCGTTTCCCGCCGCGCGGCCGAGCGGGGCGTCCATCGCGGTCAATTGGGCGACGGTCTTGACACCGTGGCCTTCTCCGAGGGCCACCATCGTGCGGGCGAGCTCGCTCGCGCGCTCACGGGTCTTCATGAACGCGCCGCGTCCGACCTTGACGTCGAGGAGGAGCGCCCCTGTGCCCTCCGCGATCTTCTTCGACATGATGGACGCTGAAATCAGGGGAATGGATTCAACCGTGCCGGTCACGTCGCGAAGCGAATACAACTTGCGGTCGGCCGGTGCGAGTCCGTCACCGGCTGCGCAAATGACGGCGCCGACGGACTCCAGTTGATCCAGTACTTCGCGGTTCGTCAGCACGGCCCGCCAACCCGGAATCGCCTCGAGCTTGTCGAGCGTGCCTCCGGTGTGTCCCAGTCCACGACCCGACAACTGTGGAACGGCGGCACCACAGGCGGCCACCAACGGAGCGAGGATGAGCGAAATCTTGTCGCCCACGCCACCCGTCGAGTGCTTATCAACGGTCGGACGCGAGAGCGACGAGAGATCGAGTCGTTCACCGGAGGCGATCATCACGTCCGTCCAGTTCGCGAGTTCCGCTTCGTTCAGTCCACGAAACACGATGGCCATTAAGAGCGCCGACATCTGCTCCTCGGCGACCTGACCGGCCACGTAGGCGTCGAGCACCCACGTGATGGCGTCGTTGCTCAGCACCTCGTTGTCGCGCTTGGCCCGAATAATGTCGACGGCCGCAAAAGCGCTCACGCGTTACTCCGCGTATCGAGGTCATCGGGTCCAAAGGCATCCGGCAACAATTGATCGAGCCGCTTGGGTTCCGCGCCCTCGCCACTATCGATCAACAATTTCGCGCCGCCGTGCTCGAAGAGCAGCTGACGACAGCGTCCACAGGGTGCGAGAGGTGCTCCATCGCCGGCCACGACCGCGACCGCGACGAGTTCGCCACCGCCGCAGCGGGCCAGATCTCCAAGGAGGGAGCACTCGGCGCACAAGGTCAGGCCGTAACTCGCATTTTCGATATTGCAGCCTTCGACAACGGTGCCGTGGCTCGTCAGGGCGGCCGCGCCCACGGTGACTCGTGAGTACGGGGCGTAGGACTTCGTGGCGCTCTGACGAGCGCGCTCACGTAGCTCTACCCAGTTGATTTCGAGGGTGTCCATAGGGCTAACAGTACACTTCGGAAATTGTGATCAGCACTCCGCCCTTTCCCATTTCCGTGTCCAACGAGGTCCGCGACGCACTCGCCGAGGGTCGCGGCGTCGTGGCCCTGGAGACCACCATCGTGGTGCACGGCCTGCCGCGACCCATCAATTTGGAGGTCGCCGCGGCCTGCGAGGACGCCGTTCGCGCGGCCGGGGCGGTTCCCGCGACGATTGGAGTTCTCGGTGGTCGAGCGATCATCGGCATGAGTCGGTCCGAGGTCGAAACTCTCGCCGAGCCGACTCGGGAGTGCGCCAAGTTGTCGGCTCGAGATCTGGGTCTCGCGATAGCGACGCGGAGCGACGGCGCCACCACGGTGGCGGGCACGATTGCTCTCGCGGCACTGGCGGGGGTGCGTGTTATGGCGACGGGGGGGTTGGGTGGAGTGCACCGCGACGCCGTTCATTCCTTCGACGAGTCAGCCGATCTCGGTTGCCTCGCCCGAACACCGGTCCTGGTAGTCGCCTCGGGCGTGAAGTCCATTCTCGATATTCCAGCGACCCTCGAGCGTCTCGACTCGCTCGGCGTGCCCGTCGTCGGGTATCGCACCAACGCGTTCCCCGGCTTCTATCGATCAGACAGCGGTTCGCCGGTGGATTGGCGTCTCGATGACGCCGCGGTAGCCGCCCGAGCCTTTGACGCCCACGTCGGTAGTGGGGGGCGAGGCTTCTTGCTCGCGAATCCGGTGGCCGAAGAGGCCCAACTCGACGCACTGCTTCATGAAGACGCTCTCGCCGCCGCTCTCGCGGCCGTCGTGGAGCAAAAGGTCAGCGGCAAGGGCGTCACGCCCGTCATGTTGTCCGCCTTTGCGGCCCGGACCGCGGGAGTGAGCGTGGACGTGAACAAGACACTGGTCGTGGGAAACGCGCGAGTGGCCGGTGACGTGGCGGCGGAGTTGGCGGCACTCGGACAGTGACGAGCATCCCGCGACGGGTCGCCGTCATTGGTGACGTCATGATGGACGTGATTGTCGTGCCGCGAGGTCCCCTCGCTCCCACCAGTGATACGCCTTCAACGGTGCGCGTCGGTCGAGGCGGCGCGGCCGGGAATCTCGCCGTGGCGCTCGCCCGGGCGGGACACGACGTGACGTACGTCGGTGTTGTCGGCGACGATTGGGCCGGGCGCGAGGTGGAGTCGGAGTTTCGTCGGTGGGGAATTACCCCACACTTGCATCGTGTGGATGCTCCGACCGGAGTCGTCGTCTCCATGGTGGCACCCGATGGTCAACGTTCGATGTTCACCGATCGTGGTGCCAACGCGTATCTCGATGCTTCGTTAGTGCTGGACGCGGTGCAACGCGGCGTCGATCACGTCCACGTGTCGGGGTATACCTTGCTGTCTGATGACGTACGACCAGCGGGCATGGCGACGCTCGGGTGGACATGGGAGCACGACGTGCCGTCGTCGGTGGACGTATGTTCCGTCGGGCCACTTCGACAGATCGGTGCGACAACTTTTCTTGACGCGGCCCACGGGGCCACCATGTTGTTCGCGAACGAGGAAGAGGCTCGCGAATTGTGTGGCGAGGGAGACGACGCCGACAACCTCGGACTCCTCGGAAAGTTGTTTGCCGAAGTCGTGGTCACGCGGGGCGCCACCGGCGCGGTCGCAGTCCGTCAGGGGGAAGTGATCGAAGTGCCGTCTGTCGCCACTGACGTGGTCGACACGACAGGCGCCGGCGACGCCGCGACCGGAACCTACTTGTCGCAGCGTCTGTTTGGTCACGACATCGACACGTCCCTTCGCGTGGCGATGGACGCCGCAGCGAAGGTGGTGCGAGGCGCCGGAGCGCTCGGTTAGTCCCGCTTGTAGGGGATGCCGTCGGCGGCGGGAGCGCGCACTCGTCCAATGAGTCCGGACACCACCGCGATCGTGATGATGTACGGGAACATCTGGAGAATTTCGGTTCCGATGGGGATGTTCCACGTCTGCAGGTTGTTGGCCAGATACACGGACAGCCCGAAAATGATCGACGCGGCGACCGCGCCCGAGGGACGCCAACGACCGAAGATCATGGCGGCGAGAGCGATGTATCCGTATCCCGAGGTGATGCCCGGTTGGAACTGACCGTGCAGTGAAATGAAGGCGACGCCTCCAAGTCCCGCGACGGCTCCACCCATGACGACATTGCGATAGCGCGTGCGCACGACCGAGATACCGACGGCTTCGGCAGCCTTGGGGTGCTCACCGACGGCCCGCACGCGTAGTCCCCAGCGAGTGCGGAACAAGCCAACGGAGACGGTAATGACGAGCAGGATCATGACGTAGAAGAACGCGTTCTCGTTGAAGAAGACCGGGCCCAAGATGGGAATCTTCGCTAATCCGGGAATCGCCACGAGTGGCGCCTGATTGCCCACGTTGTACTGCGGATAGGGCGAAAGAACCTGCAAGTTCAAGTACGAGCTCAGGCCCGACATCATGGTGACGATAACGACACCGACGATGATCTGGTCGCTCTGGTAACGCAAGGCGAGGAAGGCGAGCAAGAGCCCCAGTAGACCGCCCAGGACAATGCCGCCGATCGCCGCGTAGAAGAAGTTTCCGGTTACTGACGCGATGACGGCGCCCAAGAGTGCACCACCGATGAATTGTCCCTCGATGGCAATGTTCACGACACCGGAACGTTCGCAGAGGATGCCCGAGAGTGAACCGAAAATCAGAACCATCGCGATGCTGGCGCCACCCACAAGGACTGCCGTGAGATTCAAGAACCCGATGTACGAAGGCCCGGGGGTACGAGCAGCCCAGAGCAGGACGGCGAAGAAAAACAGCACGGCTCCAAATCCAAAGAAGACCATGACGCCACGCTTGGGAGACTTGACGAGAATAAAGACGCCAACGAGTGCGACCACCGCTCCGAGAATGATGTTCGTCAGAGCGGTGGGTACCGTGACGGGCGAGAGGTGCCAAGGAATCGTTCCGGTCAGGTTCACTGGATCGAAACTCAGCGTGCTCTTAGGGGCCGACCCACAGCCGAGACCAAAGACCAGCGCAATGAACAGTCCGAGAACAATCTCGATGATCCCAATGACGCGGGTGCGCGTGTCGGGTACGGCCTGCGTGAGATTTCCCGACGGCACGTCTGTGACGTCTGATGCGGCAGGTGTGATGATGCTCACGAGCTCCATCCCTTCGTGGCGAGTTGAATTCCCGACGTCTTCGCGCCGCGTAGGCGGAAGACCTCCTTGATGAGAACGGGCGAGGCGACCAACAAGACGACGACCGCCTGAATCACTGTGGCGAGGTCGTAGGGAATACCCGTCTGTGCCTGCATTTGACGCCCACCGACACTGAGGGCTGCGAAGAGTAAGGATCCCCACACGATGCCGATGGGTTTGTTCTGACCGAGCAGTGACACGGTGATGGCCGTAAAGCCGATGCCGGCACTCCCAACTAGGAAGTTGGTGTCGATGTAGTGATTGACACCCGACACCTGCGTCACACCCGCGAGACCCGCGAGTCCTCCGGAAACAACGAAGCAGAGAATCAAGATCAGCTTGTTGTTGATGCCCGCGGTGCGCGCAGCGCGTGGGTTGGCGCCCGTAACGCGGAAGTCGAAGCCCATCGTGGAGCGCTCCAAGAACCACTTGGCAAAGATGACCACCACGATGGCGACGACCAGTCCGTAATTCACGCGCAGGCCCGAGGACGCGCCAAAGATCGCCGGAAGTTGGGCGCTCGTGTCGAGGGTGCGAGAAACACCATCAGCCGAACCGGGAGCTTCCAGGGCCGTGGACAGGAGAACGAACGTCAAGAAATAGACAATCACGTAGTTGAGCATGATGGTCACAATGACTTCGTGAGCTCCGGTGTACGCCTTCAGGAATCCAGGAATGAGTCCGGCCAGGATGCCGCCGAGGATGCCGGCGAGCAACGTCAGCGGAAGGTGAATGGCCATAGGTACGTGAATCATGGAACCTACGTAGGTTCCAAGGATTCCGCCCATGATCGCCTGACCGTTGGCACCAATGTTGAACACACCGGTCTGGAAGCCAATGCCGACACCGATACTCGCGATCACCAGGGGAGTGGCGTAGGTCAGAGTCTCCGACATGGGGGTCAGGACACTCGATCCACCAGTCCAACCCTGTCCGGTCGTTACCGCGTGCCAGAAGGCGCTCGGGTCCACAATGGAGCCGGTGAACATCGCGCGATACGCGGCTCCGACACTGTCAAAGGACACCTTGATGGCGTTCCAGGGATCGGAGAAGAAATTGCTCCAGGCGTGTAGCACCGAGGGCGTCGTCAGAATGATGACGATGCCACCAATGACGAGTCCAAGGAAGATGGCGAGTCCAGTGACAATGACCGGGTGCCCTTCGAGGTACCAATCCCACGCGCGACGAATGCGGCTGCGACGGGGCGCGGCCGGCGCTTCGGACGACGCGGCGGCGACGTTTGTGGCCTGATCGGTCATGACGGATCCTCCGACGGGTTCTCAGACGAAGTGGTCGTGGTGGCATTCGCGGGAACCGTGACGGTGCTGTCGTCAGATATCTGCGAACCGGTCATCAGGAGGCCAATAATTTCGCGACCCACCGAGGGGTCAACGATGCCCGTTATCTGACCGTGGAACATGACGGCCACTCGGTCGCCGAGGGCGAGCACTTCGTCAAGCTCGGAAGAGACAATGAGGACCGCTCGATTCTCGTCACGCTCTTGAACGATGCGCTTGTGGACGTATTCAATCGAACCCACGTCGAGACCTCTCGTGGGTTGGGCGGCGATGAGCAGCGACAGCGGACGCGAAAGTTCCCGAGCCACAATGACCTTCTGTTGGTTACCGCCCGACAGCGAACTTGTCGGGGCGTCGACCGAGGTGGTGCGAATGTCGAAGTCGCGAACACGCTCTTCCGCGTTCGCGCGCACCGACTTCAAGTTGCGCGTTCCCCGACGAGCGAACGGGGCGACACGTGGAGTGTTCAGCACGAGATTGTCCTGCACGGACATGGAAAGAACGAGACCGTCGGCCTGACGGTCCTCGGGGACGTGACCGAGCCCCGCGTTCAAGATCTGTCGCGGCGAGTGGTTCGTGATGTCGTGCCCGTTGAGGGTGACCGTTCCTCGAAGGGCGGGCCGCAAACCGGTCAGGGCCTCTACGAATTCGGTTTGGCCGTTACCTTGCACGCCCGCGAGAGCGACGATTTCCCCCGCATGGACATCCAGGGAAACGCCGTTGACGACCGGCAGGCCGCGGTCGTCGAGAACCACGAGGTCGCGCACGGAGAGCATGGGCTCACCGGGAACCTTGGGTGCTTTGGTGACGGTGAGGTTGACGTCACGACCGACCATCATCGACGCGAGTTCCTGCTCGGTCATGTCGGGAGTTGCCTCGCCCACGACTTCACCGAGACGAATCACGGTGATCATGTCGGCGACAGCCTTCACTTCCTTGAGTTTGTGAGTGATGAACAAAATGGACTTGCCGGCGGCCTTGAGGTTGCGCATGATCTCGAAGAGACCTTCGATCTCCTGAGGCGTGAGGACGGCAGTCGGTTCGTCGAGAATGAGCAATTCGGCGTTGTGATTCAGAGCTTTCAGGATTTCGACCCGTTGCTGGAGACCGACGGAGAGTTCCTCGACGACGGCGTGGGGGTCGACGGCCAATCCGTATTGTTCGGATGCTTTGCGGATAGAAGCGTCGGCTTCCGCGTGGTTCAAGAATCCTGCTCGGGTGGGTTCAAAACCCAGAACGACGTTTTCGGCGACCGTGAAGACGGGAACCAGCATGAAGTGCTGGTGCACCATGCCAATACCCATGCGTACGGCTTCGCCGGAGTTGTTGATGACGACAGGCTTGCCGTCGATCAAGATCTCGCCTTCGTCAGGGTGCAGTAGTCCGAAGAGAACATTCATCAACGTGGATTTTCCAGCGCCATTCTCACCGAGGAGACAATGGATGGTACCCGGCTCGACGTTGAGGTTGATATTCCGATTGGCGACCAGCGAGCCGAATCTCTTCGTGACTCCGCGTAATTCGAGATGCATTGATTCTCCCTCGTGGCGTGCAAGCATGAAGCCCGAGTCCGAAGACTCGGGCTTCATGCTTTTCGCACCAAGTCGTCTTTAAGACGACATCAGCGTACCGCCTAGAAACTAGACAGCCGGGTACTTGGTCGGGTCGACCGAAATCTTGCCCGACTCGATGCCAGCGGTGATCGTCTTCAGGGCGTTCTTGACCGTCGTCGAAACCGACTTCGAGTCAACGACCGTACCGGTGCCCAGGTTCTTCAGGGTGCCCGAGTAGATGCCACCCTTGAAGGTGCCCTTGGCGGCGGCGCTCACGGCGGCGTTCACCGAGGGCTCAACACCCTTGGTCACGGAACCGAGGAACCACGAGCAGTCCGGAGCGTCATTCACGCAACCGTCGGTGTCAACCCAGATGATCTGGTGACCCGTACCAGCGGACTTCGCCGCGGCAACGGAACCTAGACCCACGGAACCAGCGACCGGGAAGACAATGTCCGCACCAGCCGAGAAGAAGCCGGAGGTGATCGTCTGACCAGCGGTCTGGTCGGTGAAGCTACCAGCGAAGGTACCCGAACCGTTGTAGTTACCCTTCGAGCGGTCGCCCGACGTCGGGGTCCAACCGAGAACCTTGACCTTCTTCTTCAGCATCTTGTCGTAGTAACGAACACCCGCAACGAAGCCGTCCATGTAGATGGTGACCGGCGGAATGTTGATGCCACCGTAGGTCGCCACGGAGCCCGTCTTGGTGCTGGCCGCAGCCAAGTAACCACCGAGGAAGGCGCCCTGGTTCGTCAGGTACGTCAACGACAACACGTTCTTGGACGTGGTGGTCGGGACGTCGTCAACGATCGCGAACTTCTGGCTCGGGTGTGCGTTGGCAGCGTCGGCCGTGGCGGAGTCCATGAGGAATCCAACGGTGACGATGATGCCGCACTTCTCGCTGATGAAGGTGTTGATGTTCGGCGCGTAGTCGCTCGAGGACGAGGACGACAAGTACTTGATCGAAATCGACTTGTTCGCCTTCTGAGCGTCCTTGAGACCCTGGTACGCCGAAGCATTGAACGAGTGGTCGTTGATGCCGCCGGTGTCCGTCACGACGCAGGCCAAGAAGCCCGACGTGTGAGGGCGAGCGGTGGCGCCAGCCGGTGCAACGACCGCGAACGAGGAGATTGCCAACGCGGCAATGCTGCCTCCAGCGATCGCGCGCAGGGCGCGACCCTTCAGTGAACTACTAATCATTTGTGTCCATCCTCCCTTGGTGTGCACTTAATGTCGAGGTCCCGCCGACTCGGGAAGCCCTTCACGGTGTTCGATGAGGTTCATCGTCCGAGAGTGACGATAACGCACAAATGGCCCCGAGCGCAGGTGGATTGGGGGACTTCTTGTGAACCGCCGGTTAAGTATCTTGCCGCCGGTGACGCGCCGAAATCCGGACCGTGGGGAGTCGATTTTTGGGTCTTACTCGGTCGAATGAGCATCCTCAGCGCCAGGGGTGCCCGAGTTGAGTCCGACACCATGGACCATTTTCGGCGTGCTGTCAGGGATTACGTCGAAAATATCGTCGACCGGGGACCCTTTGCCAGCCGTGGAGCAGGATTCTGCCTCCACTGAGGATGGGCATGACGATGCGAAGAATCTCGAGTTCTTGGAGACTTCCTCGTCTCGTCAGCAACCAACTTAGAAGTTGAGTGTCAAACTCACCGGACAGTGGTCGCTGCCCATGATGTCGTCGTGGATCTCCGCGTGGGTGATGTGCGGTACGAGGTTCTTCGAGGCCAGGAAATAGTCAATGCGCCATCCAACGTTGCGAGCGCGGGCGCCCGAGAAGTTGGACCACCACGTGTAGTGGCCATTGCCGTCAGTGAATAAGCGGAACGTGTCGACGAATCCGGCGTCCAGCAGTTTCTGAATACCTTCGCGTTCTTCGGTAGTAAAGCCGGCCTTGCCGCGGTTCTCTCGAGGATTGGCGAGGTCATCTTCGGTATGGGCGACGTTGAGGTCGCCACAGAACGCGACGGGCTTCTTCTTCTGCAGAGCTTTGACGTGAGCGAGAAACGCCGGGTCCCACTTCTGGTGGCGGTGCGCCAGGCGACTGAGATCACCCTTGGCGTTGGGTGTGTAGACGGTGACCAGAAAGAAGTTGTCAAACTCGGCAGTAATGACGCGACCTTCGGCGTTGGAATTTCCGTAAGGGTCGTCGGCGAGTTCGTACTTGTTGGCTATCCGCGTCGGCAGCCCGGTCGTCACCGAAAGCGGTTCGATCTTCGAGAAGAGGGCTGTCCCCGAGTACCCCTTCTTTTCGGCGGAGTGCCAAAATTCGACGTACCCGTCCAAGTTGACGTCGGCTTGGTCCTGCTCGGCCTTAATTTCCTGCAGGCAAACGATGTCGGGCTGGAGTTGAGCGAGGAAGGGTTCAAAGAGACCCTTGCGTTGCACGGCACGAATGCCATTGACGTTCCACGAAACGATGCGCACGCGGCATGGTACCAAGGACGTGTTCTCCAACTCGCATCGGTTGACTCGGACTAACGCGATGGGAAGGTAACGAAGCGCACCACCCAGAGACCGCTACCGTGTGCGGCGTGACCGGTATCGCTCTGTGGGCTCGCATACTCTGCGGCGTTGTCGGGGTGTTTATCGTCATCGCCGTCTTCGACGCGGCGATTCGGACGTTCCTGCTCCCGCGAGCGGCCAACGTTCGACTCACACGTGACGTGGCGAAGGTCGTGGGTCGCATCTTTCGCCTCATCGCGAGCCCCCAACGCAGTTACGCGACGCGAGACCGGGTGCTCTCGCTGTATCCCTCGATTCTCCTTTTGATCTTTCAGGCCATCTGGCTGAGTTTCTCGTTGGTGGCCTTTGCGTTGCTCTTCATGGCGGCGGGCGTGAGTTCGTGGGCGCGAGCATTTGAAATTTCGGGTTCCTCGCTGTTTACTTTGGGCTCGTCGCCGGTGAGCGGGGGAGTGCGCATTGCACTCGGTTACGTGGAAGCTGGCGTGGGCCTGACCCTGCTGGCGTTGCTCATTGCCTTTATCCCGACGCTCTACGGCGCGTTCCAGCGTCGCGAGGTCAGTGTGTCGCGACTGTCCGTGCGCTCCGGCATTCCTTCGACACCCTGGGGCGTCATCGAGATCGCCCAGAGTGTGCAGTCCTTCGCGCGACTCGACGAACTGTGGCACGAATGGGAGCAATGGTTTATTGAAACGGGCGAGACCCACACCACGCTCACCATTCTCAATTTCTACCGGTCACCAAATCGCAACCAGACCTGGATGACCGCGGCGGCCACCGTTTTGGACTCCGCTGCTCTCTACAACGCGGCCGTCGATCACCCGACCTCGGCGCAGGCGGGGCTCTGCATTCGGTCGGGGTGGATTGCGCTGCGCGGTATCGCTGACTACTTTGGCGTCCCCTATTCGACAACGCCGAAGAGATCGGACCCCATTTCTATTTCGAGGGAGGAGTTCGAGTTGGTGCTCGACCACCTCGCGGCCAGTGGTGTTCCGATCGTGCCGGACCGCAATGTGGCGTGGAAGGACTTCCTCGGTTGGCGCGTGAACTACGACTCGATGGTCGAGGAACTCTCGCGCCGCTTCGACTGTCCGCGCACCGAGTGGACGGCGGTCGCCGTGCAACCCGTCTTTGGTTTGTCGAATCTCCGTGGCAAAGAGGACTAGGCCGCGCCGCGGGCACCATTCCCTCGCGGGGACGCCCACGACTGACAACATGGCGCCATGAGTTCTCATTCGTGGCAGTCGCATTGGCACAAACACCCCGGGGTGCGTTCGGGCGACGAGCTCTCGCGAGGAGAGCGCGCCGCCGACCGCATGCGCAACGTCATGGGATCGTGGCCGTTCGTCTTTTCGTTCTTCGGCGTGATGATCCTCTGGGCGCTGACGAACACGTTGCTGATCTCTCACGTGCTGCATCACAAGGCGTTTGACCCGTACCCCTACATTCTCTTGAACCTGTTTCTGTCGATGCTCGCGGGAGTCCAGGCGGCCGCCCTGCTGATCGCGGCCAAGCGCGCCGACGCGATCTCGTCGGAGGTGGCCATGCACACCTCCACGAATACCGACGACATCAAGAAGCTCATTCAGGAAAACACCGAGCTCACGTCACAGGTGAAGTCGAATACGGACCTCCTCGACGAGATCCATCGGCACGTGACGGCCATCGGCGAGATTCTCGGGGCGCAGAGCGGGCAGTTCGATCCCGAGGAGTAAGCCGTCAGTCGTGGCTGAGGAGCAACCACTCTTCTTCAATCACGTCCAGCTCGCCCTGCACCGAATGGAGATCATCACCTAATGCCTTGAGCACCACGTGATCGGTGGTGGCGGCGAGTTTGTCGACGAGCTTGGATTTCTTTCGTTCTAACTTCGTCATTTCCTTTTCGATCTCACGTAAGCGCTTGTTCTTGGAAACAGTGGGAGCCGCGTCGCTGGACTCGTCCACGCGCAGCGAGCTCGACTTCGTCGGTGCCGAGGCGCGCGCGATCCATCCGTCAATGCCTCCGGGCACGGCGTGGACGGAGCCGTCTCGTCGAACCTCAATGAGCCGGTCGGTGGTGCGCGACAAGAAAGTTCGGTCGTGTGAGACAACGATGAGTGTGCCGGGCCATTCGGCGAGAAAGTCCTCGACCATGCGCAGAGTCTCAAGATCCAGATCATTGGTCGGCTCATCCAAGAACAGCACATTCGGTCGTGAAGCGACCGCGAGGAGAAGTTGGAGACGACGGCGCTCTCCTCCCGAGAGTTCCTTGACCCGTGACGCGGGGAGGGCCCCGGTAAACCAGAAGCGACGCATGAGGGCAATGTCGGCGAGATCGCCGGGCGGACGATGCGGACCGGCGACGAGTTGTTGCACCGTCGCCTCGGGATCGAGGTCAGCGCCATTTTGGTCGAAGTGGGACAGCACCACCTTGGCACCGTGCTTGACCTCGCCACTGTGAGGTGAGACCTGCTTGGTGAGGAGTCGCAACAACGTTGACTTGCCCGCGCCATTGGGACCGACAATGCCGAGTCGGTCGCCAGGGCCAATGTCGATCGTGGCATCGAGCACGGTGGGTGGTTGCCCCTCGTAGGCGAAGGTGACGTCGTACGCCGACACGGCGGTCTTACCGAGCCGCGGCATCTCAATGCTGATGTCGAGGGCTCCATCGCGGGCGGCGGCGTCGGGTCGGGCGGCCAGTAGGCGTTGCGCGGCGTCAATCCGGGCCTGGGGTTTGGTGGATCGAGCCTTCACGCCTCGCCGCAACCAAGCCAGTTCGTGGCGCGCGAGATTGCGGCGAGTGGCCTCCGCGGCAGCGGCGATCTCTTCGCGGGTGGCCTGAGCCTCGAGGAACGCGGCGTAGCCTCCCGCGTGCACGTAGGTCGCACCCCGGTCGATCTCGAGCATGCGGGTGGTGACGCGGTCCAGTAAGAAGCGGTCGTGGCTCACGAGGACGACCGCCCCCGCGAAGGCCGCGATCTGTTGTTCCAGCCACTCAATAGCTTCGAGGTCGAGGTGGTTCGTCGGTTCGTCGAGGATGAGGAGGTCCGTCTCGGTGGCGAACACTTGGGCGAGTGCCACGCGTTTGGATTGTCCACCCGACAGGCTGGACGTGTGTTGATCGAGCGAACCCGTCATGCCGAGGCGATCCAGTGCGGCGGCCGCCTCCCAACCTTCACCAATGGCGTCGCGCACGGAACCAGGCGCGAAGTCGGGATCCTGTTCGAGGAATCCCACCCGCACTCCACGGCCTCGATGTACGGTGCCGTCATCGGGCGTCAGAGAACCCGCCACGAGTCGTAGCAGGGTGGACTTTCCGGCGCCGTTAATGCCGACGACGCCGATGCGATCGCCGCTCGAGATCGTGAGATTGAGATTGTCGAAAAGAGGTCGATCATTGCCACGCAGGACAACGTTTTGCAGAGTGACGAGGATGCTCACGGGCGACGCCCGCAGTGACACGAGTCGTAGTGCCGAGGCTCCCTCACGCGTTCTTCGGTAGCTGCGAGAACGGCGTGTTCTTGTCCGGCCCTAGGTCCTTAGGCAGTCCCAACACGCGCTCCGAAAGAATGTTGCGCTGAATCTGGTCGGTTCCGCCGTAGATCTGTGGAGCCTGGGCGTACAAGGAGGTCGTCGTCACGGCCGGGAGGAAGGGATTGCCGATCAGTTCGCTCAATT
This sequence comes from uncultured Actinomycetes bacterium, assembly GCA_903871335.1. Taxonomy (GTDB): domain Bacteria; phylum Actinomycetota; class Acidimicrobiia; order Acidimicrobiales; family RAAP-2; genus RAAP-2. The sequence continues at coordinate 77,099 of CAIQGE010000026.1, forward strand.
CCTTTTGCTCGCTCGACTCGTAGCCGTGCAGCATTCCCTGATTACCCACAATCGTAAGACCGAGGTCACGGGTGAGTCGCATGATCATCGACATGGAGAGCTTGGAGATGTTTCCCATGCCCGGAATGTCCTGGCCCTGCGCGCGCGCCACCTTGACGCGCTCACCATTAATGCGGCCAATTTCGTTCAGCGTGAACAAGCGCACCAAATCCTGACGCACCGTGGCGCGCTTTGAAGCACCATTTCCCTTGGCGAGACCACTGAGAATCTCGAACATGCCACCCGAGCGCTTCTTCGGGGTACTCGCGGAGCTGGACTTCTTGGGCGCCGGCGCCGTGACGAAGTCGCCGACGCGCTTGTTCAAGTTGCCGGCAATGGTGCCGGGGGTGGCCGTCGCGCCGCGCGAGCTGCCGCCAGAACCGAGACCCGAACGCTCGTAGGTCAACGTCGTGTTCGCTACTTTCCAGCCATTGTTCTTTCCGCCAATGAGGGCCGAATTGGGCACGCGCGCGTCAGTCAGGAAGGTCTCGTTGAACATGGCGTGGCCGGTCATCTCACGCAGCGGTCGCACCTCGACGCCGCTTTGGTGCATGTCGCAGGCGAAGTACGAGATGCCCTGGTGCTTCGGCAGGTCGACGTTGGTTCGTGCGATCAACATCCCGAGGTCCGCACTCTGGCCGAGCGACGTCCACACCTTTTGTCCCGTGACGACCCACTCCTCGCCGTCCTCGATCGCGCGAGTGGTGAGTCCGGCGAGGTCGGATCCGGCACCGGGTTCGGAGAAGAGTTGGCACCACGCCTTTTGTCCGGTCACGATCTCACGGACGTAGAGGTCAATTTGTTCGGGCGTACCGTGGTCGGCAATGGTCGGTGCCGCGAGCAGCAGCCCGAGTCCGTCAGGAGCGCCCATGGCGCCGAAGGCCTGGATCTCATTGGCGATCTGCACGCCCACCGAACGTGCAACACCGCGACCAAAGGCGTGAGTGGGGAGCGTCGGTGCCGCCCAACCCGCGAGACCTAACTTCTCCCACCACTGAGCGACCGTCAGGTCGGGATCCCAGTTGTCAGAAAGCCAGGTACGAAGTTCATCCAAAATCGAATCGCTATTCGTGGCGCTGTCGAGCGTGGCGGTCATCTCGTCCTCCCCAAGGGTGAGTACCGCGGACCGGTTGATCCGTCCGCATCAATATAGGACGATTGGTTACTTGCGAGTAACACTTCGTGTACGCCCGCGCGTGACCGACTCCTAGAGTGCATCAGAAGCCCAGCACTCGCGAAAGGACCCTCCATGGCCAAAGTTCTCTACACCGCGCACGCCATCGTCTCCGGTGGTCGTAACGGACACGGCAGTACGTCTGACGGCACACTGCAGCTGGACCTTCGGCGACCGACGGAGATGGGTGGCGAAGGCGGCGGCACGAATCCTGAAGAACTCTTCGCCGTTGGCTACGCCGCGTGTTTCGAGGGTGCCATGGGTGCCGTCGCGCGTCGCTTGAAGATCGAAGAGGGTGAAGTCACGATTCGTTCCGCGGTCAGCTTGACCCCGAACGGAACGGGCGGATTCTTCTTGTCCGTGACCTTGGATGTGTCGGTTCCCGCAATTGACGATAGGGACGTCAAAATCGAGCTCATCAAGGGCGCGCACGAAGTGTGCCCCTATTCCAACGCCACGCGTGGAAATATTGACGTGGAACTGCTCCTCGACGGCGAAGCGATCTGATCGCCGTCGAGTCGGTCGAAGTTACGCGCCGGCGAGCACTTTCGCCTTGGCGACTTCGTACTCAGCCTCACTGAGGGCGCCGGCATTCTTCAGGTCCAGCAGCTTTTGAATCTGCGAGACCATGTCGCCACCAGGTGCGGCTGCGGCTGCGGGTGCGGCGCCTTGATTTTCCAGTGCATCCAAGCGGGCCTGGGTCTCTGCGTCGTGTTGGGCCGCGGCCTGCTGTTGTGAGGCGGCAGCCTGCTTTTTGTTGTTCATGCCGCCGACGACGGCCGAAGCCGTTCCGGCGACGACGGCAGTGCGGGCCATCGTACCGACGAGTCCCGGTCGTCCCATGCGTCGTCTCATCATGTTGTGTCTCCTTGGCGTGTGATGTTCGTGGTGTTGTTAGGCGTCGAGGCTGGAGAGTTCGTCCAGCAAGGCGTCAATGGCGATCCCCGGGACTCGGAAGTCACCGGCGAGAATGCCACCGGAACCGACAATGGCGTCGCGGAACGGCTTGGCCCACGTGTGTTCAAACACGAGGATGGCACCCGAAGAGTTCAGGGGCAATTGCTCGGACAGTTCGGCGACGTCCTCGTCGGAAATGAGCGAGTCCAGTTGATCAAGCAACGAGGCCAGGCGAGCGGCGTCATGGTTGGCACCGAGTTGGTCGAACTCGATAAAGGCAATGTCGCCATCTGCATCTTTGGTCAAGAAGAGTCCGTCGACGACGCTGATGGTGCCCGCCTCCACCAACTTTTCCAGTTCCGGAATGATGTGGCCATTGAATTGATTGTCAGGAAAAGCGATGACGAGGACTTCGATCGGTCCGAGTGACATGGTGCACCTCCGAGAAGAAACTTACCATCTCTCGATTTTTTGTCGTCAGCGCTGCGGGCATTTCGGTAATGCTGGTGAGGGACGGCGATCGGGAGCATGAATGAATTGGACCTTGCTGGTGGCGGGTCTGATCGTCACGCTGTCACCACTACCTCTGGTTTGTTTTTTCATCCTCCTGAGTTCGCAACGAGGCCTCGCCAAGGGCGCGTCTTTCATCGTGGGGTGGGTGGCGAGTCTGGTCATCATCATTGTGGCGACCTTGCTCGTGACCGGTGGTCGCCCTCCGCGCCCCGCATCAACACCGGGTCGAGTCGTCTCATTGCTCTTCTTGTTCATTGGGCTCGGCCTCCTCGCCGTCGCGCGCCGTCAATGGCAGAAGTACCGTGCCGGCGCGCCGGTGAGTGAGGGGCAGGCCAAATTATTGGGGCGCCTCGACACGATGCCTCTGTGGAGTGCGGGAACCTTGGGTGTGCTCATACAACCGTGGCCGTTCGTGGCGGCGGGCGCAGCATCGGTGAGTGAGATCGACCTGCGATCACCGTCGGCGTGGATCTCGATTGCTTTGTACGTGGTCTTCGCGACAAGCACCTTGTTGTGCGCCGAGATCTACGTCATGGTGAACAAAGAGCGAGCTGTGCGGCAATTGACCGCCACGAGAAGATGGCTCGAGGCACGTCAACGTCTCTTGTTGTTCACTCTGGCCCTCGTCTTCGGCATCGTCTTGGGTTTCAAAGGATTCTTGCAACTTCTGTGACGTTGCCGGTCTCCGGCGATGAGCCGTCCACTTTGTAGACTTCGCCACAACGGCGCTTGGCGCTGTGAAAGATTTGTTGGGGGACGCCATGACGAGTTCGATTTTGCCCCTAGCGCCGGAGTCCTTCGGTGGCGTGATTCACCACCTCGCGACCGAGTCCACCCCCGAGCGACCGAGTATCACCCGCCCACCGGCAGGGGCGCCGAACGTTGTCGTCGTGATGTTGGACGACGTTGGTTTTGGCGCCTTTAGCGCCTTCGGTGGTCCGGTGCCGACACCGGCTCTGGACCGGATTATTGCCAAGGGATTGCAGTACAACCAATTCCATACCACCGGACTGTGCTCACCCAGTCGCGCGGCTCTTTTAACGGGGCGTAATCACCACAGTGCCCACATGGGTGGCATTGGGGAAATCGCGTACGGCTATCCCGGATACGACGGCATCATTCCGAAATCGACGGCCACAATCGCAGAAATCCTGCGGCAGCACGGGTACTCGACGGCACTCTTCGGTAAGGCCCACGTGACGCCCATGTGGGAGGTCGGTCCGGCGGGGCCTTTTGATCGCTGGCCGACGGGACTGGGCTTTGACCGTTTCTACGGATTCCTCGGTGGCGAAGCGTCGCAGTACGAGCCCGCCCTCTACGACCAGACGACGCCGGTGGAACCCTATGTTGGTCGCGAGGAGTATCACCTCACCGAAGACCTGGCGGACCAGACCATTGCCTGGATGCATCAGCACCTCGCTTCGGCACCCGATGTGCCATTCTTCTGTTACTTCTCGCCGGGAGCGACTCACTCACCCCATCACGTCCCGTCGGAATGGATCGAGAAATTCTCTGGCGCCTTTGATCAGGGATGGGACGCGTTGCGCGAGGAGACCTTTGCGCGTCAACTCGCCCTCGGCGTCATTCCACCCGGCACGCAGCTCACACCACGACCCGAGCAACTAGAAGCGTGGGCTGACTACCCGGATCGGTACAAGCCCGTCGCGTCGCGACTGATGGAGGTCTATGCGGCGTTCCTGGCGCACACGGACGCTCAAGTGGGTCGGCTCATCGACGAACTCGAGGAACGGGGTCTGTTCGAGGACACTTTGTTCGTCTACATCACGGGCGACAACGGCTCGTCGGCCGAGGGAACAGTGCACGGCGCGTGGAGCGCCCCGGCGTTTCAGAACGGCATGCCGGAAGATCCCGAGTGGCTGCTCGCACACATGGATGATTTCGGCACCGTACGCTGCGAAAATCACTACAACGCCGCCTGGGCGTGGGCGTTGGACGCACCGTTCCAGTGGATGAAACAGGTGGCGTCTCACTTCGGCGCGACGCGAAATGGCATGGCCGTGTCGTGGCCTCGACACATCGAGGCACGAGGGGAATTGCGTACACAGTTCTCTCACCTCATCGATATCGCCCCAACGATCCTCGAGGCGGCGGGCATCACCGAACCGACGTCAGTCAATGGTGTCGAGCAGCGTCCCATGGAAGGCGTGTCGCTGGGGTACTCCTTCGCTGATCCCCAGGCCGAGATCGCTACTCGCACCCAGTATTTCGAAATTCTGGGGAATCGAGCGCTGTACTGCGACGGATGGATCGCATCGTGTTTTCACGGACGAGTCCCGTGGATTCGTTCGCAGGCTGTCCCCTTTGACGACGATCACGAGACGTGGGAGTTGTACGACGTTCGCCATGACTTTTCCCAAGCCGTGGATCTCGCCGCGCAGTACCCCGAGAAGTTGGCCGAACTCCGAGCAATGTTCGTTGTGGAGGCCGAGAAATTCAACGTCTTCCCCCTGAGCGATCAAACTCTGATGCGCGGTCTGCCCTTTAATCGACCCAGTCACATGGAGGGCCGTACGACCACCACGTTCTTCGCCGACACGGTGCGTATGCCCGAACTGGCGGTCGTGAATTTCAAGAACGCGTCGTTTGCGCTGAACGCCGACATTGAGATTCCAGAGGGTGGCGCTCGAGGGGTTCTGATCTCCCAGGGCGGGTCTATGGCGGGCTGGGCGGTGTACCTCGATGATCACGGGTGCCCGACGTACTTCTACAACTACTTCGGCCTCGTACTCACCGCAGTCACCGGCGCGCACCCTGTTCCACCGGGCCGACACGAGCTCGGCGTGCACTTTACCTATGACGGTGGCGGACTCGGAAAGGGTGGGGTGGTCGTGTTGTCGCTCGATGGTGTTGAGGTGGCGTCCGGGCGTATTGAACAAACGGTGCCGTTTCTGTTCTCCATGAGTGGCGAGACGTTGGATGTTGGTGTCTCGACGGGTTCGTCGGTGGGGCCGTACCCCGTCATGTACCGATTCTCCGGTACGATCAAGAAGATTGACGTTGAACTCTTGAGTGACATGAACGAAGAATTGGCAGCCGCTTTTGGTGCGGGTCAGGCGCGCGGCGCACTGGCCCAGCAGTGAACAGCGGAAGGTCGGTGTAGGCGCAATGGCATCTCTGTGGGGTTCACTCGTTCCACTCATCCTTGGCAGCGCGCTGGTGCCGATTCAGGTCATGATCACGCTTTTATTGCTCCGCTCGAAGTCGGGACGCGTCACCGCGGTCGCCTTCGTCGCCGGATTGACCTTCACACGAATGCTGCAGGGTGGGCTCTTTGGTCTCATTTTGTCGAACGCGGCGCCCGAGACTACGACGAGTGGGCCCGGCGTCATTCTCTCGGTCGTCATCCTGCTCACGGGTCTCCTATTGCTCGTCACTGGAATCAAGCAGGTGTTCACGACCGTGGACCCCGACGCTCCGCCGCCCAAGTGGCTAGCAATGACTGAATCCGTGACACCGCTCAAGGCCTTCGCCATCGGGGCGGGCATGCTGCTCATTCAAGTGAAGTTCTGGCTCTTCACCTTGGGTGCTCTGTCCGCCATTGGTGCGGCGAACGTGGGGCAACCGTCGGCCTCAATTTATTTCTTTGTCTTCGTGATTCTCGCCGAGAGTCTGTCGATTCTGTCAGTACTCTTCGCGTACGTCGCACCGAAGAAGTCGAGCGAGGTGCTCGAAAAGGCCGCGGGATGGTTACGCGCGAACAATCGCCTTCTCGTGATCGCACTGGGCGCGATCTTCGGCGTGTGGTTCATTGTCAAGGGCCTCGTCGGCCTCGGCGTTCTTTAGGAGCTCACGGCGTGACGATCGCGAACTCGCGGTCGGCCTCGGCCAAAGCGCCGACGAGCGTGCCCAAGACGGACGGGTCCCCGACGACGCTCACCGCCTTCGACTGCAGCGCGTCGGGCAACGAGAGAACGCCGGCCACGAGACCGCCGAGCGCGAGGCGTGTGAGGGTGAAGGTCGTTGATCCTGCCGCCGGCGCGTCCGTTGTTCGATGATTGAGAGCACCGTTGCGCAGTTCGGTGACGTAGGTGACGTTCACGTCGGTGAATACCCACGAGATGACGAGGTGGAGGTCCCACGCCTTCGGTCCGTCAACACGAATCGCGATGGAATCAAAGATCTGTCCAATCGTGAGTGCCCCAAAGAGGTCCGGCGAATTGGAGGCGGTCGGTGTGCCAAAATTGCCATGTCGCAATTCCGTGGCTCCGCCCAAGTAGAAATTGCGCCACGTGCCGTTCTCGCAGCCGTAGGCCAGCTGTTCAAAGGCGTCAGCCTGCAGGGCGCGGGCGGCGGCGTGGTTTTCGTCACTGAACAAGACGTGATTGAGGACTTCAACGCACCAGCGGTAATCGCCCCCGTCAAAGGCGGTCTGTGCGATGGCCACGGCGGCGTCGGCACCGCCGAAGGCTGACACGTAACGCCACGCGGCCTCGGTGGGCGTGTGGCTCCACAAGTGTGCGGGATTGCCATCGAACCAACCGAGATAGCGCTGGTAGATCGCCTTGACGTTGTGACTGACCGATCCGTAGTACCCGTGGGTGTGCCAGGCCGCCACGAGCGCGGGAGGAATCTGCATCGCTTCGGCAATCTCGGTTCCGACGAGACCTTGGTTGATCATGCGCAGTGTCTGGTCGTGAAGGTAGAGGTACATGTCTCGTTGGACCGCGAGGAACTCCACAGCCCGATCCTGGTTCCACGTGGGCCAGTGGTGCGACGCGAAAACGACATCGAGATCCGCACCAAAGAGATCAATGGTCTCATTCAGATAGTGCGCCCAATCGTGAGCGTCGCGAACAACCGCACCACGCAAGGTCAAGATGTTGTGCAAAGTGTGCGTCGCGTTCTCCGCCGCGCAGAGGGCGCGAAAGTCAGGGAAGAAGAAGTTCATCTCCGACGGCGCCTCGGTCCCGGGCGTCACCTGGAAGACAATGCGCACGCCGTCGATCGTGAGTTCCTGACCCGTAAAGGTGATGTCGAAATTCGGTGGAATCAATGTCGGAACACCGGTGGGGACTGTCTGGCCAAGTCCGGCACCGATCTGACCGGCGGGTCCTTTTTCGAGTGCGGCGCCGTACATGTAGGCGGCGCGGCGCGCCATGGCGGTACCGGCGAAAACATTCTCTTCAATCGCGTGGCTCATGAAGCCTTCGGGAGCGATGACGGGGATCTGTCGCTCAGCGACCTCCTCCTCGCTCAGCATCCCCTTCACCCCGCCGAAGTGGTCGATGTGCGAGTGCGTATAGATCATTGCCACGATGGGACGATCGCCGCGCAAAGATCGATAGAGGGCGAGCGCCGCGCTCGCCGTCTCCTGGACCGTGAGTGGGTCAATCACGAGGACGCCGCTGTCTCCCTCGACGAAGGTGACGTTGGAGATGTCAAATCCGCGCACCTGATAAATGCCGGGCACGACCTCGTAGAGACCGTCGCGTGAGCAGAGTTGCCCTTGGCGCCACAGGCTCGGGTGCGCCGTGTCGGGAGCGTCAGAATGAATGAATTTGTAGGCGTCCAGATCCCACACCACTGAACCTTCGGCGTTGGTGATGGTGCGAGACTCGCTCGTTCCAAGGAGCCCGCGCTCAGCGTCGGAGAAATCTTGCCGATCAGCGAAGGGGAGGGACCGAGATGATTCTTCGAGGAAACGTCGAGTGGCTTCGGTGGCAGTTGAAGGTGTCATATCAGCACCATAGATCTATTGTCGAGAAACTTCGCAACTAGCGACTAATGCGCTGCGGTCTCCTCCAGAACTCTGAAGGCCAGGGCGAGAACGGCCGCGAATCGCACTTCGCCGGGCGTGGGTTCCTCCTCCTGGTCCTCAGTGTCCTCTTCGTCATTGTCCTCGTCGAATTCCTCGTCGTTCTCATCAAAATTGTCTAGATCCACGTCGTCGTCGGCGAAGTCGACCTCAAAGTCGGGCACGGCACTGAGAATCACCAGACGCGTGCCCTCGGCTGCAGCGGCCTGATCGTCATTGAGGAGAACGGCATCAACCAATGCGTCGACATCCTCGTCGTCGGGAACTTCGGCGACGTAGATCGTGAAGGAGGCGCCGGTTGCGACTTCCTCTGCCACCCAACTCAGGCAACCCCGGACCGGAAGGAAACCGCCGTCAATCACATCTGAGAACAAGGTGGCCGATAGTTCGTCGTGCTCGAGAGGGCTGCACGTCGTTAGACCCGTTGTCTCCAGGGCGTCAGCGAGGGAGACGGCTACCTGCGCGAGATTCGTACGCGGAGCGTAGGCCTCAGGAAAGTCACCGACGATGGAGGGTCTGCCTCGTACGCCGCCGAAGGGATCCGAGGAACTCGACAGAGGTGTGGCGACGAAAAGGAGGCCGGGTCCATACGAGGTCGAGACTTCCACGAGCCCGCACTGGGCGAGTGAATGCACTCGGTTCATCGCGTCCAGAGTGATTGAGGCTCGATCAACGAGCCGAGGATCGGCGAGTTCGCAGAATCTCTCTCCGAGGTCGTCGAGGTCGCCATCGCGCGCGGCCAGGAAGTAGGCGGCCTTGCACCAGGGTTCATAAAAGTCGTAGCCCGCGGGGGGAATAACGGCGAGGGCGTCCAATGCGGCGCGAGCGGCAGCGCCGTCGGCACTGCGGTGAGCACGCACGACACGTCGTTGAGCGAACGTGAGCAACGTGTCCACGTCGTCACTGGTGAGTTCGTTTCGCACGGACGCACGCTCGTCCTCATCTCCCTCGGCCACGCTCGCGACGATCCGAGCGATGGCGTCATCGAGAGGGTCCTCGCGAAAGCGCAAGAAATCATTCGATGAAATCTCGTAACGATGTTGTTGAAGCTCGGCGAGCGTGGCGGCGGACATGGGGCCACGGTACTTCTCGCGACGCTCCCCGGAGTTCAAGGGCCACGTGAAGTCACGCCAAGGTCGTCAAAGCGAGTAAACCAGTCATTCGTGAAGGGATCGTGGCGTCGCCTACTGCCGAGCAAGGACGACATGATCAAGGACGCCGTCGCCGGAATCCCGGGAGCCATTGGTTCGGTGCCAGACGGCATGGCGGCCTCGGTTCTCGCGGGCGTGAACCCCATCCATGGGCTCTACGCGTCGTTCGCCGGTCCGGTGGCGGGTGGTCTCACGTCGTCGACGCAGTTCATGGTCATCACCACAACCAGCGCGGCCGCGCTCGCCGCGGGTTCCACGGTTGCGTCGGTGGCCCCGTCACAACGCGCGGCCGCCATGATTCTCTTGACGGCCATCGCCGGTGCGGCGATGGTGCTCGCGGGCGTCTTCAAACTCGGAAGGTACGCGCGATTCGTCTCGTACTCCGTCATGCGGGGCTTCTTGGCTGGCGTGGCGGTCAACATCATTCTCGGGCAATTGCCTGACCTCACGGGTTCCCCCGCGCACGGTTCCCTCGCCATTGACAAGGCGTGGGGAGTTCTCACGCATCCGCACAGCATGGATGTGCACACCATTCTGATCGGGGTCTTCGCGGGCGTCATTCTCGTGTCGACGTCACGCACGAGGTTCTCGTCCTTCGCCGCGCTCGTGGCGTTGATTATTCCCACCCTGACTACGGTTCTCCTCCACTGGGACGAGGTCCAGCGTGTCAGTTCGAAGGGCCCGATTCCGGCGGGTCTCCCTTTGCCGGGTATCCCTCATCTGTCGATGTTTACGCCGTCGCTTTTTGGTGGCGCATTGGCGGTGGCCGCTGTCGTGCTCGTCCAGGGCGTTGGCGTGGGCGAGGCGGTACCGAATCCCGACGGCACGGCCACGAACGTGAATCAAGACTTCGTCGCCGAAGGCGTCGGCAATCTCGCCTCGGCCCTCTTCAAGGGGCAACCCGTCGGTGGTTCCGTCGGACAAACGGCGCTGAATCGAACCGCGGGCGCTCGCACGCGATGGGCCGCCATCTTCTCGGGAATTTGGATGATGGCGATCCTGGTGGCTTTTTCCCCCGCGATCTCGCGCGTCGCGCTCACGACTCTGGCGGCGGTCTTGATCGTGGCGGCGGTGTCGTCGCTCGCGCCGGGCGAAATCCTCAACACGTGGCGAGCGGGTCCCAACTCCCAGATCGCCCTGGTGTCGACGTTTGTTGCCACCCTCTTTCTTCCAATTCCCGCCGCCGTCGGTCTGGGCGTCGTTATTTCGCTGCTCCTGCAGCTCAATCGCGAAGCGATGGATCTACGTGTCGTCCAACTACGGCTCAACGTCGACGGGTCATTTGACGAACTGCCGGTGCCCGACGAGCTCCCGTCACACGACGTCACCGTCCTCGACGTGTACGGCTCACTGCTGTACGCCGGCAGCCGCACACTTCAGGTACGACTGCCGGATCTGAACGGATTCTCACACGGCGCACTCGTTCTGCGACTGCGGGGACGCGCCCAACTCGGCAACACGTTTCTCCACGTCATTGAGGACTACGCCACACGACTGTCGGCCGTCGACGGGCGTTTGTTTTTGAGCGGCGTCTCGAGCGACCTAAACACGCAGCTCGACCGGTCCGGTGTTCTGAAGCGCGCTCCGATCGAGGTGGTCATCTCGACGACACGTATTGGCAAGTCGAGTCGAGAGGCCGTCGACCGAGCTCGTGCGTGGTTAGAAAGTGGACGCTAGCTCGGCGTTGGACCGGTCCCGTGGAATCGCCGCCGACTCGTCGGTGGCACCGGCACGACGGCGAGGACTGGCGCATCGGCGCTCAGAGATCTCAGTGTCTGCACGTACCGCGTCGTCAGAGGATTGGCGCTGAGTCCGTGCAAGAGGACGCTGAGTGCGATCGTGATCGAGACGTAGGTGACCAGTGGCGTTACCCGCTGGCCTAGTTCGTCAGCCGCGAGGAGAGTAAAGACGACCGAGGCCAGTCCGCGTGGTCCGAACCATCCGATGTACGCCACTGTCGGATGTCCCAGTCGTGAACGCACGAGAGCGAGGGCGACGGGGACGAGCCGGATCAACGTCAGACTCACAACGGCGTAGAGCGCCGCACGGGGTAAGAGTGAGCTCGAGAGCGCCGGACGCAACATGGCGGCCCCGAAGACGTACCACACGAAACAACCGAGCAGTTGACCGGCCTGCTCGTCGACCTCCACGAGCTGCGGGGCGATCGACTGCGCGGACGCTCCGAATGCCAGACCGCCCAGAAAGGCGGCGATAAATCCATTGCCGTGCACCACGGTCGCGAGCCCGTAGGAACCAAGGGCGGTAGCCGTGACCGCGACCCCGAGGCTGGCGCCGTCGGTCCAGTGGCGCTGGACCGCGGTGGCGAGAACTCGACCGACGAGAGCGCCCAATGCCAGCCCCACCAGCGCGCCGAGCGCGATTTCAACAACGGCAGACTGTACGTGCGTACCTATGGTGGCCGAGGTGCCGACCACCGCCGCGATTGCGAGAGCAACCACCGGGGTCACAATCCCGTCGTTCAGTCCGCTTTCAACGTTGAGCGCGCGTCGAACGCGGGCGGGCAACCGAGGGTCGGTGACGATGGAAGCGCCGAGGCTGGCATCCGTCGGCGCCAGGACGGCACCAAGGAGGAGGGCTGCCCACCACCCCGAATGAGGTTGAAGTACGTGTGCGAACAGCGCACCGAGGATCACCGTCAGTGGAAGTCCTATGCCGAGTAGTCGAGCGGGTAGCCACGGATCATGCTGGAGCGAATGGATGCGAACGCGCGAGGCGTCGGCGAAAAGTACGAGTACGAGGGTCACCTCCGCGAGAAGTCGCACGCTGCTCGCCTGAGCACTGACGCTCAGGTCGTGCACGCCGCCACAGGCAACTCCGGCGGTGACGAAGACGAGGGGTTCGCTGATTCCCCAACGTGCGAAGGCGTGGGAGAACGTACTCCAGAGAACAATGAGAGCCGCGACGAGCGCGACGTCACCCCACGTCACGGACGGTTCGCCAATGACACCGCCACCATGGAATCACTACTCACGCGGTACACGAGACCAAGGCTAGAACGCGGAGATACCGGTGCATAACGGCGTTCACGAGGTTGCGGTCGCAGCTCGTGTCCCGTGATCACCGCGTGAACGCAGTAGGGACGACACAAAACCGGTGCCCGTGCGAATTCGTGGTCTAGGGTCCAGCATTGTGATGCGCCTCGCGAGGAGGTGCCGAGGGCGTTCGTGACCGTTCGCTGGAGGTAAAGGCTATGCGGTGGCGTCTTCGAGGTTCTTGGTCCCGTGGGCTGACAATGGCCGTGATCGTGGCGTCGGCTGCGACGCAATTCGCGGTGCCCGCGGGTGCCGCCACGCCGTCAGTGGCGTGGGGAACTCCCGTGGCACTGAGCGGAGCAACGACCGTCACGGTGGGCACACCGAGCCAGGTGTCGCCGGTGATTTCGTGTTCGTCGGTGGGTAATTGTGTCGCCGTCGGTTCGTATCGCAACAACCTCCAGCAAACACGCGCCTTCGTCGAGTCCGAAGTAGCGGGAGTGTGGGGTGCAGCAGCAACTCCCACGGGGGTCCTATCGACCGCCACCACATCATCCCTCGTAGGTGCGTCGTGCTCGACGGACGGGAATTGCGTGACGGTGGGCACGGCAAACTCGACCGCGGTTATTGAAGAGAGTGTCGGTGGCGTCTGGCAACATGCCTTCGCCGTACCCGGCCTATCGGCATTCGGCACGGGAACCTCATCACTCGTGCAGGTGGCGTGCTCCACGCCCGGCAATTGCACGGCCACCGGAACGTGGCAATCAGCCAAGGCCGTGACGTACACCATCACCACGACCGAGACATCGGGGACGTGGAGCGCCGCGCAGTTGATGCTCGGCTCGAAGGCTCTCGGAATTAAGTACAAGGGGACTTACTCTGACGCCGAACCCAACGCTCTTTCCTGCTCGTCGGCGGGCAACTGCGTCGTGGGAGGATTCGTGTCCAATGCACTGGGCTACTTAGTCGTCGGATTTTTATACCAGCAGGTGGGCGGTGTCTGGACGCCGGCCTTGGTAGTACCCGGACTCGCGGCGCTCAACGCCGGTGCCTTCGGGTTCGTCAACGCCGTATCGTGCTCCACGGCGACGGATTGCGAGGCCGGCGGGACCGTCAGCGACGCCAATCAAGTCCAAAGCTCTTTCCTCGTGACCGAAGTCGGTGGCGTCTGGGGCAATGCGCGAACCGTCCCCGGAGAAAGTGCCCTCAACGTGGGAACAGGTGCGACGTCGAATTTCTATTCGGGCGGCCAGGTTGTGAATCTCAGCTGTGCGAGCCCCGGGAACTGTACGGCGGTGGGCGAATACACCGACGATGCTGATCTCGCTCAGATATACACCACCACCGAGACGGCGGGCGTGTGGTCGACGGCCACGCCGCTGCCCAACTACAACTCGATCAATGTCAGTGATACCGGAGGATCCGCCTCGCTGTCGAATCTATTGAGTCCGACGACCACGCAACTCAGTTGCTCGGGTCCCGGAACGTGCACTGTGGCTGGCTCCTACAGCGACGTCAATGGCAATACCCAGTTTTTCACCGCGATTCAATCGGGCGGGACGTTTGCCAATGCGACCCCTCTCGTTGACGACACGGGACTTCCCACTGACGTACCTAACGGCAATGCTCAATCGTTGTGGTGTGACGCTGGCGGCAACTGCGTATTTTCGGGCGAATTGATGACGGGTAGTTCGCTGCTCGCCGGGGTCTTCGCGACCAGTTCGGCCGGAACATGGTCAACGGCCGCCGAGTTCAGTACCAGCGCCACGTTGTCAATGGGAACGGTCGCCATTGCTGCTCGAGTCGCGTGCCCGAAGGCCAACTCGTGCGTGTCGGCCGGGATGTATTACACCGCCCAAGGTAACGAATCGGTGTTCGTTGATCAGCAAACCGCGGGTGCCTGGGGCATCGACACTGCTCTGCCAGGCGTGAATTCGTTGAACGCTCAGAACTTCCAAGTCGTCGGTCTCTCGTGTCCGTCGCTCGGCAACTGCGGACTCGTCGGCGTCTACTCCGACGAGACCGGCAACACGAACTCGTTTTACGACAGCGAGATCTCGGGTGTGTGGCAGAGCGTGGCGCCCGTGACGGGTATTACTGTCTTCAACCCGACCTCGTTGTTCGGACCCGGCGTTGGTCTCGACGTGGCCGCTCTCTCGTGTCCGACGGCGGGGAATTGTGTGGCGGTGGGTGATTATCAGTTCTCCAGCTTTGCCACGGCGGCGTTCGTGTTGACTGATGCTTCCGGAGTGTGGAGCGCAACAACGTCCATCGGCACGCTCGATTCGTTGAACTTCGGATCGGACGCATTGAGCTCGCTGGTCTGCACGGCTGCGTCCAAGTGCGTGGCCGGTGGAACGTACGCGGACGTGAAGTTGCACCCGCAATCCCTTCTCGCGACGGACGTCGGCGGCACGTGGACCACCGCGGCCGTGCCGGGTTCCGTGACGCTCAACGCCGCGGTGCGAGCAACGGATTCGGTGGGAGTGAGCACGATGGCGTGCGCAAAAACGGGTTCGTGCGTGCTCGCGGGCAATTTTGAGGCAACGGGACGCAAGCCCTCGAGTTATATCGCAATCGAAACGGGTGGCGTGTGGGGCCCCGCAACTGTGGTCACGGGAACAAGTGCCTTTACCCAAGGTGTCACCAATGGATCGGTGGCCAGCGTGACGGAAACGTCTTCGACGTGCCCTTCGGCGGGTAATTGCACGCTGACCGGCATTGTGGACGTCGTCGCGAGAAACAACACGACCCAACGATTGTTCGGCGTTCGGGTAGTCAGTGGTGTGGCGGGCCCGGCCACGGTCATCGTCACACCCACGGCTCCGAGCACGAGTGGGTTCCAAAGCTTTGTACCTGTCGGTGTTGGTTGTCTGACAAAGACCACGTGTGTTGATGTCGTGTCGATGATTCAATTCACGCTCAGTATCACCAATGGTGTCCCGAAACTCTCCGCCGTCGAGGACGTCCTGGACGCGAGCGTGGTCAACGGGCAATGGAGTGCGACCAGTGCTTTGCCCATGGGGACAGCCAGCGCGGAAGCGATGGGCCTTTCGTGCGCACCATCAACGGGTTGCTTGGTGAGTGGCGATCAGATTTCTTCGAAGGGTGCCTCACCTGTGATGGTGACCGCCGCGTAGGCGGCGAGAGTTGCGCGGAGCGCCTCGTCGGTGTGCAATAGGAAGTGGAAGGAGTCAGGATGAGCTTTGTTGAGAGACCACCCCTCACGTTCGCGTTCTTTCCCGCCGTGCCGAGTTTCTCGGTCACGAGCAGCGACGTCACCGATGGTGAGGGACTGACGACAGCACAAGTAGCGAATGTCATGGGATATTCGGGAGAGAACCGATCGCCGCAACTCCGGTGGGAAGGCTTTCCCGCGGAAACGCAGAGTTTCGCGGTGACTATTCACGACCCCGACGCTCCTACGGGCAGCGGTTTTTGGCACTGGGCAGTCGTCGATATTCCGCGTTCGGTGACGTCTCTGGACTCAGGAGCGGGTTCGGGCGGACCCGGCATATTGCCCCAGTTGGCGGTTCAGGTACGTAACGACGCGGGATTCCTGGGCTACGTCGGCGCGGCGCCGCCCCCCGGGGACCCAGCACACCGTTACGTGACCACGGTCCACGCTGTTGATGTCCCTTCGTTGGGGCTCGACGAAAGTGCGGCGCCCGCGGTCGTTGGATTCAACTTACGATTTCACGGAATCGCTCGAGCGCAAGTGGTGCCGGTCTTCGGTTCCTAGTCGCTCGTCGCTGCGGCGGCGTCGAGCGGTCGAAAATTGATTCCCAGTGCCGCGAGTCTCTCGGCATGCTTTGCGAGACGCTGACCAAATTCGCTCAGGTCACCTGATGTTCCCCACGCGACTTCCGCAAAGGCTGAAAGTCGGGGGAACGCCATGTAGTCCAAGTGGTCACGTGACGCGATGTATTCGGTCCACAGTTGCGCCTGAGTTCCGATGACGTGGTGCGCTGCGTGGTGCGGCACGTCATCGGGAATCACGCGAAACCCGTAGACCTTCTGCCAGGTGGTGGCGAATGGTGGCGGCAAGAGGGCCATGGGCTCGTCAGCACTCTCGGAGTTCGGCCAGTCAAAGTACGTGAACTCCATGGGAGCCATGATCACGTCGTGACCACGACGCACCGCCTCGGTACCGAAGAGCGAGTGGCGCCAGGCGGCGATGATGGTGGAAGTCGGCACGTCGGCGTCGAGTACTTCGTCCCACGCGACCACGCGATGGCCCCGTTGTTCGAGGGCTCGCGTGAGACGATCGGTGTAGAGACCCTGAAGTTGTCGCGCGTGAGTAAATCCGTTCAACTGCATGATTCCACGAGCTTGTTCGCTCGCCTCCCATTCGGTCGTCGGACACTCGTCCCCGCCAATATGTACCGGGCTCCCGGGGAAGTAGTCCGCGACGGCGCAGACTACGGCTTCCGCAAAATCGAGCGTGTTAGGTGCCACGTTGAGGACGTGATGACTGATGCCCCAACGGGTGCCTACGGATCGCACGGTCGGAGTATTTCCGTACTCCGGGTACGCCGCGAGCACCGCGAGGGCGTGACCCGGTAGGTCGATCTCGGGAACCACGGTGACGGCTCGACGACGAGCGTGTTCGCGGAGCTGGGCGAGGTCGTCGCTCGTATAAAAGCCCTCGTGCGGGATACCGTCATCGCTCGCATCTTCCACTCGGCCGACCGGCGATGACGTGCGGAACGCACCGACCTCGGTCAGTCGAGGAAATGAGGGGACCTCGACACGCCACCCCTGGTCGTCGTTGAGATGGAGGTGGACATAATTCAAGCGGTGCTGGGCGGCGTGGTCAATGAAGCGACAGACGTCCTCGACGGAGAAGAAATGGCGGGCAACATCGAGGTGTACGCCACGCCACGCAAAACGAGGATGATCGACGATGTGCCAGCAGGGGATCGCGATGTCGCTCGTTGATGGTGTTGCACGCCACGAGGAGACGGGGGCTAGTTGACGAAGTGCCACGAGGGCGTACGCCGCCCCCGACGCGTCACCAGCGAGAATCTGAATCCCCGCGCTGTCGATGCGCATATCGAAGGCTCCGTCGATCAGGTCCGCACCGTGCGTCATCGTGATCGCGGCCCGCGAAGGCTCGACGTTGACCACGTCGCCATCAAGGCTGATCGCGAGATCGCACGCGAACGTTTCGGCGACGTCCCACCATTCTGAGGGAGCCGCAAGCAAGAGGGGAGCGCGGAGGAGGAAGACACCGTCGCCTCGCGTAGCTTCCACGGGGCGAGGAATAAGCGACGGCGTCTCGAGGCTCACGTAGAAAAGGTTAGG
The DNA here is from genome assembly GCA_903871335.1 of uncultured Actinomycetes bacterium. Taxonomy (GTDB): domain Bacteria; phylum Actinomycetota; class Acidimicrobiia; order Acidimicrobiales; family RAAP-2; genus RAAP-2. The sequence goes on from CAIQGE010000026.1 coordinate 94,949, forward strand.
CCCCCTCATCTCGTGAGATGAGGGGGCCTAACAGCAGGTCACTCAGGCGCCGGGCACACCAATACAAGCGGTGCTCCCACACACGTTGGTTTCAAGTCCGGTCGACATGAATCCGTAGATCTGTTCGATCAGCCCCACACTCCGACGTCCGTACCCGTGCGGGTCATTGCCGTACTGACTACCAGAGGGAGCTTCGTTATCGACGGGCGGCGTAGGTGTGCCGTAGTCCCAGAGTTCGATGAAGGCCTTGTTGGACACCGACTGGTTCGCGGCCGTGAATCCCCACTGAATCGTGACCGGGAGGTTGGTGCGCGGCGTGCCGAAGGCATTCGTATCAAACGTGGGTTGGTGGTTCACGGCGCCAATGGTGCGACCAAATGCTTCGGCCGACACGTTGGCCACCTGATGGTCGCCGTAGTTCTCGATGATGAAGACTTGCTTCGCCTTAGTGCCCGCGTAGGGGTGCGTAGTCAAGTTCTCTGCGTAACCGTCATTCTCACCACGGTCCCAGAGCATCTGGCCCAGTTGCAATCCGATCTGCTGGTCAGTTGCGTTGGGGTAGGCGGGATCGTAAACCGCCTTGAACTCGCTCCAGTCAACCGAACGATTGAGCAGAAGTCCGCCGTAATTCTCGCCGGGCACCCCGAGTACGGCACGACTCCATTCGTTGGAGATTGCCGACACGGCGCCGCCCATGATGCCGCCTTGTGAGTAACCCTGGTACTGACACTTGCCGACCTGGAAGCGGGTGACTCCACCGTCCTGGAACGCGGGATTCGACGCGAAGCCGTTCGGGTCATTGACGAGACGAGCCAAGAATTGGAAGTCCACAAAACCCTGGAGCATGTGGTCCACGTTTTCGTGGAAGTTGCTCATGTCCGACAAACTGGCCGCCACCATCAAGAGGTCGTTGGAGGACATTCCCGCCCAGTCGGTCGCACACCCCATCATGTTTTGGGCGACACCCTTGACGAAAGAGCCGCCGGAGACTTCGGTCGCCGAACCGAGCAGGCCGTGACCATAGAGAGTGGGCAGGGCCTTGACGCCACTTTGAATGGACGTGGGCAGAACGCAGATGTAGTTGGCCCAGATTTGGTTGGACCAGGTGGGTGTGGCGCCCTTGGAGAGAGTGGACTTCTCGAGCAACGGCAGACCATTTTTATCGAGATTCATTGCTCCGCAATTAGCGGTGTTCGTCGAGTCAAACATGGCCGTCCTCGCCGACGGGCACTTCGTTAAGAAGGTGGGCACCTGGAAAGCGCCGGAAATTTGGAGCTCAGTACCGACGACCGCCGAGGAATACACGGTAAATACCGGCTTGGTTTTTCCGACGAGGGCGAAGGCCTGATTACGCATGGTGAGCGCGGGGTCAGCCAATGTCGAGTCCGAGAACTTCGTCGCGGAGGTTCCTCCAGAGGAAATGACGGTGAAGTCCCACGCCGCGTAGAGATGGGAAAGGTCAAAGGTGGCGAGATCATTGGTCGTCAACCACTTCAAGTGCGCGCCGCGCGAACTCGGCGACAAGGTTCCCTTGAGCGCAGCGGCTTCTCCCGCGAGTTCGCTGATGCGGGCATTGCTCGTGTCGTAGAGATTCCGTAGCAACACGTCGATTCGGTCGCCCTCGGTGTAGTTCACGACCGGGTGAATCATCAAGAGCTGGGTGGTGGGATCGGTGTTTTGACCGTCAAGTTCCGCGAAGTACGGTACACACTTCTTGGTCGTCGCGTCCCAGAGGACGACGGGAGCGGCGCTATTGGTGAGCGTGCCCGTCACGGTGCAACCGGAAAGACCAATGTTCGTGGACGTGGCGATTGCGGAGTTCGCGAGCGACAGATTCGGAATCTGGATCATCACGACAGAGCCCGGTGAAAAACCGTCGTTCTGATTCTCGAAGGTCGGGTTGATGTGCACACCACTCTTGTTCATGGGAGTGGCGGTCTTCGCGATGTTGACGAGTAGTCCGGTCGCGGTGCTTGCGGACTTCGTGAATGCGTTGTTCGGCCACGGCAACAAACAGTCGTGGCCAACGGGTGTCGACACCAATGAATCACACGTGGCGACGCCGGGCGCCGGCATGGGAGTGCCGCCGTGGTTCACGCGAGCCGCGGAGGCCCCGGACATCACCAGCATCGGAACGGCTAATGCAGCAGCCATCGAAGTGAACAGAACGCGGCGTAGTGCCATGAGACCCCCCTCATCAGTACAACGAATCGGAGCATAACGAACAACCATTGACGGCGCTTGGATAGTTGAGGCGGCTCATCAAAGGACGCTGAGCCGACTCGTTACTCTGCGTGCATGGACATTCGCCGCTACGATCGCCGCGACCGCGAGGACGTCGTGCGTTTATGGCGTGACGGTGAACTCGTTGACGATCCAGAGATAGCCGACGCGATGATCGAACGAAAGATGTCCTTTGACGGGAATCTGTTTGTCGGAGTGGAAGACGGCGAGATTGTGGGAACCATCATGGTTGGTGACGAAGGTCGTCGGGGGTGGCTCAATCTGCTGGCTGTCGATACTTCCCGCCGTCGCGCCGGACTCGGCGCTCAACTTCTCCGTTACGCGGAGGATCTCTTGACAGCCCAGGGTTGTCCCAAGGTGAATCTCCAGATTCGACATGATAACGAGGACGTCGTGGCTTTCTACGAGCGACTGGGCTACGGCGATGACCGTGTCATCTCCATGGGGAAATCCTTACCAACGAGCGACGCACCGTCGGACGGCTGACGGGTCGGGTTTCTGACGCTGCCCACAACAGCGACGGGGCAATCGTTGATCGAAACGGATTCTTTCTAGAGCGTGATGTCGCCGACGGGCAGTCGTCGCTCGACGGCACTCCCGTCCACGCGATCAATGACATACGCGGCCGGACCCGTGTTCGGATCAACCGTGAGGTCGCTGACGACTCGGACGGGATCGGTACCCTCGTACCAAATACCAATGCGGTCGTCCGTCGCGAAACTGCGTTCTGGCATGGTGCCCGCGCTCACGAGTTCGTGCAACAGAGGGCGTCGTTGGGCTTCGGAGTCGTAGTGGACGCCATTGCCGTAAGGAAGAAGAGCCAGTCCATTCGTCACGGGTTGCAGCGCCGGGCCAAAGGAGTCAGTGGTACCTCCCACGTGCCAACACAGACTTCCTGCGCTGACGCCGCCCAAGATGACCCCCGCCTCCCAGGCCTGACGCATCGCGATGTCGATGCCGTGCAGCTGCCAGAGACTGAGGAGATTGGCCACCGAACCACCTCCGACCCACACGAGATCAGAAGAGAGCAGTCGCTCCTCCGGGTCGGCGGAAGGTTGGGGAAAGACCTTGAGTTCCGTCACGTCGCACCCGGCTGCATTGAGTGCTTCGTAGCTCATGGAGTAGTACTGCGCGGCGTCGCCGCTGGCGGTCAGCACGAGGCAGACGCGGGGCCGTGTCTTGCCCGTCGCCGCGAGAGCGTCGCGCAACATGGCGCCCACTCGCACTGATTGTTGAACCGGACCGGGAATGAAACCTCCGGAGGTCGCGAGAATTCGTCGTGTGGTCATCGCACCAATGTACGGGCTCGCGCTATGGAGAGAGTCTCGACGTGGTGGTCGTCGCGCAATAGGATTCGGAGATCGTCCATCAAGGGGGAACCATGGCCGCCATCACCGAAGAGCAGGCGCTCGACGAAAAGGAACTTGACGCCGTCATCGACGCGTTCTTGGAGCAGTACCCACCGTCGACGACTGATCCGGTGACCTTCCTGGGTGCACAGTTCGACGCGGGACTGGCCTGGGTTCATTTTCCTGAAGGTAATGGTGGTCGCGGCCTCACGCCAGCGCACCAATTGCAGGTTCTGCGACGCTTCGCGCACGCCGGCGCGCCCAGTGCCGCCGGACGCAATGTCATTGGCTACGGCATGTGCGCCCCGACGATTCTCGTGCACGGCACTGAAGAGCAGAAGAGTCGCTTCCTTCGACCCCTTTTCACGGGTGAAGAAATCTGGTGCCAGCTCTTCTCCGAACCCGGCGCGGGTTCGGATGTCGCCACGCTTGGCACTCGTGCCGAGCGCGATGGTGATGAGTGGATTCTGAATGGTCAAAAAGTGTGGACCACGTTGGCACACCAGGCGGCCTACGGATTGATCATCGCCCGCTCGAACCCCGACGTGCCCAAGCACAAGGGCATCACGGCCTTCCTCGTGGACATGCACGCCCCCGGGGTTGACGTTCGTCCGCTGTATCAGGCGACGGGCGAAGCTGAATTCAATGAGTGCTTCTTCACCGACGTGCGCGTACCGGACACGCGTCGACTCGGTGACGTGGGCGAGGGTTGGGGTGTGTCCATCACCACCTTGATGAATGAGCGAGTCTCCATTGGTGGCACGGTTCCCCCGCGAGGCTCGGGCATCATCGGTGAGGCCGTCAAGATCTGGGAAAAGAAGTGGGCCGGTCGTCGTGACGGCCACGCCATGGCCATGCGCGATGAGCTCTTGGAAGCCTGGGTTCGTAATGAGGTTGGTCGCCTGACGAACAAGCGGGCGAGTGATCTGCGCAAGGCCGGCACGCCCGGTCCGGAGGGATCGGTCGCGAAGCTCGCCTTCGCCGAAGAGAATCAGCGTACGAGTGAACTCTGCGTGGACCTCTTGGGCGCCGAAGGCATGCTGTACGGATCGAACTATCCGCAGGTCCGCCCGCAAGAATCGGCGCTGCACGGTGGTGACCACCGCAAGTTGTTCATTCGCATGCGCGCGAACTCCATTGAAGGTGGCACCAGCGAAGTGATGCGCAACATCATTGGTGAGCGCGTTCTCGGATTGCCCGGCGAACCGCGCAACGACAAGGACGTGTCCTGGAAGGAAATTCCGAAGGGCTAGCGGGCCGCCAACTGAGCGACGAGAAATTCCGTCGCTCGTTGAGCCGCGTCCGCGGCGGCCTCCGGGTGGAAGGCATCGGGACGCGCGTCGCAATGGAAGCCGTGTACGGCGTCCGGGTAGCGAACGATATCGGTGGTCTGACCGGATGACGCGGCGGCCGTCCGCAGCGCTTCAACGTCCTCAACGGGAATGCCCTTGTCGAGGTCCCCGTAGAGGCCCAGCCACGGTGCTTGCAGGTTCGGGGCCAGTTCAACGAGCGGGGGGAAGCCGAATCGACCCGCACTGACACCACCGCCATAGAACGAGACGGCGGCGCCCACGACGCCGAGGGTGTCGGTGTAGAGGGCCACGGTGCCACCCATGCAGTATCCAACGACGCCGATGTTGGCGGTCGCGTAACCCTTGTCGTGCAAAAACGCGACGGCGGCGTGGATATCGGTGGTGAGATCGTCCTTGTTCAGTGCACCCATGTGGGTCATCGCATTCGCAAAGTCGTCGTAGGCCACCTCGGGCGAACCGGTGCGGTGAAACAAGACCGGCGACACCGCGTAGAAACCATCGCGCGCAAACCGCTCGGCCACGTCACGGATGTGGTGGTTGACACCGAACGCCTCTTGGAGAACGATGATCGCGCGAGACGCGCTGTCGTCACCGGCGACGTAGAGGGGAGTGCCCTGGCTGTTGTCGAGGGTGGTCATAGGAAACTCGGTCCTTCCGTGCGCGTGCGCTTGATTTCGTAGAAGCCGGGTGTGGCGGCCACGAGCAGAACACCGTCGTACAGCTTGCCCGCAGCTTCTCCGCGAGGAGTGGGTGTGATCACCGGACCGAAGAAGGCTACGTCGCCCACGTGAATCACCGGGGTGCCGACGTCCATACCGACCGGGTCCATGCCCGCGTGGTGACTCGCTGACAGCGCAGCATCCCACGACGTGTCCGTGGCCGCGTTCTTCAGCTCGCTCGGCAGACCCGTCTTCTCGAGGGCGATGGTGACGACAGATTCCAAGTCCTTGTTGCCGTTGTTGTGATATTCGTTGCCCATGGCCTCGTACATCGCGGCCAGAGCGTCACCGCCGTGAGCGGCTTCGGTCGCAATGAGCACGCGCACGGGCCCGTAGGCCTTCTTGAGCAGTTCTTTGTACTCGTCACTGAGATCACGCCCCTCGTTCAAGACGGCGAGACTCATGACGTGGAAGTTCACCTTCACGTCGCGGACCTGTTCCACCTCGCGCAGCCAGCGAGACGTGATCCAGGCCCAGGGGCACGCGGGATCCACCCAGAGGTCGATTGATGTAGTCATGTGATTGTCCTTTCCTAGCGTGATGTCGCCGCAGCGTGTGCGGACAGAATGTGTGAGACGGCGTTGGCGACATTGATCATGGTCGGCAGGTCGAGCATTTCGTCGATACCGTGCGCATTGGAACCTGGTCCGAGCACGCCGGTGGCGACAAATTGGACGGCGGGGTAGCGCTCGCCGAGTTGCGCGAGAAACGGAATCGTCCCACCTTCGCCGCAGTACCCGACCGACTTTCCGAACGTCGCCACGCTGGCTTCTTCGAGCGCGCTCTCGAGCCACGGAGCGAGTGGCGGGGCTAGCCAGCCCGTTGCTGGTGACGTCGTGACCGTCACGCGGGCATTCGACGGCACGTCGCTGGTCAGCACTCTCGTGAGAACTTTGGCCGCGTCGTCACCGTTGACGTTCGGCGGCAGGCGCAAACTGAGAACCAATTCCGTAAAGGGGCGCAGCACGTTGCCGGCGTTTTCGACACTCGGGACACCACCCGCTCCGGTGATGGATAGCGTGGGAGACCAGGTGCGCTGCAACAGTCGATCTGTGGGTGTGTCACCCATCAACTCGAGGCCAGAAATAGTGGGTTGTTCGTCACCGGCGACGTCACCAAATTCGGCAGTCATGGCGGCGGCGGCGACACGGTGCGACTCGGGAATCTCGCCGTGAAGTTCGGGGATGAGAACGCGGCCCGTGGCGGCGTCCTCGACGCGATCGAGGAGTTGGCGCAGGATGCGGAAGCTCGAAGGAACGACACCGCTGGAGGACCCGGAGTGTTGACCGCGCTCGAGGACGTCGACGCGAACGTGTGCGATCAAATTTCCTCGCAGCGACGTGGTCACCCACAAGCGGTCGTACGTGATGGCACCGGAATCAAGGCAAATGAGAAGTTCGACGTCGCCGAGTTGAGTCGCGAGAAGATCGAGGTGCGCGAGAAGGTCGGGGCTGCCGCTTTCTTCGGACGCTTCGATGAGCACGACGCAGCGTGCGTGCGCCATGCCCTGTCGCTCCATGTCTTCGAGAGCGCTCAACGTCGCAAAGGTGGCGTAGCCGTCATCGGCGAGACCGCGCGCGAAGAGCTGGTCGCCACGTCGGGTGGGCGAAAACGGGGCTAGTCCTTCGCTCCAGTCACCGAGGGGCGGTTGTTTGTCGAGGTGTCCGTAAAGAACGACGGTACCGATCGTGGGAGCGGTAGCGGCAACGTCCACGATGAGGACAGGGGTCCGACCTTCAATGGTTTGGACGTACACGGAGAAATCAGCCAACGCCCTGTCGCGTGCCCACTGCGCCAGAAGTTGCGTGGCTCGCTCGATTTCGCCGTGCTCGCGCCAGTGCTCGTCGTACGCCGGAGAAATAGCGGGGATCTCGCCGTACGCCAACAATGTCGGCAACGCGTCGCGTTCGAAACTTTCGAGGGAGATGGGGCTCACGTCGTCGAGATTAACGGTCCGATGCGCGCGCGACGTCCACGGCCTGCCAGCAGTACCAGGCGACGGCGCTGCGGTGCGGTGCGAGGTGGTCGGCGGCGGTCGCGAGTTCAAGGGCCGAAATCATGACGTCGTGTCCGTGTAGGAGTGACCAACCGTTGCGCACTCCGTAGTCACCACTCGGCCAGACGTCAGGACGGGCGAGAGCGTGCATCAGATACATGTGCACGGTCCACGGGCCGACGCCGCGCACCTGAACGAGTTCCGCAATGATCTCGTCATTGGTGCGTCGGCCGTGTGTCTCAAAGCGCACCGTCCCGTCATGAACTTTGTGGGTGAGGTCACTGATCGCACGACGTTTGGCTCCTGACAAGCCCACGCCCGCCATGGTCTCGTCGGAGAGCGCCAAGACTCGCTCGGGCGTCACGTCACCGTGTAGTTCCCCAGCAAAACGACCATAAATTGCTTCGGCGGCCTTACCGGCCAATTGTTGGTGGACAATGGAACGAACGAGATGCTCGTAACGCTTCGCCACGGGAGTAACTCGAAATGCGGGCGGCGGTCCGACCGCGGAAATGACGGGACGAAGCGGCGGGTAGCGACGAAGAGTGGCGGCAACTTGTTGCGGTGTCTTCTTTTCGCTCACGCCATCTCCGCTCCAACTAGGGGGTGTACGCCTTGGGGGAGTGACCCCGCTTCGGCGACCAGTTGGAACAGTAGTTCTCGTATGGCTCGTACCGGTGTGGAAGGAAATCCGTAACGTCGCACGGCGAGACCGACACGTCGCTCGGGGAGTCCGTCGACCGGAACGGCGCGAAAATCTCCTGCCAGGTGGCTGGGGAGCGCCGTGGCCGGCAAGATTGCTAAGCCGTATCCATCGAAAGCGAGTGAGGCGAGCGTGCGCATGCCGTCTAGTTCCACGATCGCCTTCAGCCGGAGCCCCTTGGCCGCGCACGCTTCGTCGATCTCGCGACGGATGGTGGTGCCGGTGAGGGGGAGCAGCAGGTCCAGGGTGGCGAGTTCCTCGAGCGACACGGGTTCGGAACGCTCGGCGAGGTAGTGCGATCGAGGCGTGATCAAGACGAGGTCTTCGGCGAACAATTCCGTGTCGTTGAGATCGAGGGATGAAATAGGTTGCGACAACACCGCAAGTTCGAGCTGGCCCGAGGCGAGTCGGGGCTCCAACGAGGAATTTGTTCCTTCGACAATGCGCAGTCGCACCAATGGGTATCGCCGACGTTGCGCGTCGAGGAGCAGGGGAACCAGCCACCTGCCGGTCGTGCCAATGAGTCCGAGGGACACCTCGCCCTGCACGGCGGCGTCGAGCGCCACGACGTCGGCGGCGATCGAGGCCACCTCACCGAGAATGCGGCGAGCTCGTTGACACACAATTTCGCCAGAACTCGTGAGGCGCCCCGTCGTTCGATCGACCAGCAAAGTATCGAGTTCGTCTTCCAGCCGGGCGATTCTTCCGGAAATATTCGACTGCACCGTATCGAGCGCTATGGCCGCCGCAGAGAAGGATCCGTGGTCGGCAATACCCACCAGAGCCTGGAATTGTCGTAGGTCCATGCCATCTACTTTACAGATGGGAAGTATCGAGTAAAACGACTTGCGTGATACTGGCCTGACCGTCATACTTGTTATCGCCCGCTTCGCACGGAACCCCCCTCCGGGAGTGAGGCGAAAGTTTTGCAAAGGGACCAGCCTGCCCCCCTAGGCTGGTCCCTTTGCTATTTCTACGGTTGTTAGCGTGGGTCCATGTCGAAAAGCCCCAGCGCCCTCGGTATGAGGGGTCGCATCGCGGTGCGAGCATTGCGTGTCGTGAATGCGACGAGTCGCGGGCTGGGTCGCGGATCAGGGACCGTGGCCGGTGGTCGCGTGGCGATGAAGATCGACGAGGACCTGTTTCGAAAATTATTTGTGGGCCGCACGGTGATCCTGGTGAGCGGTACCAACGGCAAGACCACCACCACCGCGCTGGTGCGCGCCGCTATCGGTGGCGACCCGGCGTCAAATTTGACGGGTTCGAACATGGCCGCCGGCATCGTGGCGGCTCTGTCGACCAGTACGTCGTCGACGTGCGTCATCGAAGTGGACGAGCCCTGGTTGCCGACCGTCATGAATGCTGCTCGCGATGCCGCGCGACGAGCGGTCGTTCTCTTGAACCTGTCGCGAGACCAGTTGGACCGCGCGAGCGAGGTGCGACAACTCGCACAGCGCTGGCGCGATCACTTCTCCTCTCTTGAAAATTCGGCGGAGTGGGACGTCATTGCGAACGTGAACGATCCCCTCGTCGCCTACGCCGTACAGCCGGCCGCGAAGGTAACCGCGTGCGCATTGCCCACGCCGTGGCACGGTGACGCAATTAGCTGTCCACACTGCACGAAACCCATTCACTTCGACGAAGGTCTCTTCGGTTCCTGGTGGTGCGACTGTGGCTTTCGAGCGCCGCACCCGGACGTGTTCTTCGATGACGGTGTGCGAATGGATGGCGTGACTTACCCGCTGTCTCTGCAGCTTCCGGGTTCCTTCAACGCTGCCAACGCGGCCGCAGCCGTCGCCGCCGCGCAGCGTATCGGCGTTCCACCGGTCGACTCCATCCCGAGAGTCAATGCTGTCGAGGACGTCGCGGGTCGCTTTGGCGAACGGATGTGGAAGGAGCAAAAATTCCGATTGTTGCTCGCGAAGAATCCCGCTGGTCTTGCCGCCTTGATCAGCACGGTCTCGGAAGGTAGTTCCCCCGTCGTGGTCTCGATCAACGCCAATGTGGCCGACGGTCGAGACCCCTCGTGGTTGTACGACGCGCCATTCGAACGTCTACGCGGTCGCACAGTGTGGTGCGACGGCACGCGAGCGCTCGATTTGATGACGCGTCTGTTTTACGCGGGCGTCGACGTTCGTTTGACTGATGACGACCCGCTCTTCCCTCGCGGGCTCCCGAGTGGTGAAATTATGGACGTGATCGGCAACTACACGGCCTTTGCGCAGTGGGTGAAAAAGAGCAAGGCGTGCTGAAAATTGCCGTCATCTATCCGGAACTTCTCGGGACCTACGGCGACGGCGGTAACGGACTCGTTCTGGTCGAACGTGCCCGTCTGCGTGGTTATGAAGCCGAGCTGACCTCCGTCGCGATTGACGAACCCTTACCCGACGCACAGATTTACCTCCTCGGAGGGGGAGAGGATGGACCTCAGCGCCGCGCCACCGAGGCTCTGCACACGGACCGTTCGATTGCGCACCGCCTCAATGACGGTGCGTTGTTATTCGCGGTATGTGCGGGACTGCAGATCGTTGGCATTTCCTTTGCGGTCGAAGGCGGCAGCCGCCACTCGGGACTCGGACTCGTGCCCCTGGAGACAGTGCGTGGTGAGAAGCGCCGGGTGGGCGAAATTCTGGTCGACGTGGATGGTCGCGATCTCGTGGGCTTCGAAAACCACGCTGGACACACATATCCCCACGACGCCGAACCCCTCGGATTGGTGAAGAGGGGGTATGGCAACGACGGCGTGGTGGACGGTGTCTACCAAGGGGGCGTCATTGGTACCTACGCCCACGGACCCGTTCTCGCGATGAACCCGTGGCTCGCCGACGAACTATTGGGTCACGCTATTGGTCATTTGTTAGAGGAGATTGACACGCCGGCCGATCGCCTCTACGAGGCGCGTCGCAAAGCGGTACGTCACTCCCCGCGAACGCCGTAGGTATCGTCGCCGGTCACGGCGCGACCGAGCGACGCCACCGCTTCTTCGATGCGGACGTTGAAGCGGCGGATGTTCTCACCCTCTTCGAGGCGAAGTGGTGTGCCGAAGGTGACCGCGACGTGGTGGCGGGATTGCGAAGGAGCGTTCGTGTACACGTCAGCCTTGGCGTACTTGGGGCCGAGCAGTTCCCCCGCGCCGTGGACGAACGTGGGAATGACCGCCGCTCCCGTGCGCTCGGAGAGATAGGCGACGCCGCCCTTGAATTCCTGGAGATTTCCCGTGGTCGTGCGTCCGCCCTCGGGATAGATGAGCAAATGCCAATGTTCTTCCAACATGCGCTGAGCCAAGGCGGCGCTCCGACGATTGACCTTGTGGCGCTCGATGGGAATGGCGTTGAACGTAAGGACCGTGGTGACGGCCTTGGGAGCTTCCAGGAAGAAGGTGTCCATAGCGGCGGCGACCACCGTGTGTCGACGGATGTCGGCGGGCAGTGAACTCAGGATGAGCGGTGTGTCCAAGTGTGAGACGTGATTGGCGGCAAAAATCATCGTCTCGGTTCGAGAAATGTTCTCCAGGCCCTGGACGGTAAGTGACGAGGCGTATTTAGTGGCCGGCACGATGATGACGTCCTGCAGCAGCGTTCTTACTGCGCGCGCCAGCGGAGTTCGACCCCAATCGGTGGGGAAGTCGAGACCGAGCGGAATGTTCATCGACGCTTCCCCGTTTGCTTCTTCGGCGTGTAGCGCTTGGAAGGTTCCGCCTGTTTCTTCGGCGGTGTCGTCGTGGCGGAAGATTTCGACGTTGGTCTCGATGTCTTAGGTTCCTCAACTTCCGCATAGTTGGGAAGCTCGGGTTCCGGCCGGCCTTCCTTGCGGGCCAGCGCTCGTTCGCGTGTGATCCGTGAGACTCCAGCGAAAGTGGCGTCGCCGTATTTCTGTAGTCGCCATGCTCGCCACCCCAACCACACCGCATAGAGAAAGAAGGGGAGTCCGCTGGAGAAGAGACCGAGCACCAGGCCGGCCCAGAATCCAAGGAAGGCCGTCAGGTAGCGACGACGGAAGAATACGCAGAGGAAGAATGCGAGGACGGACAGGGCTATCAACCCAAATTCCATCCACAACCCACCCGCGGTGATGATGGTGACGTGTTCACACGCCTTTTTAACCAGGTGATATCCCGAGGCACACTTTCCATGGACGGGAGAAGCCGTTGTTACCTGGGACGCCTTCTTGATGATGGCGGCTTGGTACAGGGTCACCAGGGAAAGGAAGAGACCGATAATCGAAACCCCGAAGCCCACGTAGCGCTCGGTGTTGTCCATGCTCTTCAGCACGCTGCTCGGGACGGCCGAAGGACGACGTGGGCGGACGGGTTGCGACGATTTGGAACTAGACGATGTCACGAAGGAAGGCTACTGCCACGCGCATTCGAACTTTGTCTTCACGCCGACTAGCATTTCATCCGCGGGCGCTTAGCTCAGTTGGTTAGAGCGCAGCCTTCACACGGCTGAGGTCGAGGGTTCGAGTCCCCCAGCGCCCACAAATTGTTGCAAAAAGTACAACGTTTTCCCTGATGAATTTGCTTTTTCGAGTTCCGATCGCTCGAAAACGGTGTGCGCCTTGTTCGAACCCCCAGACTGCGCTGGGGTGACTTGGGATTTTCAATCGCAGGAAGAACGAGGACTGACTTGCGTTGGTACTTAGTTATGTGGCTAAATAGCTAATGTGGAAGATGACCAGTCAGGCGTGTTCAAGGCATTGGCGGATCCGACCCGCCGCCAGATCCTTGCGGACCTCCGTGCGGGCGACCTCGCCGCTGGTGAGATCGCCTCTCGCTTTCCGATCAGCGGTCCCTCAATTTCTCGGCATTTGAGTGTACTAAAAGGTGCCGGACTGGTCACCGAGCGCCGAGAAGCGAACCGTATCTACTACTCGCTTGTTGAGGAGCGACTCGCTGTTTCAGTGGGAACGTTCCTTTCCTCGGTGTGCCCAGGTCAGATGGTCATGCGTCACAAGTGGGACAAGGCGAAGCGATCGAGGAAGAGCCAATGAGTTCGACCTTCCAGTTCACCGTTCGTTGTGTCCAATCGGACGGAGGAGCGCAAGCATGCGGATAGCAATCACCGGGGGGACTGGATTCGTGGGGGGCCACTTGGCCGAGACCCTTTCGCAACTGGGGCACGAAGCTGTGATCCTCGCTCGCGGAGTTGATCACCGGCCCTGGGCCCAAGAGGTTCTCGCTCTTCCCGGCGTCACCTCGATCCGATTAGGAATCGGTGATGAAGTGGGCCTTAGGGCTGCGTTTGCCGGATGTGATGCGGTGGCGCACTGCGCGGGGATCAACCGTGAACTCGGATCTCAAACGTACGAATCGGTCCACGTCCGGGGGACCGCCAACGTTGTTCGTGCTGCGGAAGCCTCGGGCGTTCGGCGAATCGCAATCACGAGTTTTCTCCGTGCGCGACCGAACTGTGGGTCGCCCTACCACGAGTCCAAGTGGGCAGCCGAGGAGCTAGTCCGGTCTTCGAGTTGCGAATGGACGGTTCTCAAGCCCGGAATGATCTTTGGCCGCGGTGACCACATGCTCGATCACTTGAGTCATGCGCTCTACACCTTCCCGATCTACCTTGGCGTCGGCCATTGTCGAGTGAGGCCCTTAGCCGTCAGTGATGTGTCAAAGGTTCTTGTGGCGGCGCTGGTCGAGGGACAACTCGTCAACAAGACAGTCGGACTCGTCGGCTCCACCGAGATTGAGTTTGACGACGCCGCTCGACTGGTGGCCAGCGTTCTGGGCGTACGTCGCTTGTTCGTTTCGGTTCCCGTGCAGTTTCATTCCCTGCTTTCGATCGTGTCCGAACGGGCGATGGACGTGCCGCTCATTGCTAAGGCCCAGGTGCAGATCTTGAAGGAAGAAGTCATCGAACCGTGCCTCGCTCCAGATGAGCTTCCCGAAGATCTTGTACCGACTACGCCGTTCAACGAGGAGTCGATCCGACAAGGTTTGCCAGAAGCCGGTCGATTCGGCCTTCACGATCTTCGTTGGTTCTCCGAAACACCGAAACACGTGCAAACTGGTTCTCTTTTGATCTTCGATGGAGATTGCGGCTTTTGCACGACGGTCGCCGGATGGACAGCACGACGCTTTCGACATGATGAGCGAGCAGAAGCGTGGCAACACCTGGATGCTGAAGTGCTCGAACATCACGGTCTCAGTCAACGAGATGTTCAAGACGCTGCTTGGTGGGTCGACGACAGTGGGCTCCGAGAGCGAGGTCACCGTGCAGTCGGCCAAGCGCTTCATGCTGATGGCGGACTTTTCAAGGTGTTGAGTTTGCTCATTCTCAACCCCCCAACGAGTTGGATAGCTTCGGTGATCTACAAATTGGTAGTCCGGTGGCGTTACAAGCTTCCCGGTGGAACCCCGGCCTGTCGAGTCGCCGGACGTACTTCGAAAGGCTGACGGACAGTGCTACTCGTTCAACCTCGAAGCTCGGATTCAATCGAACAGATACTCAGGCGCGCCCGTACTGATGAACCGACATTCACCAATGTGGGGGCAGTTCTCGCCGAGGGTACGCCCCGTGGTTTCCGTCGAATATCGAGATCGGTGAAATTGGGCCAAGGCTCCGACGCGTTTGCTCGGGCGTCGGCGGGCATTCGCACGTGGCGCGGCCATGATTTGGTTGGACTTCGCATTTTCCCAGTGGCCACGTCACCAACCAAGGACGAGACGGTATTGGTCACTTTGGGGTGCAGTTTCTTGTCAATGGCAGCGCCTTGTCGGATCGTGACTTTCATCGATGAGCCGGATCGCTACGGCTTCATCTATGCCACATTGCCCGGACACCCAGAGCGAGGTGCGGAGTCGTTCATCGTCACGATCGCTGACGATGGCACTGTGAAATTTCAGATCGCAGCGGTTTCGGCTCCCGGAGATTGTTCGACTCGCCTTGCTGGCCCCTTAGGAAGGGCGGTTCAGTCATTCGCCACGTCTGGCTATCTGCGCTCCATGCGCCGATATGTGCAAGGCAATACGGGCTTCGAGTAAACCCCAAGGAAACGGGAAGTGGCGCTGTCGACGGTCTAAGTTGGCAATTCAGAGGAGATGTTTCACCTGATGAAAAGGGGCGCGAGGGGGTTCGAACATAGTCTCATCACCTCCACTCGTTGTCAAAGTCACAACGTTGTTCCTGATCGATCGGACATTTTGAATTCCGTTCGTGAAGTGGCCCAACGATTCTTGTTCGAATCCTCGGGGGCAGACTCCTTCAGCATCCAAGCGCATAGGCAGTGGCAGTGCACACCTTGCGCAAGATTTCTTCGCCGACTTGACCGACTGGACCCGTAAGCGAACTTTGCGTGATGGTGTGGAGTCCGTCGCAGTTGACGACGGAAGGTTGGTTGAGTCCGACATCGACAGTGTCAATCTCAACCTCCGAGGCGAGGCCTCGGATCGTCGTCGTCACTTCAGCGACGGTAACAAGGTGTCGAACGTCAAGGACCTCTGAGCGAGTGAGCACTAATACCGGTCGACGCTTTTGGCCAACGTGAGCAAGCCAAAGTTCGCCCCTGTTCACGATTCTCCCCACGCCTCAGCGTCGCTCCAGAACGTGTCCTCCTGTTCTGGGTGTCGCAGATATGCCTCTCGATCGGACTCGGCCATCGCAGCCCGAACAGCTTCAGCGACTCCTTGACGCGCAGCTGCCGAGATGTTGACTCGAAGTTCATGGGCTCGCGAAGAGAGCGCCTCATCAAGTGTGAATGTGGTCCTTGTTGTAGCCATTACCTGATGCTATCAGATGCTGCTAGTGAATACCGATGCCTATCGACCTCGGTCGAACTGCTTTGACTGTTGGCTTTCTCCCATTTTCACCCAGTACGGGGGAGTGTGAAGGGGTTTGAACAAAGTCCCATTACCTCCACTTCGTTGTCAAAATCACAACGTCGCCCTTGAGGAGGCTGCACTTCGGACTGATCAGAGCGCGAGGTGGAGTCGAAGTGCCTCGTCGAGTCCTGCCTGTAATTCCGCGCTCAGGGTGCCAACATAGTGGCCAATCCGTTCGACTGAAATAGCTCTGACTTGCTCCGCTTGGGCCTTCGAGTCGTGGGCGAGGCCACTCGTCTGTGCCGGCACAAGAACCTGAAAGGGATAGACGCGATCGACGTTTGTCGTGAGTGGCACTACCGTGACGACGCCGCGACCCAGTCGCTCGGCGGTTGTGTTGGCTCCGTCGTTGCTCACGATTATCGCCGGACGAACCTTGTTCGACTCCGCACCACGAACGGGATCGAGATTGACCATTCGGATCTCACCTCGGCGCATTAGCTGAGCCCGTCTGAAAGGGCCAACTCCCACGTCTCGCTTTCACCAGCGGCCTCCCACTCGAGCCACGCTGCTTCATATGCAGGTCCGAGAGACGTCGCCTTGAGTAAACGGATTGCTCGGTGAATTGCGGCGGAGCGAGTTGAGATTCCAGTCGATTCGGCGTAGGAATCCAAGAACTCGACATCTTCGTCAGGGAGGCTCACGCTTAATTTCACACTCTGATGCTACCATGAGTAAGAACCAGGTAGCAACGCATCAACCTAGGAGCAATGGAGCGGTGGAGACCCTAACTCTCTGCGCCAAGTGAGACACGCTACTGACAGATTTCCCTTTCAAATGGGCGAGACAAGTGACACGACTTGGCGGGTCGTGACCCAGTCCCGGATGAATTCTCAACACGCTTTGAAGAAAGATTGACGGCTGAGATTTCGTCTGTTAGACACCTGTTTGCGCAACGAGCGCTGGGGTCCGAGGTCGGGTTGCGCCTGATTTGCAACTTTGGAATAGGGCCTTCCAAGTATGAAGGGTCGACTAATGCTTCGTTCGTTCGCCATTCGAGTTGCCACGTCTGCGGGGCTAACCGCTGCCTTGACCGTTGGACTTGTCGCGGTCGCCATCCCGGTCGGAGCGGTGCCTGCCAGCAAGGGCACCACTAACGCGTCGTTGATCACTGGGCTGGGCTTCCCCTTCGGGACCGCCTTATCGGGTTCGAAACTTTTTGTCGCGAACGGATCCTCGGGAACGGTGGGTGAATACACAACCTCCGGCACCACGATCAACGCCTCTTTGATCACCGGGCTTAGTCTTCCCGACGGCCTCGCTATCTCTGGAACCAAGTTGTTCGTGACGAATGAGATCTCGGGAACGGTGGGTGAATACACAACCTCCGGC
>CAIQGE010000027.1 GCA_903871335.1 uncultured Actinomycetes bacterium
ACAGATCTCTCCCAGCATTCCGCCAGTGAACTTTTTCGCACCCAGCGCAGCCTCAAGGGACGTCCTCGCGCAACGCTCGGTTACATGACACCATTGGAGAAGTTTGCCGAGTTTGTTGTGCTCACCACTTGAAACCGCCCGCTCAAGGGCGCATTCGGTACGGCGTCACTGCTCACGAAGTCTCATCCTTGGGTGTGTGGACGGGGTGGACGAAAGAAGAGTATCCGGTCAGCAGGCCCGCGTCCGACCGATCACTTCGAGCGCGAAACCTTCATGTTGTTGATGCTCGCGAACTCGCGAGGAACGTCATGGCGGAAGAGGAATCCAAAGAGAAGCCACCGCGAATACCTGCTGTTGCGTCCAACTATTTGCGAGGGTGAAGCTAGCGAGCGGCCTTGAGACCCTTTCGAGTCAGCCACACCTGCCGGACCACGGTCGCCGCGAGCACCGCTCGGCGACGGTCTCGGGCGGCACGTCTGTCTTCGTTGACGGGAACAAGCTCCCGGGACGAGGGGCGAGCGAGACGGATTCGCACCGGAAAAGTGCCGGCACGACCGAATTTGGCGAATGAGAACGTGGAACCGAAGGAGAAAGCTGAACCGATGGAAAACGCCGACGCGAAGGAGCCAACGGAGAACGCGGAGCCAATGGAACCGATGCTGAAGGCGCTATTGCGCGAACCAATGGAGCAAAACGAGTTGACTGAACCCACCGACCAGGCGGAGCGTCGTGATCCCTGTGAATGCCACGAGGAAGAATCCTCGCTCTTGCCTTCATCCATTTCGGGCCTTGTCGCCTCAGGTTCTGACTGGTGTGTCTGCGCTCGACGAACTCCCACCGCGATGCCCACGCCGGCGAGGACGGCGATAATGATGAGGAGAGGACGGTAGCGGCGCACCAGAACAGCGTAGGGCGAGACGGAAAGTCACGAAAACACAGACAAGATTCATCCCTGGTCCACCTGGGGTTAGCCCCCTTTTCACCCGTGGGTAACCCATGCTCCCTACGGTGTTCTGTGTGACGCGGCCTGACGATTTCCTCCCCCCGGACGTCCCGCGTCGCCTTGTCGCAACCGAGGTGGTGAATCGTCATGAGCGCACTGGAACATTCCGTGGTTGACCCCGAGGGTCGTACCGTCGTTCTCGTCGTGGAGGACGAGGCCAGTTACCTCGAAGCCCTCAACGTGGGCCTCACGGTGGAGGGCTTCATTGTGGTCGCCGCCGACACCATCGATGACGCACGTCGCGTCTTTGCCGAAGCCAAGCCCGACCTCGTTCTGCTCGACGTGATGCTGCCCGACGGTTCGGGCATCGACTTTTGTCGCGAGCTGCGCGCCGTGAGCAGTGTGCCGGTGATCATGGTCACCGCGCGCACTGACGAAGTGGACGTCGTTCTCGGACTCGAGTTCGGCGCCGCGGACTACGTCACCAAGCCGTATCGTCTACGCGAATTGGTCGCCCGCATGCGCGCCGTCCTTCGCCGTCACGTCGCACCCACCACCGACGAGACAGTCACCATTGGCGACATCCGTATCGACCCTTCGCGTCGATCAGTGACGCGTGGCAACGAGGTCATTGAGTTATCGCGCAAAGAGTTTGATCTCCTCAACTTGCTCGCGAGTCGCTTGGGTCAAGTGGTCACCCGTGACGAGTGTCTCGACACCCTCTGGTGGGGTCAAGACCTCGCGGACACGCGCACACTCGACACGCACGTGAAGCGCCTGCGCCACAAGATCGAAGTCGATCCGGCCACCCCCGTGCACCTCATCACGATTCGTGGCGTCGGCTTCCGTCTGGACCGCTAGATCCGACCTACGCTGGCCCTATGAACACGGGTGAGCGAGCCAAAGACTTCACACTGCAGGATCAATTCGGCAAGGAACGGACCTTGTCCACCATGTTGGCGGATGGCCCCGTGGTGCTGTTCTTCTATCCGGCGGCGATGACCAAGGGTTGCACGAAAGAGTCCTGCCACTTCCGGGATCTCGCGGCCGAATTTTCCGCCGCTGGCGCGCAGCGCGTCGGAATCTCGATGGACACGGTCGACAAGCAGAAAACTTTTACGGACTTGAACCAACTCGACTACCCGTTGCTCGCCGATGTCGGTGGCATGGTGGCTCGTGACTACGGCGTGAAGCGACCCCTCGGACTACTAAAGGTGAAGCGCACGACGTTCGTGATCGGCACCGATCAGACAATCCTTGACGTGATCACGTCGGAATTGAACATGGACGTGCACGCCGACCGCGCCCTCGCCGCCCTCAAGGCGGCCGCGAATTAACGCAATGTCGGTGGCACGTAATACCCGTTGATGGGCACGTCGCGCACCGCCAGAAGTGCCGCCACATCAACGGACTCGTCGGCTCCGCGTGCAAGGGACGCCCGCGTCGCCTCTCGATTGAACGAGTAGACAAGATCGGCATCCTGTGCGTCCGGATCTACCCACACCGCCGCGATCAGCAAGAGATCCGTCGGCGACGAAATAATCCCGTCGGCGACCGCGTCAAGGACCCCACTCGCGACGCCCAATTGGGCCGCCCCCCAGGTCAACGTGGCGTGGTTCGTCGACGCGATCATCGCCTTGTTCACAAACAAGGTCATTGGTTGCACCGGCATGTTTGGTTGCGCGACGACGACGAATCCCGCGTGACCCTCACGAGGCGTCGCCAACGCGGTGTTCCACGCCACTTCGACGGGACCACCCTTCTCGCCGAGCACGGTGTTGAGGTGGGCCGCTTCTTTTCCCGATCCGGCGAAGGCCTCGCCGAACTGGGTTAGGCCGCCGGCCACGTGACCGGCGGTTCAGCGAACGGTGTGACGCGTCCGTAGCGAATCTCACGAAGGAGCTCCGAGGACACCGTCGTGGGCTTGGTGTCGTAGGCGAGTAGTCCCACGTGTCGCAGCGTGTCGCCCGTAATGGGGCTGACCCGATGGATCGAGTGACGGCCTTCGAAGATGAGGAGTGTTCCCGGTGTCATCTC
This sequence comes from uncultured Actinomycetes bacterium, assembly GCA_903871335.1. Classification (GTDB taxonomy): domain Bacteria; phylum Actinomycetota; class Acidimicrobiia; order Acidimicrobiales; family RAAP-2; genus RAAP-2. The sequence continues at coordinate 2,981 of CAIQGE010000027.1, forward strand.
CAAGGTGAGGACGTCCGGGTGCGAACCGTTCAACACGCGCGCCACGTCGTCGTAGTTCTCGTTGTCAGCCGTGCGAATCAGCGGCACCACGTCGAAGTCACCCCCATCGGCCGCGTCCTGGATGGCGAGCGACACGACGAAATCCGTCTGGTCAAAGTGCCACTGCAATTCGTCGCCCTCGCCCATCACCGCAAGGTTGAGCGCCCCGCAGGGGTCGGCGTAGTGGTAGATCGTGCCTCGATTGAGCACGGCTTCAATGAACGCGGTGACCGCGGGCGACTCGTAGATCTGACGGAGCGGCGACGTGAAGGGGATCACGTCGTAGCCCACCGCTCGCACGCCGTAGGGCATCCAGGTCTGGCGGGGGTGATCCTTCGGCCACTCGTCGCTCGGTAGTTCCAAATACGCGGTTCCGACACCCCCGGAGGGGTGCGCGCGTTCCGCGAGGGCGTCGGCGTCCGCCACCAGCTTCGCCACGCCGTCGGGTGTCACGAATCCACTGAGCTCCGCCGCACCCATCGCCGCAATCTGGGCGCGAGCATCCTCGATGACACGTTGTCCCGTGGCGCTACCGAGATCGTGCAGCGGATAACGATCGAGATCAATCAGGTCGAGAGGATCCATGGGCGAAGGATACTTCTCTACCTCGCCAAAAGAGCGGGTGCCGGATCGTTCAGGAATCTTCCCACGTGCGCGAGTACGGACGACGCCAACGCGCCATCAATGCAGCGATGGTCGAACGACATTGCGATCTCCACCACGTGGCGCACCACCACCTCGTCATCGACCACCCAGGGGGCCTTTGCGATCTGACCCACGGCGACAATCGCTGACGTGCCCGGCGGCAGGATGGGCATCGCGCCATCAATGCCGAAGGGTCCGACGTTGGTAATGGTGAGAGTCGTTCCGATCATCTCGTTGGGGGTCGTGGTGCCGGCTCGAGCCTTCTCGACCAGCGTGGTCAAAGCGTCCGCCATACCCACGAGATCGAGCGTGTCAGCGTCTTTGATGTTCGGGACGATGAGTCCTCGTGGCGTGTCGGCCGCGATCCCGAGTGCCACCGATCGTCGCACGATCACTTCTCCGGCCGCGTCATCGAAGCGAGAGTTGATGCCCGGAAAATGCCGCGCCGCGTCACACAGCGCGAGAGCGACGAGCGTCAGCGGCGAGAGGCGCACATTGGCCATCGAAGGCCGCGACTTCAGCGCGCTCAGCAGTTCGACGGACTTTGAGGCGTCCACTCGAACCCAGGCCGCGGCGTGGGGAGCACTGAACGCGCTCTGCACCATTGCGTCGGCCATCGAGCGCAGAACCCCGCGAACCGGAATCCGTTCCTCCTTGGGTCCACTCTCCCACGGGGCGAGCTCGTGTCCCACGAAACGCGTGACGCCGGTGGGAGCCGCGGGAGCACTTCGCGCACGGGGCGTCCCGCCGGACACCACTCGCTCGACATCCGAGCGCGTGATCAGGCCGTCGCGACCCGTTCCCTGAATACTCTCGATGTCAATGCCGTGCTGCTTCGCATACAAGCGCACCGGGGGCGTCGAACGGGGCGCGAGGGCGGGCGCGGTTGATGTGATCGGCGCCGGCGGTGCCGGTGCCGGTGCCACTGCGCCGCCTCGGCGGCGGTGTCGCGTCGGTGCACCCTCGTTAGTCGCCACGCCGTAACCCACGAGAACCGCCGTACGACCTTCACCCTGTGGAGTGGTTGCCGGTTCGGCCGGCGTCGCCAGCGGAGCCGCGTCGCCTCCACCCACCTCAATTTCAATCAGTGGAGCCCCGACGGGGACGACGTCGCCCACCTCCCCGTGCAATTTGGTCACCACGCCCGCGTACGGGCTGGGTAACTCGACGGTGGCTTTGGCGGTCTCAATGTCGATCAGCGGTTGGTTGAGCGCGATGGTGTCGCCCACCGCCACTTTCCACACGACGATCTCCGCTTCGGTGAGACCCTCTCCAACGTCCGGCAGGAGAAATTCGCGAGTACTCAACTCTCAAATCCCATCACTCGATCAACGGCATCCAAGATGCGGTCGATATTGGGCAGATACTCCTCTTCCACCCGCGAGGGGGGATAGGGCGTGTGATAACCCGTCACCCGCAGCGCGGGCGCGCGTAGGGAGTAGAAGCATTCCTCGGTGAGACGTGCGACGACCTCGGAGGCCACCGAGGCGTTGGCCGGTGCTTCGGCCACCACGACGAGCCGTCCCGTCTTTTGTACCGACGCCACCATCGGCGGAAAATCGAGTGGTGCGATCGATCGCGCGTCAATGACTTCGACACTGCGGCCCTCAGCTGACGCCGCCTCGGCCGCTCGTACCGCGGTGCGAACGCTCGGTCCGTAGGCGATGACCGTCACGTCGGTTCCTTCGCGCGCGACGTGGGCGTCAAAGAGTCCGCGCGGTGGACGATCGAGGTCGACCTCGCCCTTCTCCCAGTAGCGACACTTGGGTTCGCAAAAGATGATCGGGTCGTCGTGGGTGATCGCTTGTTGAATCATCCAGTACGCGTCATTCGGCGTCGTGGGTGAGACCACTCGCAACCCGGCGGTGTGCGCGAAGTAACCCTCGGGACTTTCGGAGTGATGTTCGATCGCACCGATCTGACCACCGAAGGGAATGCGAATGACGAGTGCCATCTTGTAGACACCGTGACTGCGGGAATGCAATTTCGCGACCTGCGAGACGATCTGGTCGAAGGCGGGATAGACGAAACCGTCGAATTGAATTTCACAGACGGGTCGGTACCCACGAATGGCGAGACCGACCGAGGTGCCGACAATGCCCGATTCCGCGAGCGGGGAATCGATGATGCGGTCTTCGCCGAAGTCCTTCTGCAGTCCGTCCGTCACCCGAAAGACGCCACCGAGTTTCCCGATGTCCTCGCCCATCAACAGCACCTTGGGGTTGTCCTCGAGCGCTCGTCGCAGTCCTTCGTTAAGCGCCTTGGCCATGGTCATCTGCGCCATCAGTGCGCACCTCCCCCGACGCCGAGCTCGATCATGTCGCGCTTGCCCTCTTCTATCAAGGGGTGCACATCGGCGTAGGCGTACTCGAAGATGGATAGCGGGTCCGGGCTGTCCATGGCGAGTACGTCCTCGCGTAGTTTCGCCGCGAGCGCGTCGGCTTCCGCACTGGTCGCGTCGAATTCACTCGCCGGGACCTGGTGTTGCCGAACGAGATACGCCTTGACTCGCTCCAGTGGATCACGGTGCTTCCACACTTCGACGTCGGCGTCGATTCGATAGCGAGTGGGGTCGTCCGACGTGGTGTGTGCCCCCATGCGATACGTGAAGGCTTCAATCAACGTCGGCCCACCGCCCTCACGCGCGTGCGCGAGGGCGCGCTTGGTCACCTCGTGAACGGCCAGCACGTCATTGCCGTCGACCCGAATACCGGGAAAGCCGAAACCTTCGGCGCGTCGGTAGAGGGGAATCTTGGACTGTCGCACCGTCGGTTCGGAAATGGCCCACTGGTTGTTCTGCACAAAAAAGACGATCGGCGCGTCGAAGGAGCCGGCCCACACGAAGGCCTCATTGACGTCACCCTCGGACGTCGCCCCGTCACCGAAGAACACCATGGTCGCTTCTTCGGCGCCGTCGCGCTGAACACCCATGGCGTATCCAACGGCGTTGAGCGCCTGGTTGCCGATGACGATCGTGGGAACCGAGTGGCGGTACTGCTGAGGATCCCAGCCGCCGTGGTCGACGGCGCGGAACAAACGGAGCCACTTTTCGGGGGGAATACCGCGACACCACGCAATGCCGTGTTCGCGATAGCTCGGGAACGTGAAGTCCATGGGTTGAAGGGCGCGACCGGCCCCAATCTGTGCCGCTTCTTGCCCCTGCAGAGGTGCCCACAAGGCGAGTTGACCCTGACGTTGCAGAGACGTGGCTTCATTGCACAATCGACGGATGATCGTCATGTCGCGATGCATGCCGAAGATCTCGTCCTTGCCGAGAGTGCTCTCGTACTCCGGATGCGTGACGCGCTCACCTTCCGGTGTCAATAGTTGGACCAGCGGTATTTCGCTCATCGACTCCCCTTTGAGTTCGAATCCAAGCGCCACCGTACTCCCTTAGTGTCTCTTCGTGGCACGACTCTTTGTGAACGTCTCCCCGTTGCGCGAGAGTCGAAATTTTCGGCTTCTCTTCATCGGTCAACTCGTCTCGAGTTTGGGCAGCCAACTCACCCTGCTCGCCATTCCCTACCAGGTGTACGTACTGACGAAGTCGAGCTTCATGGTGGGCCTCGTCTACGGCGTGCAGTTGCCCCTGCTGATCGTCGGAGCCCTCTGGGGTGGTGCGGAAGGTGACCGGCGCGACCGACGCTCGATCCTTCTCGTCAGCGCCATCATCCTCGCCCTCATCAGTCTCGGACTCGCTCTCAATGCCACGAACGGGCACGGGAACTTGATCCTCTTGTACGTCTTGGCGGTCGCTTCGGCGGCCGTCACCGGCTTTGCCAATCCCTCCCGCAACGCGGCGATTCCCCTTCTCGTGCGCCCGGAACAACTGGTGGCCGCCTATTCGCTCAATCAGGTGATCTTTCAATTCGGCTCCGTCGTGGGACCAGCACTGTCGGGTCTGTTGATCGGTTTTGCCGGACTATCGGCCTGCTACTGGGTGGACGTCGCGACCTTCATGGTCCTCATTGCCGCGACGGCGTTGATGACGCCGCTGCCCGTCTCGGACACCGACGCCCACGCCTCCGTGTGGCGGTCGGTGAGCGACGGATTCTCCTACGTGAGGTCCCACACATTGGCGCAGTGTGTGTATCTCATCGACCTCAACGCCATGATCTTCGGCATGCCCCTGGCGCTATTTCCCGCGATGGCGCATCACGTCTTCCACGGAGGACCCGAAACCTACGGACTTCTCGTGGCGGCGCCGGCCGCCGGCGCTCTGCTCGGTGCCGTGACGACCGGTTGGGTGGAGACCATTCAGCGACGCGGGCGCGCGGTGGTCCTCGCCGTAGCGCTCTGGGGTGCGTGCATCGCGGGATTCGGATTCACGAATGTTCTCGCGCTCGCCCTCGTCCTGCTCGCGGTGGCGGGGTGGGCGGACGTGATTTCGGCCGTCCTGCGTAACACCATCTTGCAATCAACCATCGAGGACCGTTTTCGGGGTCGACTCTCGGCGATACAGATGGCGGTCGTCACCGGTGGTCCGCGCCTCGGAAACTTTGAAGCCGGTGGCGTGGCCGCGCTCACCTCGGTGGAATTCTCCGTGGTCAGTGGTGGCCTGCTCTGCATTGCGGGAGCGGCCGCGTTAGCCGCCTGGCGACCGCGTTTTTGGACCTACCGCGCGGAGGTCTAATCCGTCACCGGGAGTCGACGTCGCTTGGGATTGCTCACGGCGGCGAGTTGTCCGCAGGCGGCGTCAATGGAGCGCCCCCTCGTGCGACGGACCGTGACGTTGACACCACGATCCTCGAGACCCTCACGAAACGTAGCGACTCGATCCGGTGTCGAACCGCGAACCAGGTAACCGGGCGTGGGATTGAGGGGAATCAAGTTGACGTGAGCGAACAGCGGCCGCGCGTAGGCGGCGAGTTCGTCCATCGCGCGATCGGTGTCATTCACGCCGTCGATGAGCGCCCACTCAAAGGAGAGTCGCCGTGACGTTGTTTCCATCCAGTACGCGCACGCCGCGGCCAGACGCTGCAGGTTGTAGCGACGATTGAGGGGCACCAACTCGTTGCGCGTCTCGTCATTCGCGGCGTGCAGCGACACCGCCAACGTGAGGGGAAGTCCCTCGTCGGCGAGTCGTTCGATCGCTGGAGCCACACCCACCGTTGACACCGTCAGGTGACGTGCGGAGAGCCCGCGCCACTCGTGCAGTCGTCGCACCACCTCGATGGTGACGGGGTAGTTCGCGAGCGGTTCACCCATTCCCATGAACACGACGTTGCTGAGTCGCCGCGGCGCCGCACTGCGGGCGGCGGTGAAAACTTGCGCGAGGACCTCACCAACGGTGAGTTGGCGATTGAATCCCGCCTGCCCGGTGGCGCAGAACGAGCAGGCCATGGCGCAGCCCGCCTGGGTGGACACGCACACCGTGACGCGATCCTCGTAGGACATGAGAACGGTCTCGATCGTCGCCCCACCGGCCAGGGCGAAGACCCACTTGCGGGTGGTCCCACGATCACTGGATACGTCGTTCACGACCGTCAGAGGCGAGGTGATCTGTTCGGCCAGCGAGGCCCGCAGGGTCTTCGGAAGCGTGGTGATTTCCGCTATTTCGCGGTCTTCACGCCATAAGGCCTGCCAGATCTGGTCGACGCGGAAACGCGGCTCGTTCGGGAGAAGTTGGGCCCACTCGTCGCGGGTGAGGTCGTAGGCCGAAGGCACCCTCGCAGGCTACGAGACGAGGACCCTCTCCGTGTCCTCTATGTTTTCTACTTGACTCTGTCTCGGTCGACCCAAAGCCCGTAGGCACATTTAGTTAGGGAGAAGTCAATGGAACTGAAGAACACTTCCGCCATCGTCACTGGTGGCGCCTCAGGCCTCGGCGAGGCCACGGCCCGTCTGCTGGCCGCTCGTGGCGTCAAGGTCGTCGTGGCGGACCTCAACGACGAAAAGGGCAGCGCCCTGGCCGCGGAAATTGGTGGCGTGTACGTCCACTGTGACGTCACCAACACCGACCAGGTCATCGAAGCCATCGAGGCCGCGAAGAAGCTCGCGCCGCTGTGGAGCGCCGTGAACTGCGCCGGTATCGGTTGGGCCACCCGTACGGTGGGCAAGGACGGTGAGTACAGCTCGGCGCACGACCTCGACCTCTACCGCAAGGTGATCGAGATCAACCTCGTCGGCACGTTCAACGTCGCCCGTCTCGCGGCCACCGCCATGAGCCACAACACGCCCGACGTGGACGGCCTGCGTGGCGCGATTGTCAACACCGCCTCGGTCGCGGCCGAAGACGGTCAGATTGGCCAGGTTGCCTACTCGTCCTCCAAGGGCGGCGTCGTCGGCCTCACCCTGCCCCTCGCGCGCGACCTCGCGGCGATTGGCGTGCGGGCCAACTGCATCCTGCCGGGTCTCATCGACACCCCGATCTACGGCACCGGTCCCGCGTCGGACGAGTTCAAGGCCCGCCTCGGTGCCGGCGTGCTCTTCCCGAAGCGCCTCGGCTACTCCGAGGAATTTGCGTCCTTGGCCGTCGAATTGTTGTCCAACAGCTACATGAACGCCGAGTCGATCCGCATCGACGCCGGCATCCGCATGCAGCCGAAGTGATCACAGCGCATTCGTGCGTCAACGCCGGGGTCGCCAGACCCCGGCGTTGTGCTTGGTGATCCTCCTCCCCTACGGTGGGCACAGAAAAAGGGGGATTCATGTCGCGCATCACGTCACCATTCGGATACCGCAGTACCGCTCTCGAAGTGATCGAGGGCCACGACCTGTCAGGTGCGACCGTGCTCGTCACGGGTGCCGCCTCGGGCATTGGCGTCGAGACCGCGCGAGCCTTCGCCGCCGCGGGTGCTCACGTCGTTCTCCCCGTACGTAACTCCGAGCGCGGACGCGAAAGCGAGGCCGAGATCCGTCGCTCGCACCCCAACGCCTCCATTGAGCTCGCCACTCTCGACCTCGGCAGTCTGTCGAGCGTGGCCGCGTGTGCCCGGAGTTTCGTCGATTCCCACGACCGCCTCGACATCCTCGTGAACAACGCCGGTGTCATGGCCACTCCCTTCGAACACACGAGTGACGGATTCGAAATGCAATTCGGCACGAATCACCTGGGTCACTTCGCCCTCTTCCAGGGACTCTTGCCGGCGCTGCGAGCGGCCGGTACGGCGCGGGTCGTTGCACTCAGTTCCATTGGCCACCGGCGCAGTCCCGTGGATCTCGACGACCCCCACTTCGAACGTCGCGAGTACGAGAAGTGGACGGCCTACGGACAGTCCAAGACCGCCTGCGCCCTGTTCGCCGTGGGCGTGACCCGACAACACGCCGCCGAGGGCATCACGGCCAACGCGGTGCACCCCGGAGGTATTGCCACGGGTCTCCAGAAGTACCTGCCGATGGACGAGCAGCGTGCCATGGGCTGGTACGACGAGGAGGGGAACGTGAACGAACTCTTCAAGACGCCCGAACAAGGTGCCTCCACATCCGTGTGGGCCGCGGTCGGTCACGAGCTTGACGGCGTCGGGGGCCTCTACCTCGAGGACTGCAATGAGTCCACTCCCTTCGACAAGGAACTCCCGTGGATGGGATACCTCCCCTACGCGGTGGATCCCGAGATCGCGCGAGCGCTGTGGGACTACTCGCTCGAGGTCACCTCACGCTGAGAGCAGGTCCCGTCGCTCGTACCCAATGACCCCGAGGACCACGAGCACCACACCGACACCCAGCATCCACACCACCGCCCACGGCTCCCACGGCTCCAGGGGCACGAGGGGTAGGTGATGCAGCGGCGAGAGAGCGAGCACGGCCTGTGGCCACTGCAGCGCCGGACCGAAGGCCGCGACGATGAAGGACACGATGATCGCCCCGCTCGTCACCCCGAGCGCCGAGCGCGGCACCCAGCCGAGTAGTGCGAGGTAGAACCCGCAGACCGGAATGGACAACACGAGCGACGACGCCGCGCCCTGCAAGAAATCGACCGTGGACACGTCGCCGCCCGCGACGAACGAACCCGCGTTGAAGGCCACCGCGCTCAGCGCCGCGGTCACCACGAGAATCCCGACCGTGACGACGACGGTACTTTCTAACCATCGCCGACGAGCGACGCCCGTGGCGAGAGGGACGTCGAGTCGACCAGCACCCTCGTCGGCGAAGAGTTGGTGCAGAGAGGTGACCGCTAAGAAGGCGAAGGCCACCGACAAGAAGAGTCCCATCTCTCCGACGAAACCCTTGCTCGTCACCATGGAGCCGTATCCGTAGCGCTGGAGAGTCGCGACGTAACTCGGGTTGCCGTGCGCGAAGTCGACCAGGGGCTTGATGAGAAGACCCATGAGGGTCGCGAAGAGGGCCACTACACCCGCCCACGTTCCCGCCAGTCCGCGACGCTGCGTCCAGATCATGCCGTCGACCGAACCCACGAGCGCACTGGGACTCGCCACCATGTCACCGCGAGCGAGACGTCCCTCACCCACGTCTCGGCGGTCCACGACCACGACGGTGCACCACGTCAGTACCACGAACGCCACGAAGTAGAAGGCGAGGACCCACCACCGATTGCTGTCAAAACAGCGAACTTCCTCGAACCAGCCAAAGGGTGTCAACCACCGCAGGAACGACAAACGAGTGACCCCGTCGGCGACCATGCGAACCACGAACATCGCCATCAGGATTCCCGCGGCGTAACTCGACGCTCGTCGACGAGGCGCGAAGAGTTGCGCACTGAGCAGACCGAGTGCGGCGGCGATCGCGGTGAGAAAGAAGAGTGTGACGCCGTAGAGACCGCTCGCCACCACCGACTCACCCGCAACGACAAAGGTCACGGTTGCGGCGAGACCGAAGAGGGCGCTCGTAGCGACGAGGGTGACGGCGACAGTCGCCGTGGCGCGGCCGTGCGTCGTGCGACCACTCACCAAGAGATCCCAAGATCCGTCGTCCTCGGCACCTCGCGAAAGTTTGGTGGCGAGAAAGATGATCCACATCGTCACCGCGAGGGCCAGATACATGCCCATCTTCCATTGAGTGAATCCACCCGCGGTCGTGACGCCGTAGGGCTTTCCGTACAACGCCGCGACGGCGGGACTCGTGAGGAGGCCCTTCATCGCGGACAGTCCCGCGGCACCCCCGATAATGCGGAAGCTCTTGATACCAATGCCCACCGCGCTCGCGACCCCGAGGGCCACCGCGAGTACCCCGAACTGACACTGGCGGCGCAGCAGCGCGATAAGAGACCGGGGACCCTTACCCACGGGTCTCGGCGACGTCGTAGTACGACAGGAAGATTTCCTCCAGGGACGCTTCACGGGTACGCACCGCGGTGACTGGTTGCGTCGCTAGAAAGTGAAGAAGTGGCACGGGCGAACCGGTGATGGTCACCTTCACCCCGTCACTCGTTCGCTCCCAACGCGTCACGCCCGCCACTTCGCTGACGTCTCCGCTCACGCCGGCAACGTCAAACTCGACGCTGGCGTGCTCACGTAGCTCGTCGATGGTCGCGACCCGTACGAGGCGACCGGACCTGATCATCGCGACTCGCGCGCACATTTGTTCGACCTCGGAGAGAATGTGTGAACTGAGCAGCACCGTTTGCCCTCTCGCCGCTGCTTCGCTCACGCACTCGCGAAAGACTCGTTCCATCAAAGGATCGAGACCCGATGTTGGTTCATCCAACAACAACACGTCTGCTCGCGACGCAAAGGCAGCGACGAGCGCAATCTTCTGTCGGTTCCCCTTGGAGTACGCGCGCACTCTCTTATGTACGTCAACGTCGAACTCGTCGATGAGTCGCGCGCGATACGCCGCGTCAACGCCGCCGTGCAGTCCTTCGAGCAAGGTGAGTGACTCTTCCCCACTGAGTCGCGGCCACAGGGCCACGTCACCGGGGACGTAGGCGAGTCGCGCTCGGGCTTCGGCGGTGCCGGCGGCGTGACCCATTACTCGTACCGCGCCGCTCGTGGGTCGCAATAGTCCGAGCGCGACGCGCAGGGCCGTGGACTTTCCGGCGCCGTTCGGGCCGAGAAAGCCGACCACTTCGCCCGGGGCAATCTCTAGCGACACGTCATCGAGGGCAACAGTGGCGCCAAAGTGCTTGGTCAGATGCTCCAGGGCCAGCGCGGGGACGGTCATGAATGGAACCTAACAACGTGCGCGCAGGCCTGGCCGGGACAAACGTCCCGTTCCCGCCCTGTGCGCGCAATGGCCGCACTGTTAGGTTGAAATTCGACTTTGCGGGGGGAAATGATGCAACGGCGACGGAAATGGCTCGCGGCGAGTGTGACGGTGACGCTCGCGGCCGTTCCTCTGTCCTTCGGCGTGTCCTCCGCGACCGCCCACGCGACCCCGCGACTTCTTCCGGAGTCCACCGTGGTGCGAGCACTGTCGGGCACGAGCACGCCCGCAACCACTGATTACTGCCTGGCTCATTCCGGGGGGCTCAAGCGCTGCTACGTCCCGTCGCAATTGCAGGCCGCCTACGACGTCGGTCCATTATTCACGGCCGGCGACACCGGCAAGGGACAAACCATTGTTCTGATCGATTGCTTCGGATCGCCGACGATCGCCCACGACCTCGCCACGTTCGACGCCACCTTCTCGCTGCCGGCACCGCCGCACTTCACAGTGATTACCCCCGCCGGACGGGTGCCGGCATTTTCGGCGAACGCGACCGATCGCGTCGGTTGGGCCGTGGAGACCTCTCTCGACGTGGAGTGGGCCCACGCCATGGCGCCGGATGCGAACATCGTGCTCGCCGAAACACCCACCGACGAAGTGGAGGGCGTCACCGGATTTCCCGAAATTCTCAAGGCCGAGAATTACGTCGTGACGCACTATCCCGGATCCATCGTGTCGATGAGTTTTGGGGCGACCGAGCAAACCTTCGGTACGTGGAAGAAGATCGTTCCCTTCCGGGCCGCGTTCCTCGCGGGCACGAAGAAGAACGTCACGTTCGTCTCGGGCACCGGTGACACGGGATCATCGAATTACGAAGTTGCAATGACGCTCTATCCGCATCCGGTCATCGCCTGGCCCGCGAGCGACCCCCTCGTCACCGCGGTGGGTGGCACGAAGTTGTCCCTCGACGACGCGGGTGTTCGCGTGGCACCCGACGCCGTCTGGAATGACTCGCGGCCGGGGTCGCCATCCGCATCAGGCGGAGGTGTGTCCTCGTACTTTTCTCGGCCCACCTTTCAATCCAGCGTCGCTGGAGTCGTGGGCGTGCACCGCGGCGTGCCCGACGTCACGATGAGTGGCTCGTGCACGGGACTCGTCAATATTTACCTTGGTATTTCCACGACGAGTAGCCCGGCGGGCTGGTATTCGGTGTGCGGAACCTCCGAATCGTCACCTCTCTTCGCGGGCATTGTCGCCCTGGCGGATCAGCGCGCTACGCACGCTCTCGGCAACATCAACCCTGCTCTCTACGCCATGTCCACGACCCCGAACAACGGGCTCGTGCCGGTGACGGTCGGAAACAACACCGTGAGTGTCAGTAGCCCCGCCGGAATCCTGACGGTCCCGGGCTACAGCGCGAGTGCGACCTACAACTTGGCGACGGGCCTCGGCACCATTGACGCCGCTCTCTTCGTGCCCGCGCTCGTCACGGCGTCCGCGCAGCTCGCGTCGGCGCATCACGCGCACAACTAAGACGCGGTGTCACTCACCGTTTCCGGTGTCGCTCCGCCGCGCAGTACCGGACCCATCGTTACCGCGAGAACACCGAACGAGGTCAGCGCTGACGCCAACAGAATCGTGGACGGCGCCAAGACGGTGAGGAGTATCGCGCCGAGCAAAATGGAAAGGATCTGACCGGAGCTCACCATCCCCTGCACCGCGGAGAAAACACGTCCGCGAACGCTTTCTGGCGTCCGGGTGACGACGATGACCGAGACATTGACGTTGACGAGCGCGTTCCCCACTCCCACGAGCGCACTGAAGAGCGCCGCTAACCACAAGGTTCGCGCGAACGAGAAGCCGAGAAGCGCCCCGCACAACAAGAAGCAGCCGCCGAGAAAGAGAGTGGACGCCGACCTACCCTTTCTCGCGACTCGGCCGGCGAGAGCGGACATGACGACCGTGCCGAGACCAAAGCTGACACCGAGGAGTCCGTATCCCGCCGGGCCGGCGTGCAGCGACTCGGTCACGAAGAAGATCTCGACGACGTTGACGGCGCCGAGCGCGACGATGAATACGACGATGAGAATCAGAAGGGAGCGCAGCACCGGATCAGCCCAGGTCAAACGGAAGCCTTCGGTCACGTCGCCCTTCGTGCGCTCCACGTGTTCTCCGGACGGCTTGCGATCGACCCGCATTAAGAGCGCCACAGCGATGAGAACGCCAAAGGACACGGCGTCAATCACGAGCGGCCAAGAAAACCCGAAACGTGAGACGAGTAGTCCTCCCAGCGCCGGTCCGGCGAGTCCGGCGAGCGTGGTCGTCGACTGCAGCGTGCCAAAGGCGCTGGTGAGTTGTTCCGAAGGAACCATCACCGGCACCAGGGACTGCCACGCGGGAGCAGCCACCGCCGTGCCGCACGCCAGTAGAGCGACCAACGGAATCAGCAGCGCCACGGGCGAAAACGCGAGCGCCACACACAGAAGCGCCTGGATGGTGGTGGTGACGACGAGCACCGGCTTGGTGCGGAAGCGGTCCACGACAAAGCCCGCGTGGGCGCTCAAGAGAACGAGCGGCAGAGCGTTCGCGATCAAGATCGCGGCCACGCCGACGTGACCGTAGTGTTCCTTCGCGCGAAACGCGATCGCCAGCGTCGCGACCTCGTCGCCGAGAAGGGAGATAGCCCGCCCGCCGGCAATGAGGAAGAGCACCCGAGGGAGTCGTACTTTGGCGGTACTCATGATATGAAATAACCCTTTCAGATCTCTGGGGCGAAACTCTATACACTTCTGCTGTGCCGGAACCAGAACTCGACGAAGTTGTCATCTCGGACGCGTCCGCCATCAGGGCTTTGGCCCATCCGGCGCGACTCGCTGTCACGAACGCTCTGTTTGAACATTCCCGGGCGTTGACGGCGACTCAGGCGGCCAAAATTGCCGGCGTCTCACCGAGCGCCATGAGCTACCACCTGCGAGCTCTCGAAAAAGCGGGCATCATCAAACACGCCCCCGACAGCAATGACGGACGCGAACGACCGTGGGTTCGTGCCGGCACTTCGCTCGCCATCCGACCGCGCAGCGAAAACGCCGGTGCCGCGGCGGCCACCGACCTGGTCCTCGCCCTCACCATGGAGACCGATCGCAAACAATTACTCGAAGCGGTCAAGCGGCGCGAAGATCCCGAAGCGCGTCGCCCTCTCGACAGTGCCGCGAACTATTACCGCACGACTCTGGTGGTGAATGCGGACGAGGCGAAAACTCTCTTCGCCGCGGTTCAGAATCTCTCGGACCCACTGCGTCTCGAAAATCGTTCGACACCGCCGAAGGACGCCGAGCTCGTCACCATCATGCTGGGCATTATTCCTGAAGGACCCATCGAATAACACGAGCCAGGCGACCACGGAGTGGCCACCACGCAATGGGAGAGATATGTACTGCACGAATGGACACCCAGCCAGTTACGACGCGCGATTTTGTGCCACGTGCGGCATCGACACGTTTACGCACGAAGTACCAGCATCGGCGAACTTTGTCCCGGCGAGGGTCGAGACCGTGTACATCGTTCGCGAACGGCGAGCAACGAACGGTTTCGCCATCGCGTCGATGGTCCTGAGCATCGTCTGGCTCTACGGGATCGGGTCGATCATGGGCATCATCTTCGGCGTCATTGCCCGACGACAGATTAAGGAGCGCGATGAGACGGGTGAGGCATTCGCGATCACTGGTATCGCGGTGGGCTGCGCCGGACTCGTCGGGGTCGTGCTCTACTTCGTGTTCATTGACTGGTTTATTCACTTCTGGCTTCACGCCATCCAAACCAGAAACAGCGGAGCCTGAAACCACCGCCGTCGCACGAGCGCCAGAAGACACACCACCACAACACTCGCCGAAATGCCCAGCATCACGACGTAGTTGGCTTGGCCCACGTAGACAAAGACCACTCGATGCACGCCCGGCGCCACACGCACTCCCACAACGGCGGGAGCGAGCATCGTCACGCGCGCGGGCATACCGTCCACGCTGACCCGCCAACCGGGATCGAATGACGCGGAGAGCGCGACGTAACCATCGCTCGACATCTGCACGACTACGTCAGCGCGCCCCAGTGACAACTGGACCTCGCTCCTGAGCACGCGGCCGGGATGGTCCGCACGCGTCGCAACGCCCGGTCCCACGTCAGCACCGTTCCAGGCGACCACTTCCGACTCGCCTCGGAGCGCCAATTGCTCCTGACGTACCGCGGAATCAAGCGAGCCTACGGTGGCTCGATTGGCGTGGTCCACTCCCACCGCGCGAACAATCGAGACATAGTGCGTCGCGTCCAATTTCCACAGCGCATACGGGCCGCGGTGCATCACCAACGTCATCGGCAGCAATGGTCGTTGGACCGAGGGCAGCACGACGTAGCGAACACCGAACAGCACGTAGTCTCCGGCATACATCTCGTCAAAATGTGTCTCCGGTTGCGACATGAGTGACGCTGTACGCAAGTCCAAGCCCACGACGTCAAGGTCGTGTTGAGCGAGATAGTCCACGACCGGAACCGTCCCCACGGTGAACGAGATTCCCCAATTGCGAATCGATCCGGCATAGACGCGACCATCTCGGTGATGTTCGAGGTAGGTAACCAGTGAAGCCATGTCGGCTGCATCGACCCGAGCACCGATCTGACGCGCAATGGCCGCTGCATTCGCTGCGCCTACTTGATCCGATTCATGGACGAGAGGACCGCCAGCCAGGGCGATGAGAGCGAGTGCCGTCAGCCACCGCGTAACGTCGCGACCAGCGAAGGTGCCAAACGATACGTGGGACCTCGTCTCAAGTCGACGAACTCCACCAGCTGCAGCTTCAAACACGAAGAGCGCACCGTGAGCGGCGAGAAAGAGACCGGAAAGATGTACGCCGATCAAGAAGCGGCGAAAGTACAGGTCACCGTGCGCCGGCAGCAATCGAGCGACGACACCCCACGTGGTCGGTCCAAACCACAAACACAAGGACGCAACAAAAAGGATCAGAAAAGCTCGATTTAGAGGTCGGCGACGCCAGTCGAGAGCGACCACGACGAACCCCACCGCCACCAGAACGGTTATAACGGGAAGCCGTCCCGCATCAAATACCTGTCCTGTCAGGAGCCACCGAAGTTCGTGGGGTGCCCCGTACCCTCTCATGAGTGGCGTTGAAACCAGGGTTGAATTCACCGCACTCCACGGTGCCTTGGTCACGACAGGCCACCACACCCACAGAGTCGCGATGAGAGTCGCGCCAAGCAACGTCGCCGTGGTCCTGATGCGAGCTCCGTGTCGCGGCGCAACGAAAGGGAGCACCACGACGGCCATCATCGCCAAGTAGCCCGTTTCAAAGTGCAGAGCAACCGTGGCGCTCGTGGCCAGAACAGCGAGAGGCACAAACCGAAAATCAGAGAAACTACGCCACGTGCAGGCCCACGCCAACGGAAGAGTCCACGAAGCCAACAGTTGGGCCCACAATCCATATCCGATCCAGATGTAGGCCTTGGCCTCGTACCCAACGAAGATCGTGCTGACGAGAAACGGGCTCATCGCGGCAGTCGTAGTGGCGACCGGACGACTCAATTGCGCGATGCGCCCCGATCCATAAATCACTACCGGCCAGAGGATCCAGAGGAGATACAAGGACCAACGAAAGACAACATCGGAGCCTATGAATCGGCCCAATGTTCCGGCCAGCCAAGCCCCCAAAGATTGGTAGTGCAATAGATGCGGCGAACCCAAATTCACGTTGGCGAACCACCTCAGCTGTGGTGGACTCCACAGAGGTGCACCATGGGCAACGAAACGAATCATTGACTCGTGCATGACCGAGTCGTTCAAATACGACACTCGAAAAGTCGTCGGCCACCAACGCCACGCGTTCCACCCCACGACCAGACTGATCGCGACGACGACCAGCCGCCGACTAAATGCAGATGTCCCCGCAGCCGCAGCCGCGGGGACATCTGTAGAAGATCGCGAGATATCGAGTGACGCCAGTGGAGGTGGCCTCACGGAATTCGAGTGATCACAACATCAATTCGGGATCTAACCCGAAAAGCCGGTAAAGCCGGTCATGTGCTGAATGTGATTCACCGCGACGGCCGCAAAGATGAAGAGGAGAATCGCACCCACCACACCAATGATCCCGAGCACGAGACCCGCAATCGCCATGCCGCCACCGGTGCGACCTTCATTGGCGACCTGCTTGCGCGCCAGAACCGCGAAGATGATGGCCAGGACTGACGTGATGCCGTAGATCCAGACGATTCCTAAGACCAGCGACGCAATCGCGAAGCCACTGACTTTTCCGGCGTTCGTCGCCTGAACGTAGATGGGCGGAGCTGCCGGCATCGAAGTGCTGATGGCGGGTGCAGCCTGAAATGTGTCAACACCGCAGCGTGAACAGACTTCGCTGGTATCGGGATTGCTATGGCCATTCGTGCAAAGCATTGGGCTCCGTTCCGATCAGAAATTGATGGTCCCCAGACTACGCACAAAGTCGACCGATTGCGGGCTCTTTCCCATCCCGGGTCGTCCAGCGATCATTGCGAAACGGGTGCCGTGGCGCAATGTCGGTTGAGAAAAGGAGCACCCCGCGAGATTTCGTCACCCATGTCGTTGAAGCTCGAGAACTTCGAACGGAGCACGAGATTTGTGGTCCCCACGGGTCCATTTCGATGATTCGAAATGATGACTTCCACAACGCCTCCATTCGCGCATTGACTTCGGTGTCGTAGATCTCGGGACGATAGAGAAAGAGGCGCGTCGTCCTCTCGACAGTGCCGCGAACTATTACCGCACGACTCTGGTGGTGAATGCGGACGAGGCGAAAACTCTCTTCGCCGCGGTTCAGAATCTCTCGGACCCACTGCGTGTCGAAAATCGTTCGACACCGCCGAAGGACGCCGAACTCGTCACCATCATGCTGGGGATCATTCCCGAGGGACCCGTCGAAAGCTGAATTTCCAACGGACCAACTCCCCGCGGACGCAAGCGACCATCCGACGAGTCGTCACCGAGTCACCGGTCGCATCATGTCACTCGTTCTCCGCAAGGATCTCTGCCTCAATTGCTCGCAGATCAGCCACGCGATGGTCATGTGCTCCGAAGTACTCCACCAAAACTCCGGCGACGTAGTCAACACTGAGTGCCTCTGCTCGGACCATTTCCTCAATATCCGCCCAATCCCGGCGGCGATCGAAGAAGGCCTTGAAGACAGTGAGATTGTCACAGCTCAAGAATGGCAGCATCTCGCCCAGTAGTTCATGGTGAACCGTCTCGTCGTGCAGCCGCTCGTGAAAAGGTGTCGTGTTGCAAAAAACGTCTATCGCAGTCGTGTCGAGCCACAGACGGGCTTGTCCATCTCGGTGCAGCTGGAGGCGAGCCATGTCGTCGACCTCGACAAGCCCCGAGAGCGCTTCGAGCACTTCGTCCACGCGACGGAGCGGCACGAACACGTTCACGTCGACGTCCGCCGTCGTTCGTGGCGTGCCCGTACAGAACAGGAGAGCGAGCGCCCCACCGAACGCGTGAGGGATATGGGCATCGTCGAGGCGGTGGTGGACCTCAAGGATTGATTCCGTGAAGGTAGTCATCGGCGCGTGACCTGGGGCCACACAGGTGCAACCATGTAGAACGAGCGTCGCCCCCCGACTCGATCGGTGAACTCCAGAAGGTCCTCGATCTGTTGCGTTCGCTGTTCGTCGATAACGACCTTCGAAAGGCGGATCTCGGGTTCGAACCCACACGCACGTATGATCCGTCGGAGAGTCGCAACAGACGGATCCACCCGTCCGTGCTCGTACGCCGAGAGCGTGGTTGCCGAGGTGCCAGCGCGTCGCGCCAATTCACGTCCCGTGAGGCCCGCGCGCCGACGAGCACTGGTGATCAAGGAGGCCGCGTCCATGTTCTTAACCTTATCAGATTTGATAATCTCTGGACTCCCTAGGAAGTACTTCGCGACCCCGTCTCGCCGGGATTGTAGAAAATCTCGGGGAAGTGTTCCGAAGGCGGTGGGACTGCTCGTTCGTTGGATAACCAATCGAGATCTCGAAGCGTCGTATCGATTGATCCAGCAGTGCGATCACGTGTTCATTTGTTGATCGGAGTGGATGGTCATTACTCCGCTTCAGATGCTACGTACAGGGCGACCTAGATTTCGTCGCCCATATCGTCGAAGCGCGCGAACTTCGAGCGGAACACGAGGTTCGCGGTCCCCACGGGTCCATTGCGATGCTTCGAGACAATGACTTCAACAACGCCTCGATTCGCGTCATTGACTTCGGTGTCGTAGATCTCGGGACGGTAGAGAAACAGAACAATGTCAGCGTCCTGTTCGAGTGATCCCGATTCTCGTAGGTCGCTCATCATGGGTCGCTTGTCGGTGCGTGATTCGAGCCCACGCGACAACTGACTCAGGGCGATGACCGGGCACTCGAGTTCGCGGGCGAGAATCTTGAGGCCGCGACTCATTTCGGCGACTTCGACCTGTCGGTTCTCGCTTCGTGACCGTGAGCTCATGAGCTGCAGGTAGTCCACGATTACGACACCCAGGTCGCCTTGTTGCTGCTTGATGCGTCGCGCGCGAGCCCGCACGTCCATAACCGTGAGATTCGGGTTGTCGTCCACGAAGATGGGCGCGTCGTGCAGTTTGTTAATCGCGGCCTGCGCTTGACCCCACTCGGCGTTATTCAAGTCACCGGTCTTGAGTCGTGAGGAGTCGATGAGTGCGCTCGTCGCCAAAATACGCTCGGCCAGTTCGTGGCGACTCATTTCGAGCGAGAAATACAGGGCTGGTCGTCGCAGCGCCGCGCCGACGTGCAACAAGATGCCGAGCGAGAACGCCGTCTTACCGACCGACGGACGCGCACCTACGATCGTGAGGCTCGTCGACTGCAGTCCCTTGAGGAGTTCGTCCAGCTTGCGGTAACCCGTCTCGACGCCGGTGATCGCACCCTTGTTTTCGCTGCGTTCCTCGAGGAGGTCGAGTTCGTCCATCAGCAAGGGGAGCAGTGAACTCACTGAGTCGTAGCGCGCCGTGTCGCGAACTTCGAGAATCATGCGCTCCGCGGTGTCGACGATGCCGTCGACGTCGTCGGTCACCGCGTACGCCTCATCGGCAATACGTCCGGAGATCTCGATCAGTTTTCGCTGTCGCGCCTTGTCGCGAACGATGACGGCGTAGTGCTGTGCATTGGAGACGGACGGGGTATTCAGTTGCAATGCGGCGAGAACGCCCGGGTCAATCTCCGGAGCTCCTCGTTCGCGCAACTTCTCGGACACGGTGACCCAATCGATCTCCTTGCCGGCGTTGACGAGATCGACGATCGCGCCAAAGATCTGCCCGTGCAGGGGACGATAGAAGTCCTCCGCCACGCAGACTTCGTTGGCGACCGACACCGCGTCAGCCGACAAGAGCATCGCGCCGAGGAGTGACTCTTCGGCCGACACGTTGTTGGGCGGAATGCGTCCGCCGCCCGACGGTGCGCGTGTTACGGGAGAGTCATCAAGAAACTGAACCATAGGTCCTCAACGGTCGTCGATAGGGGCTGTGCAGCGCCAGAACAACAAGATGGGGAAAACCTTGTTGACAACGTCTCTGCATCTTGGCCGATGGGTGTCACAAAAGCGAGGAAGCCGGGGCCCGAAGGCCCCGGCTCACCCCGTTAACGGTAGAACTACGCCTTGGCGGTGACCTGAACGTTCACGGTCGCAACCACGCCCTCGAAGAGGTGAACCTCAACGGACGACGTGCCGACTTCCTTCAAGTGCTCGGCCATGATGACCTGTGAGCGCTCGAGTGAGATGTTCGTGGCCGTGCGAATGGCGTTCACGATGTCCGCCTCAGTGACCGAACCGAACAGACGACCATTCGTACCGGCGCGAGCCGCCACGGACAGCGACGCGGCTTCGATCGTCGCGCGCTGCGTCTCGGCAGCCTGACGATCGTGAGCGTCACGAAGGTCACGCGACTTGCGCATGGACTTCGCCTGCTCTTCCATCGTGTCCGTCGCGGCGAGGGCGAGTCCGCCCGGCAGCAGGTAGTTGCGGGCGTAACCGTTCTTCACGTCGACAATGTCGCCGCGACGGCCCACACCCTTGATGTCATTACGAAGTAGCACCTTCATTATTCAGCCTCCTCGCTCACCAGCTCCGTGCCCGCGTCGCCGTCAAATTCCTCGACGTCATCGGTCACGTCGGTCTCGACTTCGGCGGTCTCGTCACGGTCCGGGCGAGGTCCACGACGGTCATCACGGCCACCACGGCCGCCACCGCTGCGACGCTCGGTCACGGTGCGCTGTGTGTACGGCAGCAGCGCGAGCTCGCGCGCCGTCTTGATCGCGTCGGTGATGTCACGCTGGTGCTGCTGGCAGTTGCCCGAGACACGACGGCCACGGATCTTGCCGCGGTCCGAGATGTACTTGCGCAGTTGCGGCAAGTCCTTGTAGTCCACGAAGGTCACACCGTGCTGACAGAAGGCGCAGGGCTTCTTCTTGACGCGACGGCCGTTGTCCTTCGGGGCACGCTTCGGCGGCTTGGGATTATTAATACGGGGCATTAGAAGGGCTCCTCATCAAAGGCGTAACTGCTGGGTTCATTGGTGCGCGGGGCGGCGGTGCGTCCCGACGATTGGAAATTTCCGCCTTCGGGGCGGGGGGTCTTGTTGACCACTGCGGTGGCGTAGCGCAAGGACGGAGCAATCTCGTCGGCGTTGATCTCGATGATCGAACGCTTGTCGCCGTCGGGGGTTTCCCAACTGCGCTGCTCGAGACGGCCCGTCACGATGACGCGCGTTCCCTTGGTCAAGGAATTCGCCGCGTTCTCCGCCATGGGGCCGTAGCCCGTCACTTCGAAGTACGACACGCGCTCTTCCCATTCCTGGGTCTGCCGGTTCTGCCAGCGTCGGTTCACCGCAATGGAGAGCCGAACCGCCGCCTGACCGCTGTTCAGGAACTTGAGTTCCGGGTCGCGGGTGATGTTCCCCACGACGGTGATTGTGTTGTCTGCCATAGTCGCTCCTTAAGGGTTCGGCGACGTGAACCTACGCCTGAGCCGTTACACGGCGGGCGGGTCGCTGATCGGGCAGGCGCAAAATCTTGAAGCGGATCACTTCGTCGGCGAGGCCGAGAATTCGGTCCAGCTCGGCCACGGTGGCCGGCTCGCCGGTGAACTCGACGACGACGTAGTAACCCTCTTTGCGCTTGTTGATCTCGTAGGCCAACGGTCGCTTTCCCCAACGGTCGATAGCACCGGGGTTTCCTCCGTTGGCACGGATCACATCAAGCGCCTTGTCGAGGCTGATCTGGATTGCCTGGGGGTCGACGGAAGTGTCGAACACCAGCATGGTTTCATAGGGCCGCATGGCCATTTCCTTTCCCTCTGGACCGGCGATGCCGGGCTCTGCGGAAACAGAGCAGGGTTATCACTGATTCCCGCTTGTGCGGGACGGACCATGCTAATCCAACAACGGGAAAACCGCTAGTCGAGCAGTTCCGGTGGGGTCGCGTAGGTCTCGTTGGGACCGGGAAAGGTGTTCTCGCGCACGTCGCGGGCGTACCGGGAGACGGCGTCGGTGATCTGGGCGCCCAGATCGGCGTACTGGCGCACGAATTTGGCGGGTGTGCGATTGCTCAAGCCCAAGAGGTCGTGGAAGACGAGCACCTGGCCGTCCGTGTCCGGCCCCGCCCCAATGCCAATGACTGGCACGCTGACGGCCTCGGTGATGCGGCGACCGACCTCGCTCGGCACGCCCTCGACGACCATGGCGTACACGCCGGCGTCCTCGAGCGCGAGAGCATCTTCCACGAGCATCTTGGCGGCCTCGCGAGTTTTGCCCTGGACCTTGAAACCGCCAAAGGCGAGAACGCTCTGGGGGGTAAGACCGAGGTGTCCCATCACCGGAATCTCCGCGTCCACGAGCGCGCGCACCATTTCCACGCGCACCACGCCTCCTTCCAGCTTCACCGAGGAGGCGCCGGCTCGAATGATGGCGGCGGCGTTGTGGACGGTATCCGCACGATCAACGTGATAACTCAGCCACGGCAGATCCCCGACAACGTGCGCCGACGTCTTGGCGGCCGCCACGGCACGGACGTGATGCGCCATGACGTCCACGTCGACGTGCAACGTGTCCTCGTGTCCGAGCATCACATTGGCGACCGAGTCACCAACGAGGATCATGTCGACCCCGGCGGCGTCCACGTAACGAGCGCTCGGTTCGTCGTAGGCCGTCACCATGACAATGGGTTCGGCGCCGTCACGGCGCTTGCGGCGACGAATCTGCGGTGCACTGAGCTGGCTCATCGACTCACCTTTCGAGCTCGCGGGCGCCTGCCCCCCGCGGACCACTTTCGCACGAGATGGTGAAAGTGGCAGGCCGTGCACACTTCAACTGCGTAACACTGCACCGGCTCTTCGCGGCGTTCAAGCTTCAGGAGTTCCGCCCGCGTTCCGGGACAAGCTCCGCCGGCGGGCAAACGGGCGCCGAAGACGTACGTGATCTCACGTAGTTCGTTGTCCTCGCACACGGGACACGTTTCGCCACTCTTTCGCCCGAGATGCGTGGCCGCACGAACTAATTCCGGGTGGGCGTCACACACGTCGTCACGCGTGAGCACCCCCTTGGCCAGCGCGGACAGGAGTGCGTGTCGGACGAGGCCAAACTCGACCACTGCGCCGTCGGCGGTGGTGTTCTGATAGGGCCTGTCCATCTGGGTGAGATTACCCGCGGGTCATAAAAATACTGGTCGCAGCCAAGAGTGTCACGGTCGATATATCGAACTGATATAATGAATCGCGTGTTAGACCTCGCCATTCTGGGCCTGCTGATGGACCGCGACCACCACGGTTACGAGATCCGCGCGCAGCTGCGCGACCGATTGGGATTGTGGTCCAACGTCTCCTTTGGTTCGATCTACCCCGCGCTCGCCCGACTCGAGCGCGAGGGATGTGTCGAGGCCGCCGCCGCTGAGGTGCGCATTGGCTCCCTGTCAACTGGCTCCCTGGCCGGTGAACGGGCGACGCTGCGCGCGCTGCGACCCGCGCCCACGCTCGGGCGCAAGGGTCGCAAGGTCTACCGCATCACCGAGAAGGGTCGCGAAGAGTTTGTGCACCTGCTCGAAGACCCGGCCACCTTGGATGACAGCAAGTCCTTCTCGCTTCGCATGGCGCTCGCTCGCTATCTCTCCCCGACCTTGCGGGTGGGACTGCTCGAACAGCGCCGCGCCAATCTCGCCCAGCGTCTGTTCGAGATGCGTCAACAGGCGAAAACCGACGATCTCGACAGTTACGCGCGCAGCGTCATGGAACACGGAGCGCAGGCGGTCGAGCTCGAAATTGCGTGGGTGGACCAACTGCTCACGACGGAACGGAACAACCAACAGCCTCTCGCTCGGGAAGCTAACTAAGAAAGGAGCGCCATGGGAAAGATTCGCGTGGCTATCGCTGGTGTGGGGAACTGCGCCAGCTCACTGATTCAAGGTGTCACGTACTACCGTGACGCCCAGCCTGGTGACAGTGTCCCCGGTCTCATGCACGTGGAACTCGGCGGATATCACGTTCGCGATCTCGACTTCGTCGCCGCGTTCGACGTGGACGCCTCCAAGGTCGGCAACGATCTCGGTAAGGCCATCCTCGCCGGCCAGAACAACACGATCAAGTTCGCCGACGTTCCGGCACTTGGCGTCACGGTGCACCGCGGCCCGACGATGGACGGACTGAACAAGTACTACCGCGAGAGCATCGAAGAGTCCCCGGTTGAGGCCTGCGACGTCGTCCAGGTCTTAAAGGACACTCAGGCGGACGTTCTCGTCTCCTACCTGCCCGTCGGTTCCGAGGACGCGCAGCGCTTCTACGCGCAGGCCGCCATTGACGCCGGCGTCGCCTTCGTGAACGCCATTCCGGTGTTCATCGCGTCGGACCCGGTGTGGGCGAAGAAGTTCGCTGACGCGGGCGTGCCGATCATTGGTGACGACATCAAGAGTCAGGTCGGTGCCACCATCGTCCACCGCGTGCTCGCGCGTCTGATGGAGGACCGTGGACTCACCCTCGACCGCACCTACCAATTGAACGTGGGCGGCAACATGGACTTTAAGAACATGTTGGACCGCGAGCGCCTCGAATCCAAGAAGATTTCGAAGACCCAAGCTGTCACCAGCCAGCTCGAGATCTCTCACATGGAGCCCGGCACCGTCCACATCGGACCGAGTGACCACGTGCCGTGGCTGGAAGACCGCAAGTGGGCCTACATCCGCCTGGAGGGCCGCAACTTCGGAGACGTGCCTCTCAACATCGAACTCAAGCTCGAAGTGTGGGACTCGCCGAACTCGGCGGGCGTCATCATCGACGCGGTGCGCTGCGCGAAAGTCGCCCTCGACCGAGGCATTGGCGGCCCGATTCTCGGACCCTCCGCCTACTTCATGAAGTCGCCGCCCGTGCAGTTCCACGACGACGTGGCGCACGACATGGTGGAGTCATTCGCCGCCGGCGCCGACAACCCGGTCTGGCCGTAAGCCACCGTTAAAAAACCCCCACCTTCGGGTGGGGGTTTTTGCGTTCATGACGCCGAGTGATCCTTCCACCACGCGAGCAGCCGTTCCGTCGCGTCGTCGCGATCAATCTCGCCCTCATTGAGACGAATCTCCATCAGGAAGCCGAGCGCCTCACCGATCACGCGACCCGGCGCGACGCTGAGAATGGTCATGACGTCGTTGCCGTCAAGCACGGGACGCATCTTGGACATGTCCTCGGCGGCGCGTAATTCTTCGATACGTCGCTCGAGTTCATCCATTCGCTTCGCCAACGTCGCGGCCTTGCGTGCGTTGCGCGTCGTGCAGTCACAACGAGTGAGTTCATTGAGTTCGTCGAGCAGGTGCCCGGCGTCGCGCACGTACCGTCGCACCGCAGAATCCGACCAGCCCATCTTGTACGTGTGGAAGCGCAAGTGCAGGTCGACGAGCGTCGACACGTCGTCGGTGAGATCTTGCGAGTACTTGAGCGCCTCCATGCGCTTGCGCGTCATGCGCGCTCCGACGACTTCGTGGTGATGGAACGTGACGCCGTTGGGCGTGAATTGACGCGTGCGGGGCTTGCCCACGTCGTGGAATAACGCGGCCAGGCGCAGCACGAGCTGCGGGGACGCCTTGTCCACAACCGCCAACGTGTGGGCGAGAACGTCCTTGTGGTGGTGAATGGGGTCTTGCTCGAGGGCGAGCCCCGGCAGCTCCGGCAGAAAGTGCTGCGCAAGTCCCGTGTCAACAATGAACTGGAGACCCTCGGAGGGGACCTCGGTCACCATCAAGAGATTGAGCTCACCCTGAATCCGCTCGGCGGAGACAATGGCGAGGCGATCGGCGAGAGTCGTGGCGGCCGAAATAATCAAGGGGTCAATCTCGAGATGAAATCGCGCCGCGAATCGCGCCGCGCGCATCATGCGCAGGGGATCATCACTGAAGAGTCGCTCGGGGTCGTGCGGCATGCGCAATCGTCGAGCGGTGAGGTCACTGATGCCGCCGAAGGGATCGTGCAACGCCCCGTTGATGACGTCTAAGGCCATGGCGTTGATTGTGAAGTCCCGTCGCGACAGGTCGACCTCGAGGGAATCGCCGAAGGAGACGGTCGGCTTGCGGGAATGATCGACGTATTCCTCGGACCGAAAGGTTGTGATTTCGGCTTTGTACTGACCGTCTTTGACAATGCCCCCGAGAGTGCCGAAGGAACGCCCTTGCTCCCACAATGTTCCGCACAGCGGACCCATGAGATGCGCAATGTCGTCCGGGCGGGCGTCCGTCGTGAAATCGATCTCGTAGTCCTCGCCGGTGCGCGTGACACCCAGCAGGGCGTCACGGACCGAGCCCCCAACGGCATACAGGGAGTGGCCAGCGTCCTCAAAGGCTCGCGCCAAGGGCGCGGCATCCTTACGGATCTGCTCGAGGGCTTCAACGACGTTCATCAGGAGTCGAGGGTAGTAGGCACCCACCCTCGCTACCGACCCCCACTAGGTTTACAGGACATGCTCGACCGCACTGTGACCTGGTGGCGGGCGCTTGGCGTCGTCCTCGTCGTCCTCGTGGGACTGACGTGGCCGACATACGCCGGAGCGAACACGTCGTGGCACCCCGAGCTTCTTCATCAGGGTGCCGTTCTCACCCTGCACGGTTCCGAGCCCTCCGCCTTCGACGTCGCGCTACGTACCGGGGGCCACAACGGTGACGACGATTCGGTCAGCCTCACCCTCTACGCCCCGCTCACGTCGCGCAGCCAGCTGACATCGATCATCAACCAATCGGGCAGCCCCACCTCCTCGTTGAGCACCACCGGCAGCTTTCCTCTGAACTGTCGTTCGGGGGGTGTTGCTCGATTCAACGTCTCGGTCGGCGAGGGTGCGGGGAACGCACAAAGTACCTGTGGCGGGGCGGTGCCGTATCTGACGCTGGGTTGCTCGGGTGCCACGTGTGACGCCGTGTACCCCCTGTCCTACACCGTCACGAATGGCTCAGCGTCGACCACCCTGTGGTCACTGTTGACCATCACCACCCACGCACATCCCCTCGCCGTGAACGTGGCCTGGGTGTTCATCACCAACCCCGCCCGGAGGTCTCTCGTCCCTGAGACCAATGCGTTGCGGGCGCTCTCAAAATTCGATACGGCCGCACTCACCATCGGAGCGAATTATCACGGCTTGGCCTCGGCCACCTACGCCACGACGAATAACGCGGTCATCTACCGACACGCCTTGCGGGATGTCATGTCGCCCACGGCACATTCGCTGCTCGCCTCGGTGCCCCCCGACTCGGATCTCGCGGCCCTCTCTCGACACGGACTGAGCGACGACCTCGTGAGTCAGAGCAATTTCGGCACGACACTCGCGACGCAGATCACTAACCGATCTCCGGATGCACCCGTCATTCTCAACGGGGGGACTACCGCGGGAGACCTTACGGCGCTGGCGCGCATTGGCGAAAACGACGTCGTCCTCAGCGACACGTCGTTGACCAATGATCCGGCAAATTCTCTGACGTGGGGTGAACCCTTTCGCGTGACGTCCGCGGCGCCCACCGTCCTCGCGGTCGCGACGGACACACCCTTGGCCAATCTGGCGAGCGACAGTTCTCTTACTCCCGGACTACGCAGCGCATTGACGCTCGGAACTCTCAGTTTGCTGCACTACCAGGCTCCTTTTGCTCCCGCGCCCCGAACGGTCATCATCGACCTGCCTCTCTCGCACCTCAATCCCGCCTTCGCTCGTGACCTGTTCGCACAGATGACGAACGATCCCGTGGCCACCCCGGTCACGTTGTCCAACGTGTTCTCGGTGTCCCTGCTCGGCGCCAACGGCTACCCCACCCAGGCCACTCTCCGTCACGTATCGAGCCCGGCGTGGACCACGCAGAACGTGTCGACGGCCGCCGAACTGTCGAACAATTTGTCCTCCTACACGGACGCCGTGTCGGATCCTGGTGTTACTGCCCCGCTCCAGGCCGACGTTCTGAGCGCGGAACAACGCGGCCCGGCGGCTCTACGACAAGCCCGGTTCGCCGCCGCCCAAGCCCACTTTCAAAAGATCCTCAATAGCTTCAAGATCGATCAGAGCACCATCACCGTGACGAGCACCGGCACGTCCCTGCCCATCACCATTACCTCGACGGCGCCCTATACCGTCTCGGGATTCTTGATCTTGCACGCACCCCACGTCGTGTTTTCTCCGAACGACATTCCGCTGTCGCTCGATTCGTCGACGAAGTCCCTTCGCGTGTCGACCACTTTCACCGGTAGCCACAGCGGTGACTTCGCTCTCACCGCTGAGTTCCAAACCCCGAACGCCCGCCTCATCATCACCCAGGGCGTGATTCAGGTGCACACGGTCCAGACCTCCGTGATTGGTTACGCCCTCACGGGCGGAGCGATGGCGATCATCGCACTGTGGTGGCTGCGGACGATTCGTCGGTCGTCAAAGGGTCGTCACGCCCAGTGAGTGACGTCCGCCACGGCCGACGCGTGTTCTCCATAGCGTCAGGCACCCTGGTCTCTCGGCTCACCGGACTCGTCCGAGTCCTCGTTCTGGCGTACGTCCTCGGTTACTCCCCCTTGGCCGACGCATTCAACTTGGCCAACACCGTGCCGAACATGTTGTTCGACATCGTCCTCGGTGGCATCGCCAGCGCGACGTTCATCCCGGTATTCATCGAACGACTCGCGAACGACGGCGAACGTCACGCGTGGCGATCAATATCCAGTGTCCTCACCGCGTCACTGCTCGTCCTGGTGCTCGCGTCCGCGCTGGCCTGGGTTCTCGCTCCCGAAATCATCAACGGCTTTACCGTGCTCGGTCACCGCACGCCGGGACGCTCGCCGAGTGAATTTGCTCTACAGCGCAGCGTGTCGACGACTTTGCTGCGGTGGTTCGTGCCGCAGATCTTCTTCTACGGCGTGATCGCTCTGGCGACGGCGCTTCTCAACATCCGCCACAAGTTCGCCGCCCCCGCCTGGACGGCGATTGCGAACAACCTGGTCTGTATTGGGGTCCTGCTCTGGTTTCACCTCGTCGATCCGGCGCCGACTCTCGAGTCGGTGGCCGGCACGAGCCACCTGGCGTGGTTGGGACTCGGCACGACCCTCGGCGTCGTTGTCCAAGCTCTCTTGCTCTTCCCGTCCCTCGCTCGCGCGGATCTGTGGCGACTTTCCCTGCGGTTGGATCTCCGTGACCCCGCGCTGCGCGCCGTCGGTCGACTGGGCATTTGGACCTTGATGCTGGTACTCGCGAACCAGTTCGCGCTCTACGTCGTGCTCGCCTTCGCGTTCGGTATTGGTGGTGACGGACCCATCTCCGCCTACACGTACGGCTGGAGCTTCATGCAGATGCCGTACGCCGTCGTGGTTGTCTCGGTGCTCAACGCGATGACGCCTCAACTCTCATCACTGGCGACGGCCAAAGATGAGGACGGTTTCTCACGGCGACTGGCCCTCGGACTGCGGCAATCGCTGGCGATCATCATTCCGCTCAGCTTCTTCATGATGGTCTTGGCGCAACCACTGATCGCCGTGCTAACGAATCACGCCGATGCCCGCACGTCCCTCGCCGCCGGCACCGTGCTCGCCATCCTCGCGGCCGGACTACCGGGATTCACGATCTTCCAAGTGGCGATTCGCGGCCTGCAGTCTCGCCAGCGCGCTCGAGACACCTTCTTCTTGTACGTATTCGAAAACGCGCTGAACGTGCTCCTCGCACTCGCCATTGGTCGTCACAGCCTCGGTGGATTAACGGCGTCGGTGTCCCTGGCGTACTCACTGGCGGCCGTCGCGGCGTTGTGGACCTTGCACCACCACGGCGTATCGGTGTGGACACGCCGCGTCTCACGCCCCGCCGCACGGTCACTCGTTCTCTCTCTCGCTGCCGCACTGGCCGCCGCACTCGCGTATTCGGTCTTCGGATACGACCAGGGTCTCGGGCTGCTGTGGCGGCTCGCCGTCGCGACCTTCGCGGGCCTCGTGGTCTACGGTGGTCTCCTAGTACTCGGACAACGGCGAGCGGACGCTCGCTCGAGAGTGAGTACCACGTCGTAGCGAAGTACCAGCAAGGGGGCTGAGATGAGCAAGGTTCGCGTCATTACCGATAGCGCGTGTGACATTCCCGACGAGATCACCGATCGACTCGGCATCGTCGTTGTCCCGCTATCCATTCGATTCGGCGACGAGGAGTTCGTGGACCGCCGCGACCTCTCGCCTCAGGACTTCTGGGCGAAGTGCAAAGAGTCCAAGACTCTGCCCGAGACGGCGGCCCCGTCGCCGGGTGCCTTCCAGAAAGCCTACGAACAGGCGCTCGCCGACGGCTACGACGGCGTTCTCGTGATCGCTCTTTCATCCAAGCTGTCGGCGACGCACCAGTCCGCCGTCCTGGGCGCTGAGGGAGTTGCCGGCACCATCCCGGTCGTCGTGATTGATTCGCTCGCCGTCACTATGGCCCAAGGACTCATCGCCATTGACTGTGCGGAAATGGCCCTCACCGGCGCCTCTCTCGACGATCTCGCCGCCCACGCCACCGACCTGGTGTCGCGCGCGGCGGTCATTGGCACGCTCGACACCCTCGAACACCTCATCAAGGGTGGCCGCGTGGGTGGCGCCAAGGCCTTGTTGGGTTCGGTCCTTTCCATTAAGCCGCTCCTCGAACTCCGCGACGGCTTGGTCGCCGAAGCCGGCCGCCAGCGCACCCGCTCCAAGGCGCTCGGCACCTGTGTGGCGGCGGCGAAGGCTGCGCAACCTCTTCGCCGGGTCGCGCTCGTCCACGGTGACGCCACGGACGTGGAGCAAGCGGTGGCCCTGCTCAAGGATGTCGTCAGCGAACACGAGCTCATCGTCGCCGACATGGGCAGCGTCGTGGGCACACACGGTGGTCCCGGGATCATCGGCGTTTGCTGGCTCAGCGCGTAGGCCAGCGCCGTTCGGCACTACATTCGTGTCGTGAGTGACACGATGCCCCCGAAGGAACCGGACGTCGTTGACCGGGTGCTCGACACGCTCGACAACTACCTGGACCTGCTGCACGACCGCGTCCTACGCCCCATCTTTCTGGTGGGCCGCACCGTGGCGTTCGGGTTCTTCTTGTTCCTCGTCGCCATCGTGGTGGTCGTCACATTGCTCGTGGGCGCGGTGCGCCTACTGAACGTCTACGCCTTCTCCGCACACGAGTGGATCACCTATCTCCTCCTCGGCGCAACCCTGATTGGTATCGGTCTCGTCCTGTGGCGAAAGCGCCGCCCCGTCACCCTTAGAAAGTAAGTCCATGGCTCAGCACACCAAAGTTCTTATCGTGGGCTCCGGTCCCGCCGGACTCACCGCCGCGATCTACGCAGCTCGCGCGCAGTTGTCACCCATCGTCATTGAAGGTGAGCCGTCGTCGACCACCGATCAGCCGGGCGGCCAGTTGATGTTGACCACGGATATCGAGAACTTTCCGGGCTTTCCCGACGGCATCGGCGGTCCCGAGTTGATGGGACAACTTCGCGCCCAGGCGGAGCGTTTTGGCGCCGACCTGCGGGTGACCAAGGTCCAGCAGATTGACCTCAGCGTTCGGCCGTTTCAAGCATGGTTGACCGAGGACGACGAGCCCTCGATCGAGGCCGACACCGTTATCTTGGCTACGGGTGCACGCTCGCTCATGCTCGGGGTGCCCGGCGAAGAGCGCCTCTTGAGCCACGGCCTGTCCACGTGCGCCACCTGTGACGGATTCTTCTTTCGGGGCCAGGACATCGCCGTGGTCGGTGGTGGAGACTCCGCCCTCGAAGAGGCTCTGTTCCTCACCCGTTTCGCGTCGAGCGTGACCATCGTGCACCGCCGCGATTCTCTGCGCGCCTCCAAGATCATGCAAGAGCGTGCGCTCACTCACGAGAAGATTCGCTTCGCCTGGAACACTCAGGTCACCGAGGTCGTGGGTGACGACAAGGTCTCCGGTCTCCGCGTCAAGAACACCGTCACGGGCGATGAGCAGATTCTTGACGTCACGGGAGTGTTCGTGGCGATCGGACACGTACCGAACACCACTCTCGTCCGGGGACAGCTCGAACTCGAGGACAACGGCTACATCCGCACGTTCACGGGATCTACGACCAGTGTGGACGGCGTCTTTGCCGCCGGCGACGTTCAGGACCACGTGTATCGTCAGGCGATCACGTCCGCGGGGTCGGGTTGCATGGCGGCGATTGACGCTGAGCGCTGGCTGGAAAGTCACGGCGAATAGTCACCGTCACGTCACGACGTGAAGTTGCTAGCGTCGTTGCCACGGAGGTTGCTATGAGCGAGAACATCAAGACCCTGACGGACGCCACGTTTGACGAAGTGGTGGGATCCGCCGATAAGCCGATTCTGGTGGACTTTTGGGCGGAATGGTGTGGTCCGTGCAAGCAGATCGCCCCGATTCTCGAAGAGTTCGCCACCGAACAGTCCGACAAGTTCGTCATCGGCAAGCTCGACGTTGATGTCAACGTCGCGACGGCCACGAAGTTCTCGGTGATGAGCATTCCGACGCTGTTGCTCTTTAAGGACGGCGAAGTTGTCGCTCGTCTCGTGGGCGCAAAGCCCAAGGGTGCCTTGTTGTCGGAGATCACCTCTCACCTGTAGGTCGCACTCCCCCGAAATCGGGGACTACGGTTACTGCATCGCGACGTTGGAGCCAACTCTGACGCCACCTTCTTTCGTACGTAGAACCATGACGACTTCTTCACTCACCGCTACCGAGATCGCCCACGCGCAGGAACGACTTCGCGCGCTGGGTCATCCCATCTCGACCGACGAAACCGGAGTCGTAGGCGCTACCACGGCAACGGCGGTAGAGGCGTTCCAGAATCGGTGCGCCCTGCCCGTGACGGGTCTCTTGGACGCAGAAACGCTCGAGCGGTTGCACGAAGCGAGTTGGCAACTCGGGAGTCGCTTGCTCTTCGTCACCCGCCCGGCCATTCGTGGCGATGACGTCGCTGTTTTGCAGGAAAAATTGGCTCTTTTGGGCTTCGACCCGGGCCGTATCGACGGTATTTTCGGGGTATTGACCGAACACGCCCTCTCCGATTTCCAGGGCAACTGCGGACTCGAGGCGACGGGAGTCCTCACTCGAGCCACCCTTAACGAATTGCATCGACTCTCTTCGAGGTCCGAAGGTCGACGTCCCGTCACCGAAGCCCGCGACGAAGCGGGTCTTCGGTCGCTGCACCACAGCGGCACCATCGTGGTCCACGGTGTCGGAGTGGTCCCGGCCCTGATTGCCAACGGTTTGAGTGCCGCCTACGACGTCAATTTCACTGATTCGCACGACGATCGCGAAGGCGCGAACCTCGCCAACGACGTCGGGGCAGCCGTTCTTCTCGCGACGACCGAACAAACCGAGCGCCAGATCGAGATTCACTATTTCGCCTCGTATCGGAGCCGCTCGATTCTCGGCGAACAGTGGGCCAACGAGATAGCCACTGCTATCGCGGCTCACACCGACGTTCCGGTATCGACGCGGGGAATGTCGCTCCCGATCCTGCGAGAAACTTTCATGCCCGCACTGCACGTTGCGATTGGCCCTCTCGACGACGGCGCGCAACGAAACGTCGCCGGCGAGATCGTCTCGGTGACCAGAGCTTTTCTCAACAGTCCTAGATAATTTTTCTACCTAAATTGCAAGGAATTACGCGTCACGGACGTGTTCGCCAAGTGAACGTAGGGTGAAAACCCACAAGTTCATGCACAGGTTGGGGATAACTTCAACTCAAGGCTTAGGTTGAAGGTTCAGGGTTGAGTCTTACTTCGACTTGGAAATAGCGTTGTAGATGCGCTCGAGGTCATCGAGATCAGCAAAATCTATGACGATCTTGCCGTTCTTCCTTTCCTTGAGGTCGACATGAACGCGAGTATCTAGGAAGTCTTCGAGCAATCTTTCGAGCTCCGCCATGGAGGCGTCCGGCACCGGGCGGAGCCGAGTCACCGTCGAAGGCGTCTCCGTGTCGGCCTTCCCTCCCGGGAGCACCGTGACGTCGCGAGGTTCAAGCGCTGCGCGGACCGACTCTTCGGTCGCCCTCACCGACAAGTCGCTCGACACAATTTTCTGGACGAGTGCGGCCTGGGCCGAGGCGTCGGTGAGTCCGAGAAGGGCACGAGCGTGACCAGCGGTAATGGCGCCATTTGCTAGAGCGACTTGGGCCGGCTCGCTCAAATTCAGGAGGCGCAAGGTGTTCGTGATCGTGGCCCGACTCTTTCCCACCCGAGTCGCTACTTGCTCGTGCGTCAGATCGAATTCGTCGATGAGCTGCTGGTACGCCGCCGCTTCCTCAAGCGGATGCAGGTCAACACGGTGGAGGTTCTCGACGACCGCCTGCTCCAGACTGAGACGGTCATTCACTTCGTCTTGGACAAGAACCGGCACCAGCTCGAGACCAGCCATCGTGGCGGCCCGCCAACGGCGCTCTCCCGCAATCAGTTCGTAGCCGGACTCGTCGGACAGCGGGCGAACAATCAGCGGCTGGAGAACACCCATCTCCTTGATGGACGCAGCGAGAGCCTCAATGGACTCTTGAGCGAAGGCGGTACGTGGCTGATAGCGGTTCGGTTGAATCGACGTCACCGCAATAGTCCGAAAGGGACCAGCAACAGCGGGAGCGATATCGGCCGAAGCGTCATCTGCTTCCGCTTCGGGGATAAGTGCACCAAGCCCCTTGCCAAGTCCGGTCCTTCTAGCCATTGCTGATCTCCTCTGCGAGTGCGACGTAGGCCTTCGCTCCCTTTGATGCGGGATCGAAGGCCGTGATGGGTTGACCGAAAGAGGGCGCCTCGGCGAGACGCACCGTTCGGGGAATGACGGTAGAGCACAACTCCTCAGGAAAGTGTCGTCGAACTTCCTTGGCTACGTCAAGGGTCAAAGTGTTACGAGGGTCATACATCGTGAGAACGACCTTCGAGATCCGGAGCGTGGCGTTCAAGTTCTTTTGGACCAGATCAACGATTCGCTGGAGCTGCGTGAGGCCCTCCAAAGCGTAGAACTCGCACTGCACGGGCACCATGATGTCGGTCGCGGCGGCGAAGGCGTTAATGGTGATGAGTCCCAGGGACGGGGGACAGTCGATAAAGACATAGTCGAAGTCCCCATCAACGGATTCGAGCGCGCGCTTCAGTCGGAGCTCACGAGAAATGACCGCGGTGAGTTCCTGCTCTACGGCGGCCAAGTCCAGGGTTGCGGGTGCTACGAAGAGATTTGAGAATCCGGTCGGCTCGACCACGTCAACCAGCGGAACGTCGTTTAGGAGGACGTCGTACATTGACCGCTCGAATTTGCGCGCGTCAACGCCTACACCGGTGGTCGCGTTACCCTGAGGGTCTAGATCGACCACGAGGACACGAAAGCCCAGCTGTGCAAGGGCAGCGCTCAGTGAGATTGTGGTCGTTGTCTTGCCCACGCCACCCTTTTGATTGGCGACAGCGTAGATCTTGGTGGGCTTGGACTCTGACATGACCCTCGTTTCCGGTCCTGGACAGCTCGCGTGCTCGTGCCGAAGCCTCTGCTATTCAACTCGGTATGGGGCGTGTCGTCAAGTACTCAATTGTTTCACGTGGAACATTTGTCTACTGAGACATCGAAGATCTAAGTACACCGGGAGTTCTTGGCTGAAATTCCAGCGATCAGTGGAGATTTCCCTCCGCGAACTCGCATTGTTTGAGGAAGTCGACAACTCAGGAGCCGTTCATTGCCCCCGTGCTCGGGTAATTGTGGGGCCCTCAGGGCCCCACGTTCCCACCGGAGCCTCTTAGTTGCCCTATGACACACGAGATTGTTCCACGTGAAACAACAACCTCCCTTCCAAGGAGGCCTGTCGCCTTCTGCTCGAAAGCATGTATCCCATCAAACCTTTACCGTTACTCCCCCGTCGCCAGAAAAAGTCGGGTTGCAAGTTCTGTCTCCGACGCGAGAAACAGAATTCAGCCCAGCCTGAGCAATGGCTGGGGTGATTCATTGAACCAGATCCGGGAGTTGGCACACTTGGTGCAAATGTTTCACGTGGAACAAACCTCCGCTCCGGTTTGCCCCAAGACCACTCGACGCTCACCAAATCTTGCCCTTGGAATAGAGATCACCCGGAGCAACGAATCGATCATGGGGGGTCCTAGGCGGCACTACGTGCCTGCCTGCCGCTATTGACGAGATCCGCTCTTGCATTGGACTCTGAGTCCGGAAGTTCTCGACGGAGCAACTCCTTGCTATCCCTGCGGGAGTCGGGGAGTCGGGGAGTCGGGGAGTCGGGGAGTCGGGGAGTCGGGGAGTCGGGGAGTCGGGGAGTCGGGGAGTCGGGGAGTCGGGGAGT
>CAIQGE010000028.1 GCA_903871335.1 uncultured Actinomycetes bacterium
AAGTTCGCTCCGTTGAAATTCGAACCATCAAAGGTGGTCCCAACAAACTCGGCATTACTGAACGAAGCATTCGAGAAGTTGGTGTTGGTCAACGAAGAGTTCTGGATCGTCGCCCCTTGGAGGTTGACCCCAGAGAGGTTGAACTTGTTGAGGGTGACACCTTGAATGGAAGATCCGTGAAGATCTGCTCCTGCCCCGAAGAGAAAGCCATTTTGCAATGCCCAGCCAGCTGGCAGTTGTGCTGCCGCACCCGTAATTGATCCACTTTGAACACCAGAGAGGTTGGCTCCAGCCAGGTTGGCCCCCGTCAAGATGGTTCCGGCCAATTTCGTCCCGCCGAGATTGGTGTTCGAGAGGTCGGCGTTCTTGAAGTTGGCGTTCGACAGGTCAAGTCCGCTGAGATTGCATTGAGAAAGATTTGCGCCCACGTAGTTCTGGTTTGCCGCAACGGTTGAGCAGATCGATTTCGCTGCAAGGGGGGTCACCTTGGCGGAAGCAAGAGAAGCAGGGCTCGTAAGACCTGAAGCGTTGGTGGCTTTCACGGTGAAGGTATAGGCCTTGCCATTCACGGCATTAGAGAGCGTGCACGACGTCGTTGACGAAGATGGGCATGTGAGCCCAGCGGGGCTTGAGGTCACTGCATATTTCGAGATGACTGGGCCGCCGGTGTTCGTTGGCGCGGTCCATGTGAGAAAGATTGAACGGTCCCCGGGGTAACCAGTCACTCCGGTTGGCGCAGATGGCACCGTGGCGGGCATCACTGCTGGGTATGACGAGACGGAAGAAGTTGAACCCTTTGCGTTTTTCGCGGTCACGACGAAGGTGTAGCTCGTGCCATTGGTCAGCGGCTTGACAATGCAGGTCAACTTTGTCGTGAGCGCACATGTACCACCCGTAGGGCTCGACGCTACGGTGTAGGTCACCGCCAGCCCTCCGGTCGAACCAGCTTTCCACGTCACGGTGGCGAGGGCATTGCCTGCCTTCACCGATGTGATGGTCGGCGCACCTGGCGAGGTCGTCTTGGCTGCCACATGCAGCGCAGCGCTGGCAATGCCTGAGGGCAACACTGCTCCAATGAGAAACATGCAGCCAACTAGTGCTCTTTTCACCAATGCCATGTCGTGACTCCACTCATTCGGGTTGTGAATAGTTTGAGAGTATACATAACTAAGTCAAACTTACAAACTGAATCGCACTGGGAAAGTTGGAGGCTCCAGACTTTGGAAACAAGGATGGAGCCATGGGAAACAACAACCAACGAAGAAGCCCGCAGGCACGGCGCTACTCACCTGAGGAGAAGGCACAGGCTGTCCGTCTCGTGCGGACCTTGCGAGATGAACTCGGCACCTCACGCGGGACCGTGCAGCGGGTTGCGAATCAGCTCGGATACGGGCCTGAAAGTCTGAAGGTCTGGGTGGCCCAAGCCGATATTGATGACGGGCTCATCGGCGGGGTCACGACAGCTGACAAACAGCGCATCTCGGAGCTCGAACAAGAGAACAAGGAGCTCCGGCGAGCCAATGCGATTTTAAAGAGCGCCTCGGCTTTCTTCGCGGCGGAGCTCGACCGCCCACAGCGGTGATGGTCGACTACATCGATCAATACCGCGAAGAGTTCGGAGTCGAGCCCATCTGCGAAGTCCTCGCAGTTGCTCCGAGCACCTGACTCACGCCGCAAAGACACGACCAATCTCGGCACGAGCGAAGAGCGATGAGATCTTGGGCCAAGCCCTCTGCGAGATCCACGCCGCCAACTTCTCGGTCTATGGGACTCGCAAGATGTGGAAGGCCATGCGCCGAGCAGGTCATGACGTTGGTCGAGACCAGGTGGCTCGACTCATGAGATGCCAAGGGCTCTATGGGGTTCGGCGAGCCAAGAAGGTGAGGACCACGAGGCGAGACGACCGAGCACCTCGCTCACCAGATCTGGTCGAACGCAACTTCACCGCTTCGGCACCCAACGAGCTCTGGGTCACGGACCTGACTTACGTTCCCACGTGGCAAGGGGTCGCCTATGTGTGCTTCATCACCGATGTGTTCAGCCGCAACATCGTTGGCTGGCGAGTGGCCAGCAACATGCGTGCCGAGATGGTGCTCGACGCCCTTGAGATGGCGAGGTGGCAACGCGGCACCAGGTTTGACGACCTGCGTCTGCATTCGGACGCCGGGTCGCAGACCAGACTCGACGAGATCGGAGCCAGACCTTCCATTGGCAGCATCGGAGATTCGTTCGATAATGCCCTCGCAGAATCCGTCAACGCCCTCTACAAGACCGAACTCACGAGAGGCCCAGGGCGAGGGCCATGGAAGACCATTGACGACCTCGAACTGCAGACCCTCGCGTGGGTGCACTGGCACAACAACGAGCGTCTCCACAGTTATCTCGGCGACGTTCCGCCGGTCGAGTTCGAGGCAATCTACGATGCAACCATCAGCGAAACCTCGGTGGAACTCACAAGCTGAGAGTCTCCATCAAACCCAGTGCGGTTCATTGACGAGCGTGAGTTCAGCTTCCAACTCTTTGATGCGTCGCCGAGCATCGGCCAAGGGATCAACGTCGCCACTTTTGATGCCAGCTTCACGGCCAGCATCAATTCGAGCTTGTCGACGCCACTTTTGCAGTGTGCTGACACTGAGGGAAAACTCCTCAGCCAGCGACGAAATACGCTCACCTGCGAGCATGCGCTCGCAAAGCTGGAGCCGAAACTCCGGTGAATACTGAAACGGCATGACTACCTCCTTGGTAGTTCACGACCATTTTGATACGAAAGAGTGGTCCCCTCAACGGGGATCAGCCCATTTGGTGGAGGTAAGGGGATTCGAACCCCTGACCTCTTGACTGCCAGTCAAGCGCTCTACCAACTGAGCTATACCCCCAAAAGGCTCTCAGATGGTAGCAGTTATGGGAGTCGGGCAGAATTGGCCGACTGCGGGAACGCGCCTAGTTCCTTGTGGCTCCAAGTACGAAGTCACTCAGTACCTCTACGAATGCGGGCGCCGCATCGTAGTGGGGGCAGTGCGAGGTGGGTAGTTGTGAACGTGAGGAACAGGTTCGCGCCATCTTTTCTTGTAGCTCCCACGACACCGCTCTGTCGTTGGTGCAGACGACGTAGTGAGTGCGGACGTCCGGAGGCACGTCTCTGGTGAGCGGGTCACGGAATGTGGCGAGCGGCTGGGGGTGACGCTGCTCGAAAAGTTCACGAGCTTCGGGTGCGGGATCGTCGTACAGGGCATTGATAGCTTCCTCACGAAGAAAGAGCTGGTCGCTTTCCCGATAGATCGCGCGGTCGAGGAAGCTGACGCGGGGTGACCGTTTGGACATGTCGGTCACGGACACGCCGAGCTCGGGCTTGAATGCCGCGACGTACATCACACCGGCGAGTTTGTCGACCGACGCGGCCGCTTGCGTCACGACGGCGCCGCCATAACTGTGAGCGACCACGATGATCGGTGGTCGAAGCGTCGCCGCGACGGTGATCACGTACGCCGCATCGTTTGCCAACGTGCCGTGTCCGGAGGTGCTCGGAAGATCGACCGCGGTCAGGGGTACCTCGAGCGTCCAGAGATCGCTGACTGACTTCCAGATTCGTGAGTCCTGCCACGCTCCGTGAACCAGCAGTACGGAACTCACGAGGAGTGATCAGCCGAGCTTGAAGTTGATGCCACCGCCACCGCCCTCGGGCGGGGTGATGTAGGGCGACAACGCGTGAGCGAGACCGGGCAAGGTCAGAGTCTGGAGATGCACTTTGCCCGGACCCGTCAACTTCGCGAGGAACAAAGTATCAGCACCGAACAACATGTTCTTGATGCCCTTGACCATCGTGATCTCGAGATTGACCGACGCTTCGTAGAGACCGATGTGGCCGGGGTGCACCATCATCGTTTCGCCCGCGGCCAGGTCGTAGGTGACCATCTCGCCGGAGAGCTCGACCCACGCGGTGCCGGTGCCCGCGATGCGCTGCAGCACAAAACCGTTTCCGGAGAATACGCCGACACCCAACTTCTGCTGGATCCCCAAGTTCAACGTGACGTCGGATGTCGCCGCGAGAAAGCCGTGACGCGAGACCATGTATTCGTGTCCGGCGTCCACGTGGATGGCTTTGATGTGGCCCGGCATCTTGGCGGCGAAGGCCACCATGCCTTTGCCACCTTGCGCCGTGTACTGCGACATGAAGATGGTTCCGCCCGATACGGCGCGCTTGAAGACGCCCATGACACCAGATCCGCCGGCACCCGACGTGGCCGTAGACATCTGTACGGTCGAGGTCATCCAGGAAAGTTCTCCACCCTGAGAAATGATGGTTTGACCCGACTCCAGGGCGACTTCGAGAACCGGCATCGTGGTTCCCACGACGCGGTGCGACACGCCGGCTTGTTCGGTGTCCTCGAATTCCGGCATCGTTCCGTCAACGTGTTCGCTCATCGCGTCTCCTCGCTCGCTGGTGCGCTCAGCGTACCGCGCACCAGCGAGCGAGGCGGGAACGTGGTCGTCCCTAGAATGGTCCAATGGCAAGGCCTTTTGACGTCGTCGCACTGGAGAAGAAGTGGCAGGACCGGTGGCGTAGCGAGGGTACCTACGAGGTCGACAACGACGATCCTCGCGAGCGCTACTACGCGCTGTGCATGTACCCGTACCCGTCGGGAGTTGCTCACCAGGGTCACGTCCGTAACTACGTCTTTGGTGACCTGGTCGTTCGTTACCAAACGATGCGCGGCAAGGCCGTTTTGTCTCCCTTCGGATTCGACTCCTTCGGTCTGCCCGCAGAGAACGCCGCGATCAAGGCGAAGAGTCACCCTCGTGTGTTTACCGATCAGCGGATTGAAGAACTCAAAGCGTCGGTTCAGGAGCTGGGAGCGGTCTACGACTGGCGACGCGAAGTGCGTAGTCACGATCCGGCCTACATTCGCAACGCGCAGTACATCTTCTTGAAATTCCTGGAGGCCGGTCTCGCTTATCGCGCGGAGGCACCGGTGAACTGGTGTCCGGGATGTGCGACCGTGCTCGCTAATGAGCAGGTCAACGCGGACGGTACGTGCGACCGGTCTGGTGACGTGGTCGAGCGAAAGAATCTCGAACAGTGGTTCTTCAAGATCACGGACTACGCCGACGAGCTCTTAGAGCAAGTCGATCAGTTGCAGTGGCCCGAGCGAGTGAAGACGATGCAGCGGAACTGGATCGGACGATCCGAAGGAGTCGAATTCGATCTGCCCTTCGCCGATGATCCGTCGCTGGCCCTGCGAGTTTTCACGACGCGTCCCGATACGGGTTTTGGTGTGACCTACGCCGTGGTCGCTCCCGAACACCCGCTCTTAGCGAGGTTGACGACGAGCGACCAACAAGCAGCGGTCGAAGAATTAGTTGAGCGCGCGTCGCACGCCAGTGAAGTCGAGCGCACGGCGACGACCGACAACGGTGCCGAACTCACGAAGCGCGGAGCCTTTACGGGTAGCTACGTCGTGAATCCTTTCAACGGAGAACGCGTTCCGGTCTACGTTGCGGACTACGTCCTGGGCACCTACGGCACGGGCGCCATCATGGCCGTTCCGGCGGAAGATGAACGAGACTTCGCCTTCGCCGAGGTTCACGGACTGCCGGTCGAACGCACGGTAGCGACGCCCGAGGGTTTTGCGGGTGGCGCGTACGCCGACGACGGCATCAAGATCAACTCCGGTTTCATGGACGGACTCGACGTGGCGGCGGCGAAGTCGGCGGCCTTGGAATTTCTCATTGCCCAGGCTGGGGGAGTCGCCAAGGTCAACTACCGGCTGCGCGACTGGCTGGTGTCGCGACAGCGTTTCTGGGGCTGCCCGATCCCGGTGGTCTACTGCGAGGTCGACGGCATCGTCCCGGTACCGGTGTCGCAATTGCCCGTTCTCGCGCCCGATGACGTGGTCATGGAATCAACCGGCCAGTCTCCGCTCGCGACCCACGAAGGATTCCGCGCGACTACTTGTCCCACCTGTGGAGGTCCGGCGCGACGTGAGGCCGACACCATGGACACGTTCACGGATTCCTCGTGGTACTTCCTACGCTTCACCGATCCCTACAGCGCTGAGCGACCTTTCGACCCGGTCGAGGCCGCGAAGTGGATGCCGGTGGACCAGTACATCGGTGGCGTGGAGCACGCGATTTTGCACTTGCTCTACGCGCGCTTCTATATGAAGGCACTCGTCGACGTCGGCGTTGCGCCCGGCCTGCCGCGAGAGCCCTTCACGCGCTTGTTCACGCAAGGCATGATTCGCATGGACGGCTCCAAGATGTCCAAGTCGAAGGGCAATCTCGTCGCCCCCGGTCAGTACTACAAGACGGTGGGCGCGGACGGACTGCGCTTGTTCCACCTCTTCGTCGGTCCACCGGCGGACGATTTTGATTGGACGAGTCAGACCGACGAAGTCATCGACGGTTGTGGCCGATTCCTCGACCGCCTGTGGCGACTCGCGAATCTGGACGACATCACGTTGCGGACTGACGACGACGAGAGTGACGTCGTTGTTCGACGCGCGGTGCATAAGACCATTGCCAAGGTGTCAGAGGACTTCGAACGGTGGAGTTACAACACGGCGGTCGCCGCGTTGATGGAACTACTCAATCTGGTCGGTAAGTGGGCGCGTGACGAACGTGGCGCTCACGAGGCGACGTTCAACGAGGCTGTGGACACCCTGCTCTTATTGCTCGCGCCCATGGCGCCTCACGTGACGGCGGAGCTGTGGGAACAACGCCACGCGGGCGGGTCATCGCTCCACGCACAGTCGTGGCCGATGGCCGATCCCGCTCTCGTCGCCGACGAAACCGTCACGATGATTGTTCAAGTGAACGGCAAGGTGCGGGCGCGCCTTGACGTGCCGCCGTTGATCAGCGAGGACGAGGCGACGACATTGGCCCTCGCGGACGGCAGCGTCCAGGCGGCCCTCGACGGCGCGTCGCCGTCGCGCGTCGTCGCGCGCCCCCCGCGCATGGTGAACATCGTCCTGTGAGCCCCACCAACGCGAGAGTTCCTCGAGGTGAATCCTTCGTGGTCGTCGAACCGCCGCGCTTTGATCGGCCCGAAGTCGAGATTCGTGCGTCGACCCGACGGACGAAGACCGGCAACGCCCACTGGTCGGGCAGCCGCGTGGTGGTTCAAATTCCCGCGCGTCTCCGTGGTCGCGCGCGGGACGAATTCGTCAATGAATTGGTGGACCGTCTCCTCCAACAGCGTCCGCACACCAGTGGGCACGACGCGTCCCTCGAGGAGCGAGCCAACGTGCTGGCCGAGTTGTACAACGACGGCGTGAAGCCACTTTCCGTGCGCTGGGTGACCAATCAACGTCAGCGGTGGGCGAGTTGTTCGCCGGCCACGAGGGAAATCCGCGTGTCCACGCGTCTACGGCAATGTCCCGAGTGGGTGATTGACGCCGTGCTCGTGCACGAACTCGCGCACCTGCAGGAGATCGATCATTCACCCGTGTTTTACGAGATCGCCGACCGGCACCCCCGCCATCGGGAGTGCGCGCTCTTCCTCGAGGGGTACGCGCTCGGTCTCGGACTTCGTATGGAAGATCGCGACGTCGAGTAATCGACGTCGTTACCCTTCTTCGCCGCGCAGGAACCGTTCGAGCTCCGCGGCCAACTCGTCGCCGCTCGGAAGTTCGCCGAGAGGATTGTCTTCGTTCTCGTCGGCGGTTTCTTCGAGATTGCGAACCATGGATTGGTGCTCGGGATTATTCGTGACGAGGTCGTCGACGCGCTGGCGCGCTTCGTCCGCGGCGAGTCGCAGGGGGGCGGCGTTGATTGTGAGTCCGGCCACCGCGGCGAGAGATTCGAGGAGCGCCGCTGACGCCTGGGGGTAGGGCATGGAGGCGACGTAGTGCGGCACGCGGGCCCACAAGGTGACGACCGGTGTCGCGGTTTCGGCGAAGCCCATCTCTAACGCGGCC
Organism: uncultured Actinomycetes bacterium; assembly: GCA_903871335.1. Lineage (GTDB taxonomy): Bacteria > Actinomycetota > Acidimicrobiia > Acidimicrobiales > RAAP-2 > RAAP-2. Next base: position 7,917 of record CAIQGE010000028.1, read on the forward strand.
ATGATGCCGGCCGGGACTTCGATCTCTCCTTCGACCGTGCCGACGGTTTCGAGGAGATAGGCCGACGTCGACGGGGCGGTGCCGATGATGCGCACGGGGCGGGTGTGCGGTGTCGGAGCGGGGAACGCGCCGAGTCCCACCACCAGACGAGCGTCGTAGCGTCCGGCGACGTCGGTGACGAGATCAATGAAGTCACTCCAGTGGAAATCCGGTTCCGGACCCACGAGCAACAACACGCCGGCGCCGTCGCCGTCCTGACCGAAGCGAATCTGGATTTCGGGCCACGTCAACTCGGTCGTGACGCCGTCAATGATGCGAGCAATGGGACGCCGCGCGCGCTGATCGATGAAGAATTCCGTGTCGAACGTCACGAGGGTCTCGGTGTCGAGTTCTTCGAGCAAGGTGTTCATGGCCGTGCTCGCTCCGAGGCCCGCGTCAATCCAACCCTCCAGAGCCACGATCAGCACGGGCTCGTGAAGCTCGGGGTCGGCGAGATACAAAATCCGTTCGAAGGATTCTTCTTCCATTAGCGACCTTCCAACGTGACCTTGGCCGTTTCGGCAAGCAAGGCGATGTGCTTGGGGAATTCGTCCACGCTGCCGGTGTCACCGGCGGTGGCGCCGGCGCTGTAGCGCGCGAAGACGCCCTGCAAGATGCAGGCCAGCTTCCAGTAGCCGAAGGCTTGGTAGAACGCGACGTCGCTGACGTCGAGCGAGCTCTGCTGCGCGTAGGCCGCGAGCACCTCCGCCCGCGAGGACATACCGGCCGCCGTCGTGGGCGCCGCGCCGAGAAGAGCCGCCGAGGCGTCGCCTGGCTCGGCCCAGTAGACGAGGAGCAGTCCCACGTCGGCCATCGGGTCGCCGAGGGTGCAGATCTCCCAGTCGAGAATCGCCTTCACACGACCACTGTCGTCAAGAACGGTGTTGTCGAGACGGTAGTCACCGTGCACGACGGCCACCTTCTGTTGGGTGGGGATCGAGGCGGCGAGAGCGTCGCCGACGGCCTCGACGAGTCCGCCGTGGTCGACGCCGGGCACCGCCATCTGCTCGTATTGTCCGCGCCACCTTCGCAGTTGGCGCTCGATGTATCCGTCATGACGAGCGAGGTCGCCGAGGCCCGCCGCGTTGACGTCGACGTCGTGCAACTGCGCCAAGGTCGACGCGAGGTGCGAGCCGATGGCGGGTCGGAGTGCTGCGGGGAAGTCGCGCTCGGTCTGTGCGCGGTCGCGCAAAATAGCGCCGTCAACAAAGTCCATCACGTAGAAGGGCCGTTCGTTCACGCTCTCGTCCACGCAGAGTCCGAGCGGCGTCGCGACCGGAATGCCGAGGGGGGCGAGAGCCGAGATGATGGTGTGTTCGCGCACCATGTCGTGCGCGGTGGGCAGCACGTGCGACGTCGGCGGGCGTCGGAGGGCGAACGTCTTTCCGGCGGCGTCCTTCACGCGGAAGGTCAAGTTGCTGCGCCCGCCGGCGATCAATTCGTAGGTGACGGGGGCGGTGGCGCCCACGTGCTCGACGAGCCACGCCGTCACCGCCGGTTCGTTGATGCCGATCACTTCGGTGGTCATAGGCGCTGAGGCTAACCGAATTTTGTGCCCCTCTTCTCGGTCCGTTTGGGCCGTTAGGCTCAACGTCGTGGCTGACGTGACCGACGCAACCTTTACGACCGACGTCGTGGAGCGCTCCTATCAAGTACCCGTCGTGGTGGACCTCTGGGCCACGTGGTGCGGGCCGTGTACGACGTTGAGTCCGATCATTGAAAAAGTCATCGCGGAGACGGACGGGGCCGTGGAATTGGCCAAAGTCGATGTCGACGCGAACCCCCGGATCTCCCAGGCTTTTGGCGTGCAGTCCATTCCCGCGGTGTTTGCGCTCCGTGACGGTCAGGTTGTTGATTCCTTCGTGGGCGCCCTGCCCGAACACGCGGTGCGCGAGTTTGTGGAGAAGCTCGCTCCCGGTGCCAGTGCCGTCGACAAATTGGTTGATGAGGGCGACGAGAATTCCTTGCGTGAGGCGCTCGCCCTGGACGCCGAGAACGTGGAGGCGGCCGTCGCCCTCGCGAACATCTTGGTCGCGAGCGACCGGGCGGCAGAAGCCGTCGAGCTTCTCACTCCGCTGGCGCGTCAACTACCCGCCACCACCGCACTCGCTCGAGCGCGCCTGGCGGTCCAGGGCGTGTCCTTGCACGGCGACCTCGACCTCACGCTCGATCACTTGCTCGAACAAGCAGTGCAGGAACCCGACGCCCGTGAGCACTTCCTCGAAGTTCTCGACGCCCTCGGTCCCGAAGATCCGCGCTACGTGACCTATCGTCGCCGACTCGCGAGTCGCCTCTACTAGTGGAGACATTTCTACCCGGCGAGTCCATTGGGCTGCGTCTGGGTGAGCATGACTACGACCTCACGCACTACGCCTTGGTCATGGGCATTCTGAACCGCACCAAGGATTCCTTCTTCGCTCCGGCCGCAACCTTTGCGCTGGATGCGCTCTACGAAAGGGCCGAGCAATTAGTCACCGATGGAGCCGACCTGCTCGACGTGGGTGGTGTGAAGGCCGGCCCGGGTGACGAGGTCAGCGAACAGGAGGAACTCGACCGCGTCGTGCCCGTGATGGAAGAACTGCACCGACGTTTCGACGTTCCCCTCTCGATTGACACGTGGCGCGCGAGTGTCGCGGGCGCCTGCTTCGCCGTGGGTGCGTGCGTCGGTAACGACATTTCGGGTTTTGCCGATCCCGAGTACCTACCGGTGGCCGCCGCCGCGCACGCCACCGTCGTCGCCACCCACATTCGACTCCGACCCCGCGTGGCCGATCCGACGCCGCAGTACGACGACGTCACGTCCACCGTCACGTCGTTCCTGACTGATCGTCGCGACCAAGCGCTCGCCGCGGGTGTGGCGTCGGACCGCATCATCGTCGACGCCGGCTTGGACTTGGGCAAGACCGCGGCGCACTCACTGCAACTGCTGCGCGATTCGGCCACGCTCGCGTCGTTGGGGCCCCCGCTGCTCCTGTCGGCGTCGAACAAGACCTTCCTCGGCGTCATGTTCGATCTTCCCGTGACCGAGCGCCGCGAACCATCTTTCTCCGCGGCGGCGTTGGGAATCATCGGTGGGTGCCGGATTCTCCGCGTGCACGACGTGCGGGGCACCGTTCGCGTGCGCGACGCCCTCGAGGCCGTCATGGAGGCTCGTCGTGACTGAGGCCCTGGTGTGTGTGCTGGGCAATGACGCGACCATCGTGAGTGACACCCTCCACAGCGTGATCGGGGAGTTGCTCGATGGCCTCGACGCGGCGATGGCGCTGGAAGATTTCTCGGTGAAGGACGCAACCTCCGGTGACGATGAGGTGAGCTCGGTGACCCAGCGCACCATGGAGGCCCTCAATACGCCGCCCTTCCTCGTGCCGAAGCGCGTGGTCGTCCTACGCGACGTGCAAGCGCTCGGCGCTGAGGACACCGAATTCTTGACGCGGTGGGCGGCCTCGCCGACGCCCGGCATCGTGTTCGTGATCTCGGTGGTCGGCGGCAAGTCCAAGTCCAAGTTGGTCAAAGTGGCCGATCGCGTCGTCGACGTCACCGTGGGTTCACGGCCCAAGGACAAATTGGAATTCATCTCGGAGCGCCTCGAAAGTCTCGGCGTCAAGCTCCAGGCGGGCGTGGCGGCCAAGATCACCGACCGGGTCGGTGATGACGTGGCGCGAGTTGATTCACTCGGACGCACCCTGCACGCGATCTACGGGTCCGCACCGCTCTCCTTTGCCCACGTCGAGCCGTATCTCGGGGACGCGGGCAACGTGCCCGAATGGGACCTCACCGAAGAGATCGATCAGGGCCACGTTGCCGCCGCGATCACCATTGCGCGCCGCATGCTCGATTCACGGGAGCGGGTCGGCGTGCAGATCATCAATATCCTCCAGCGCCACTACTTGCGCATGGCTCGGCTCGACGGGTCGGGCGCCAGCACTGGGGAAGAGGCGGCCGAGATCATCGGAGGACACTCGTATCCCGCACAAAAGTTGGTGCGCGCCGCACGCGTGCTCGGTGGCGACCGCATTGCCTACGCCGTGGACCTCATTGCCCGCGCTGACCTCGACCTCAAGGGTGGGGCGAGTTACGGCGGCCAGGGCGAGGACTCGATTGATAAGACGGATCTCACGGTCGTCGAAGTCCTCGTGGCCCGACTGGCGAAAATGAGTGAGGCGGCTCGGCGGAGTTAGGGACGACGTCCCCGTCGACGACGTCGTGACGTCACGCGAGCAGGGTCACAGGTGATGCACACATCTGGGAAGATGGCCCGAACCAGAAAGAATTCGGGGCGTTCGAACCGGAGCGTGGGACTACGCGTTGGCCTTGAGCTTGTTGATGCGACGGGTCAGACCACTCTTGCGGTTGGCGGCCTGATTCTTGTGAATGACGCCCTTGGCCGCAGCCATGTCGATGCGCTTGATGGCGAGACGGAGGGCCGCTTCTTCGTTGTCAGTGCCGACCGAGGAGACCGCGCTCTTCGTGCGGGTGCGCAGTTCGGACTTGACGGCCTTGTTACGGGCGCGCGCCTTCTCGTTCTGCTTGTTCCGCTTGATCTGGCTCTTGATGTTGGCCACGAAAGAAACCTCGTTGTCTGGCGCCGAAGGGTCCGGCGGGCTTGTCAATGCTAGCAGGACAGCCCCAGCTCGGGAAAGTCGCGCGTCCGTGGCGCTGGAGGGACGGGTAGCCTTGTCGGACCGTGGCTACCGTACCGAACCCTCTCGACCCGTCGAGAATCCGTAATTTCTCGATTATTGCCCACGTGGACCACGGAAAGTCGACGTTGTCCGACCGGATCCTGGAGATCACCGGTGCCGTTGATCCGCGCCTCATGCGCGCTCAGTACCTCGATTCCATGGACATTGAGCGCGAACGCGGCATCACGATCAAGGCGCAGAACGTCCGCGTGCATTTCGAAGACCACATTCTCCAATTGATCGACACGCCCGGACACGTCGACTTCGGGTACGAAGTGTCGCGGTCTCTCGCGGCGTGCGAAGGTGCCGTTCTCCTCGTCGACGCGAGTCAGGGCATTCAGGCCCAGACGCTGGCCAATTGCTACCAGGCACTCGAAAATGATCTCGAGATCGTGGCGGTCCTGAACAAAATCGACCTGCCCGCGGCTGATCCCGAGCGCTGCAAGGATGAACTCGAGCGTGTCCTCGGGCTCCCGGCCAACGAAATTTTGTCGATATCGGCGAAGACTGGCGAAGGCGTGGCCGAGTTGCTGCGGGCGGTCATTCAACGGATCCCGGCCCCGACCGGCGATCCGGACGCGCCGCTGCGCGCGCTGATATTCGATTCGAACTACGACCAGTATCGCGGTGTCATTTCCTCCATCCGCGTGATGGAGGGCACCCTCAAGTCGAACACGAAGATTCGCATGATGCAGGCCGCGGCCAATCACGAGATCGAAGAGATCGGTGTGCGCACCCCCGTGCCCGTACCGACGAAGCAACTCGGTCCGGGAGAAGTGGGCTACCTCATCGCCGGGATCAAGGAAGTCGCTTCCGCCCGTAGTGGTGAGACGGTGACCGAATCCCAGCGTCCGGCCGCCGAGGCACTCTCGGGATATCGCGACCCCAAGCCCATGATCTTCTGCGGCATCTTTCCCATTGACGGCGACGAGCTACCCGATCTTCGCGACGCGCTCGACAAAATGAAGTTGAATGACGCGTCCATCACTTTCGAACCCGAGAGTTCCACCGCCCTCGGTTTCGGCTTTCGCTGCGGATTCTTGGGTCTCTTGCACATGGAAATCGTTCGTGAGCGACTCGAGCGCGAGTTCAATCTGTCTCTCATCGCCACCGCGCCGTCAGTGGTGTACCGCGCCTTTTTGACCGACGGCACGGAAGTGAACGTCGACAACCCGACCGAGCTGCCCGAACCCAGTCGGTTGGACCACATTGATGAACCCATGCTCGACATCTCGATTCTCACGCCGAGTGAATACCTCGGCGCGGTCATGGACCTGTGTCAGAGTCGCCGCGCCGAGATGAAGAAGATGGATTACCTCTCGACCGAACGAGTGGAATTGCGCTACGTGATTCCCCTCGCGGAAGTGGTCATTGACTTCTTTGACGCCCTCAAGAGCCGCACGAAGGGTTACGCGTCACTCGATTACGAGCAAAGCGGGTATCAGACGAGCCAACTCGTACGCGTGGACCTCCTGATCAATCACGAACCGGTGGACGCCTTTTCCACCATCGTGCACAAATCCAACGCCGACCTCTACGGGCGCAAGATGGCCGAACGACTGAAGGAACTCATTCCTCGCCAGATGTTCGACGTCCCGATTCAGGCCGCCGTCGGCGGACGCATCATCTCTCGCGAAACCGTGAAGGCTCGTCGCAAGGACGTGCTGGCGAAGTGTTACGGCGGCGACATCACACGAAAGCGCAAATTGCTCGAAAAGCAAAAGGAGGGCAAGAAGCGCATGAAGAACATTGGTCGCGTGGAAGTTCCTCAGGAAGCTTTCGTGGCGGCCCTCAAACTCGAGGACTGAAGAGCTCGTTCTCTAGTATCCGGTCGCCCCGTCGATCAACTCGCGCAGGAAGTCGGCGTGCCCCACGTGACGGGCGTACTCCTCGATCATGTGGATCATCACCCACCTGGTGTCGACCTTCTCGCCACCCCACGCGGCGTTGTCGCGGGTCGCAGAGTCGTCGAGCGATCGCTGGGCCACGATGTCACGCGACGTCACGCACGCTCGATCAAACATGTCCGCGACTTCCATCAGGGACAGTGCCGAGAGATCGTTGAAGTCCGCGTCCGGATCCTCTTCATTGTCGATGTACCACTGCACGTCGCGACCTTCGAGAATGTCCTCAAACCAGTACTGCTCGACGGCGGCCATGTGACGCAGGAGTCCGAGCAAGGTCAGCGCGGACGTGGCGACGGGCCGCGCAGTCAATTGCTCGAGTCGCAGCCCGTCGCACTTCATCAGCAGCGTGGCGCGGTAGTAGTCGAGCCACGCCGTCAGCTGCGTGCGTTCGTCGCCGTGACGAGGGAGGACTGGGCGACTGGGGGCGGAGATGAAATCCACGCCCGCAGGTTAGGGCGGTCGCCCGTAGCACGTTGGCACTCGGTAGAATCGAGTGCCAATAAGGAGTCTCATGGCCCGACGTTCTGAAAAACAGGATCCGGCGCAGGAACTCGACGCCCGCAAGGCCGCCATCCTGGATGCCGTTGTCACCGAGCACATCGACACCGCCCAGCCGGTCGGCTCCTCCTCGGTCGCCGCCAGTCAAGCCGTGGGCGTGTCGCCGGCAACGGTGCGCAGTGAAATGGTTGCGCTCGAACGCGAGGGCTTCTTGTCACAACCCCACACGTCCGCCGGTCGTATTCCCACCGATCGCGGATACCGCTACTTCGTTGATCACCTCCGTCAGGGCACGCTGGGCGAAGCCCAGCAGGTGACCGTGCGCGAGTTTTTCAACTCCGTCCATGGAGAGATCGAGGATGTGCTCGAGCAGACCTCCACGCTGTTGAGCTCGCTCACGCAGTACACGTCCGTCGTGGTGGGACCAAGCCACACCCACGCCACGATCCGCTCCGCCCAGATCGTCGACCTGGGTCCGACGAGAGCGTTGGTCGTCGCGGTGCTCTCCGACGGGGCCGTGGAAAAGCGCACCCTGGAGCTCGACCTCGAGGTGTCGGTGATCGACGTCGCTGACGCGTCGTCGCAGCTCAACGCCCTGCTGGTGGGCGCGTCATTGGATCAGCGTGTCGAACTGCCGTCGCGCGAAGGCGCGGTGGCGGAACTCATTCGACGCAGCACCGCGGCGATCTTCGAACAGACGCCGACCATTGATGGCGACCAGGTCTTCATCGGCGGATCGTCACGGGTGGCGGACGCGTTTGAAACCGTCGACACGGTCCGCAGCGTGCTCGGCATTCTGGAACAAGAACTCGTCGTCGTGTCCCTGTTGCGCGACATCATGGACAAGGGTCTCACGGTGTCGATCGGATCGGAACTCGGATTTGAATCCTTGTCCGCGTGCGCGGTCGTGGTGGCGCCCGTGTCGATTGATGGTGTTCCCGCCGGCGCGGTGGGACTACTCGGACCGACCAGAATGAACTATCCCGAAGCGCTCGCGACGGCGCAAGCGGTTTCGGAGGAATTGGCACATCGCTTCGGCGGCGAGGAGAAACGACGTGGCTAGTACCGACCTGTACGAGCTCTTGGGAGTTGAACGTAACGCGAGCACCGACGATCTGAAGCGGGCCTATCGCAAGTTGGCGCGAGAACTGCACCCCGACGCCAATCCCGATGACCCGGCGGCGGAAGCGCGTTTCAAGGAAGTCTCTCAGGCGTACGAGATTCTGTCGGACCCCGATCGTCGAGCCAACTACGACCGTTTTGGTTCGGAAGACAGTTTCGCGGGCGGCTTCCAGCCCGGATCGGTACAGGACATCTTCGACATCTTCTTTGGCGGCATGTCGGGCGGCGGTGGTGCGCGCCGCGCAGGGCCGCAACCGGGCCCGGACGCGGAAGTTGTTGTCGACCTCAGCTTGGACGACGCTGCCTTCGGGGTCACTCGCGACGTCTCGGTCAATGTGTTGGTCGCTTGCCGGGACTGCTCGGGATCAGGTGCCGCCGCCGGCACGTCGGCGACGCGATGCGAAGAGTGCTTCGGATCGGGCCAAGTCCGTCGGGTCAGAAATTCCATTCTCGGACAGATGGTGACGGCCACGCCGTGCCCCGTCTGTCGGGGGATGGGAGAAGTCATCGCCACCCCGTGCAGCACGTGTCGTGGGGACGGACGTCAGCAAGAACAACGCACGCTCACCGTTGAAATTCCCGCTGGCATCGAAAACGGCTCCACCATGCGGCTCATCGATCGCGGCCCCGCGGGCCCTCGCGGTGGACCGAACGGGACCCTGTACGTGCATCTCCGTGTGGCCGACGACGATCGGTTTGAACGCCACGGCGATGACCTGCACCACGAGGCCGAGATCACCTTCGCCCAGGCGGTGCTCGGTGCCTCCATCACGGTTCCCACGTTGCGCGATACCCACGAATTGGAAGTTGCCCCCGGTACCGAGACCGGCACGGTGATGGTGATTCGCCACGAGGGCGTCCACCACCTGCGTGGACGAGGGCGTGGTGACCTCTATGTGCACCTCAAGGTCAGCGTGCCGAGCGAACTTGACGAGGAGTCCGAACGGCTTTTGCGCGAGTTTGCCGCACACCGGGGCGAAACCGTGAAGGAGCCAGCGCACGGCTTGTTCTCACGTCTGCGATCGAAGCGTTGAGTCGCGATCATTTCAATCGGCGCGTCAACGCGCTCACGCAAATACGGGTCGACGACGTGCGGCGACCCGAGTTGCGAAGCGACGATGAACATCACCTACGTCGCGTCCTGCGTGCCCGGACCGGCGAGGAAATTGTTCTTGCCAATGGTCACGGCGAGTACTCGTTCGCTACGGTCGCGGACTCCGGCATTTCTTTGGCGTCCGATTCGTTCATCGATCCGCCGATGCCCGAACGTGTTCTGTATCTCGCGCCGCTCAAGGGTGATCGCTCGGAAGTCGTGGTCGTGAAGGCCACGGAGCTTGGCATCACTCGAGTCGTGCCGCTGTGCGCGCACCATCTCGCCGTTAAGTTCAAAGGCGACGCGAGGGAGAAGATCCTCAGCCGTTGGCGTCGCCTCGCGGCCGAGGCCGTGGGCCAATGTCGACGCACGTGGGACCTCGTGATCGACGACCCTCTCGAGGTGACCGATGTGCCGAGCGACGTCGCCGTCGCCGAATTTGGCGGAACGGGCTCCCTCGACAACGTGCGCGCTATCGCGGTGGGACCTGAGGGTGGTTGGGCGCCCGGGGAGTGGGCGACAGATCGCACCTTGATTGGCCTCGGGGAACAGGTACTGCGGGCCGATACCGCCGCCATTGCCGCGGCCACGTTGCTGGTCGCCACCGGACCGGGCTGGAGCCGTCACACGGCGGGTCCAGAAGTTCGGTAATGATGAGGTCGATATGAGTGAGTGCATCTTCTGCCAGATCATCGCCGGGGATATCCCGTCCAACCGTGTTGCGGAGAGCGACGCGGCCTACGCCTTTACTGACATCAATCCTCACGCTCCGGTACACGTTTTGGTCGTGCCCAAGATCCACGTCGAGAGCGCCGACCATCTGACGACGGAGCAGGCGTCGGTCATGGGTGACATGATCCTGCTGGCCCAAGAAGTGGCCGACGTCAGCGGAATTCGTGAGAGTGGCTACCGTCTGATCATGAACGTTGGTCCCGACGCCTGGATGTCCGTGCCTCATCTCCACCTCCACGTCCTCGGCGGTCAACGCTTAGCGGGCCACCTCGGATGACCATCGATTCCGCGTCGGACGATCTCCAGGTCACCACGTACGTTCCGAACACCCACCTGATGGCGGGCCTGCTCGGTCATCGCGACGAGCACCTCCGTGAAATCGAAAAGGCGTTTCCCAATACGCGTATTCGGGTCCAGGGCAATCAAATTGCCGTGACGGGACCCGACGCCACCTTGGTTCTGCGTCTCTTTGACGAACTGGTCCTCGTCCTCGAGGCCGGCCAAAGCCTGGACACGACCAAGATGCAGCGCACCATTGACATGGTGCGCGACGACCTTCGTCCGAGCGAAGTTCTGCGCCACGAGGTCGTTCGCGGACCAAAGGGCAAGTCCGTTCGACCGTCGACGGCCGGACAGAAGCGCTACACCGACGCCATCGAGAACAACATCATTACCTTCGGTATTGGTCCGGCGGGTACCGGAAAGTCCTATCTCGCCGTCGCGGCCGCCGTGCAGGCTCTGCAACGCCGTCAGGTCAACCGCATTGTCTTAACGCGTCCCGCCGTCGAGGCGGGGGAGCGACTGGGCTTTCTGCCCGGCGACCTCATGGCCAAAGTGGACCCGTATCTTCGCCCGCTCTATGACGCCCTCTACGACATGGTTGGTCCCGACGGCTCGCAGCGACTCATTGAGAAGGGCACCATTGAAGTGGCACCGCTCGCGTTCATGCGAGGTCGCACGCTCAATGACTCCTTCATCATCTTGGACGAAGCGCAGAACACCACGCCCGAACAGATGAAGATGTTCCTGACCCGCATTGGCTTCGGTTCGAAGTGTGTCGTGACCGGCGACGTCACGCAGGTCGACCTTGGCGGAGGCCGCAGCGGACTCGCCAATATCGAAAGGATCTTGACCGGCATCGACGGCATCTCGTTTATCCATTTGTCCTCACGCGACGTGGTGCGACACCGCATCGTCGCCGACATCGTGTCCGCCTACGATCAGCAGGGCCAGTGACGATCGATATTTACGCCGCCGACGAACAGTCCGCACAGCCGGTGGAACTCGCGCGTTGGGTGGAGCTCGCCCGGGGTGCTCTCATCGACGAAGGTGTGCGCGCCCTCGCGGAAGTGTCCTTGCTGTTCGTCGATGAAGACACGATGGCGGAGCTCAACGAGCAGTTCATGGGCAAGACCGGTCCGACCGACGTGCTCAGCTTTCCCATCGACGACGATCCGCTGCCGACCGGTCGCGTCCCCGACGCCGGCACCAGTGGACCCGGCGACCCGCCCGAGCCGGAGATTCCCCAACTCGTCGGCGACATTGTGATTTGTCCGACGGTCGCGGCGCGCAACGCCGTCGATCACGAGTGCTCCTACGACGATGAGGTCGCTCTGCTCGTCGTACACGGCGTGCTGCACCTGCTCGGGTGGGATCACATGATCGACGCCGAAGCCGAGAGAATGGAAGCGCGCGAGCAGGAATTGCTCGCGCGGCATTACCGCAAGGTCGAGCCGTGATCGCGCTCACCTGGCAACAGAGCGATACGTGGCTCCTCCTCACGGTGTTCGTGCTGCTGATGTTCTCCGGATTTCTCGCCATGGCCGAGACCTCGCTCGTGCGCATGTCGCGCACGCGGGCGTCATCGCTGCGCGAAGAGGGTCACCGCGGTGCTGGTTCCCTCGTGCGACTCGTCGAAGCGCCCGAGAAGTTTCTGAACCCTCTGCTTCTCCTCGTCCTGATTTGCCAGTTGGTGTCGGCAACGCTCGTGGGTGTCCTCGCCGGGCGACTGTTCGGGGCGGCGGGACTCGTGCTCGCCACCGTGTTCGAAGTCGTCGTGATCTTCGTGGTCTTTGAGGCCATTCCTAAGAACTACGCCGTCGCGTACGCCGACCGGTCCGCCATGGTGACCGCGCCAGTCGTCGAAGGCCTCCTCAAGTTCTGGCCCATCAAGTGGCTGTCAAAGATCCTTCTCTCCATCGCTCAAGCGGTGCTGCGTCCCTTAGGTGTCTCGGATACCTCACAAAAGGTGACGGAGTCGGAAATTCTCGCGATGGCGGACGTGGCCGTGGGCGACCAGGCCATTGAAGTGGAAGAACGCAATTTCATTCACTCGGTCATTGAATTTGGCGACACGATTGTGCGCGAGATCATGGTGCCCCGTACGGACATGATCGACGTGGAGAACGACGACACCGTCCAGGTGGCCTTCGAGCGAGCAGTGGAGTCAGGACGTTCTCGCCTGCCGGTTCTCGGGGAGTCGGTGGACGACGTTCTCGGCATCGTGAACTTGCGATACCTTGCCAATTTGATTCGCGAAGGGCGTGGTGACGAACCGGTCGGGGATCACGCGTTGGCGGCGTATTTCGTACCCGAAACGAAGAAGGTCGCCACCTTGATCGGTGAGTTCAAGAGGCGCAAGAGCCACTTGTTCGTCGTCGTCGACGAATACGGCGGCACGGCGGGATTGATTTCTCTCGAAGACGTTCTCGAAGAACTCGTCGGCGAAATCGCTGATGAATCGGACCCCGAAGAGTCCGAGGGCGTGTCGTCCGAGTTGGAACACGACGGCGCCATGGTGATAAGTGGTCGGCTCAACATTGATGACGCCGACGAAGAATACGGTCTCGACCTACCCAAGGGTGGCTGGGACACTGTGGGCGGGCTCATCATGGACTTAGCGGGCGGGGTGCCCGACGTCGGAGCGTCGTTCGTGAGTGATCGGTACCGCTTCACGGTGCGTCGAGTCGACGGGCGCCGTGTGGAAGAAGTCGAAGTCGACACAAACAGGGAGAACGCGTGACGCGAGCCGGGCTGTGCGCCATCATCGGTCGACCCAATGTGGGTAAGTCCACGCTGATCAACAACATCATCGGCGAAAAAGTCACGATCACGTCGTCGACGCCCAACACGACGCGTCAACTGATCAGGGGCATCCTCACCGAGGACGACGTACAGATCGTCTTCGTCGACACGCCGGGTCTACATCGCCCGAAGACGTCACTCGGAAGTCGACTCAATGACAATGCTCGCGCCGCGACCGACGGGGTGGATGTGATCATCGCCATGATCGACGCCGGAGCGGCCATCGGTCCAGGGGACAAGATGGTCCTCACCACACTGTTGCAAGGATGTCGCCGGGAAGGCGGCCCTCGACCCATTGTGGTGGTCAACAAGGTTGACCGCACCTCTCGCGCCGCCACCGCGGCCCAGTTAATGGCGGTCGTCACTGAAACGGAGATTTTGGCCAAGGACCTGGGATTAGAGGCCGTACTCCCGCGTCTCGAATACTTCCCCGTGTCGGCGAAAAACGGTGACGGCGTACCCGAACTAGTCGAGGCCGTGCGTGCCTCCATGCCCGAGGGTCACTACCTCTTTGACGAGGACGAAGTGTCCGACGTGCCCGAGAATCTCTACATTGCCGAACTCGTGCGTGAGCAATTGGTGCGCAAGACCCGCGAAGAGCTTCCTCACTCCATCCATTGTCGAGTCGCGGAATACGAGTGGCCGCACATCACCGTGGAAATCTTGGTGGAGCGCGAATCCCAAAAGGGCATGGTCATCGGCAAGGGTGGCGCCCTCTTGAAGGACGTGGGCATAGCCGCCCGACGTCAACTGCCCGAAGGCGTGTTCCTCGAACTACGCGTCCGCGTGGAGCCGGGCTGGCAGAAGCGTGAAGACATTCTCGACCGGCTGGGCTATTGACCTCGTTCGCCCTTCGGTCCATCGCCACGGTGCGTTCGTCGCGCGACGAGATGGTGGACGATGACTGGGGGCAGGTCGAGTGCACGATCGAGCTCGCGCCCGATGTGCCGGACGAGGCGGTCAGCGGATTGTCGACGTTCTCGCACGTCGAGATCGTCACCGTCGCTGACCGGGCTCGCGATGTTCCACCCGATCCGTGGCGGCGGCGTCCCCGTGGGAACCCCGCGTGGCCCGACGTCGGCATCTTCGCTCAACGAAACAAGGATCGTCCCAATCGGATACTGGTGTCGACCGCGCAATTGGTCGCCGTCGGGGAGCGTTCACTCGTCGTGCGGGGTCTCGACGCGCTCGACGGCACCCCGGTACTCGACATCAAGCCCGTGTTTCGTTGGAGTGGTCCGCGTGGTGAGATTCGCGTCCCGGCGTGGAGCGATGAACTCGGTGAGAACTACTTCTAGGTTGACGGGTGGCTGGCGTCGAGGTGACGCAAGAAGTCGAGCACCTCGGTTTTGGTGCGGGTGCGCTTCATCGGTGGGAGCCGCTTGAGCATCAGGGAGCGGTAGCTCGCGGTAGCGAGACGGGTGTCCAGCACCGCGACAACTCCCTGATCCGTCGTCGAACGAATGAGGCGACCCACCCCCTGTGCCAACAACATCGCGGCGCGCGGGACGTCGACTTCGTAAAAGGCTCGGTCTCCCGCGCGATCACGACGCGCCTGACTCAAGGGATCGTCGGGTCGGGCGAAGGGCAATCGGTCGATGGTCACGAGCGCCAACGAGTTGCCGGGAACATCGACGCCTTGCCAATACGACGTCACCGCAAAGAGGCTCGCCGCGGCCTCCTCCCGAAAGAGCGTGATGAGACGCTGTCGCGAGAGGGTGTCCTGCACGAGGATCGGCGTCGCCACCCGGGCTTCGACCATTTCGGCGACGCGTTTCATCACCGTGCGGTTCGTAAAGAGGGCGAGGGTGCGCCCGCCCGCTGCGCCAATGAGGTCGACGAGTTCATCGGCGATCGCGGCCTCGGCGGCGTCACTCTTGCGATCAGGCAGATGGTCAGGCACGTACAGAAGCGAATTGTTCTGGTAGTCAAAAGGGCTCGGCACCCGTAGTTCGTCTGCCGCGCCATCAAGTCCGAGATCACGAACGAGATTCTCGGGAATCGTCGCACTGGTCAAGACAGCCGTTACCGCCGGCCACAGTTCTTGTCGCAATCGGGGTCCCACGTCCACGAGCGAGAGTTCGAGGTCGACTTCTCGATCGCGCTGGGTGAGCCACAGGAGTTCGTCGTCGGAAACGTCGGCGAGACGCGTGAGGTCGTTACCTAAATGAACCGCGGGACCGAGAGCGCGCAAGCGGCGATGTTCGTCAGCGGGTTCGCCGTCGGACTTCCCGCGGAGCAGATCAGTCAAGGTCGTGATCAGACGTGATCCTTCACTTCGCAGAGCGGTGGCCTCTTCGCCCAGTCCGGTCAGTTCACCGCGGGCGACTTGTGCTTCGAGCGCGATGGCGAAGCGGTCGGCGAACGACGCGACCTCAGTGGTGATGTCCGCTCCCGCGCTGCCGAGCACGCCGCGGGCCAAAGTGGCCACCGCGCGAAAGCGCGTGGCGTTGAGGGATGTTCCGAGCAGTGTCGCAAAGATGTCGAGAACTTCGTGGGCCTCGTCGAAGACCACGACGTCGTGATCGGGCAGGATCGTGCTGCCCGCCGCGAGGTGCGACGCGTAGAGGTGTGAATTCACAATCACGATGTCGCTCGACGCCGCGGCGTCTTTGGCCGCTTCGGCGAAACACGTGGAACCAAGGGGGCACTGAATCCGACCGAGGCACTCCTGCGGTGTGACCGACAGCTGACGCCACGCACGGGGGTCCACCTCAAAACTCAGTTCGTCACGCTCGCCGGTTGTGGTTTCTTTCGCCCATTCGAGTACTCGGCGCATCTGGCTGGCGACACCCTTGGGCACCTCGTCGCCATCCTCAAAGGCCATCTGGCCGTCGCCACCAACTTCACGCACGCGAAGGCGACACAGGTAGTTGGATCGACCTTTGAGGACCGCGACGCGAAGCCCGTGGGCCTGTGCGGCGACGAGGGGTGCGTCTTTGGTGGCCAACTGGTCCTGGAGGTTCTTGGTGGCCGTGGCCACAATGACACGACGCTTGAGCTGCGCCAAGGGCACGAGGTAGCCCAACGATTTTCCGACGCCGGTTCCAGCCTCAATCACCACGTGGCGACGACGGGAGAGGCCCGCGGCGATCGCGCGCACCATCATCTGCTGGCCCTCACGAGCCTCACCACCATCGGGTAACGCGGCGGTGACCTTCGCCAGGAGGGCCAGGGCGGCGTCCTCGTCGATCTCAATGAGATCGTCGTCGACGTGAATGACCGCTTCTTCGCCCGGTTCGACGTAGGGATCGTCGATGTCGGGGTCGAAGGAACGCACGTCAGCGAGGTTAGAGGTCACGGACGCCCGAGAAGGGACCCCACGACCGGTAGTTTTGTGACGTGCCTGATCCTCGGCCCACGCCGATCCCGTCCACCATCGATACGAAGAAAGTTCCGCGACACGTCGCGCTCGTGATGGATGGCAACGGGCGCTGGGCGCAGCGCCAGGGGCTCAAGCGCACGGAGGGTCACGCGGCCGGAGAAGAAGCTCTCGTCGACACCGCCTACGGCGCATTGGCCCTCGGCGTCGAAGTCTTGACCTGTTACGCCTTTTCCACCGAAAACTGGGTTCGCCCGGTTGACGAAGTCCGTTTCCTGATGAATTTCAACGAGTCTCTTCTGAAGCGACGCATGCACGAACTCAACGAAGACGGGGTTCGCATTGTCTTTTCGGGTCGACGCGATTGGCGAGTGCCTCGACGGGTCCTGTCCAATATGCGCGAAGCCGAGGAGCTCACGCGCCGGAACAAGAAGATGATATTCAATATGGCCTTCAACTACGGCGGCCGCGCCGAGATTGTCGACGCCGTCAAGCGCCTCATCGAAGATGGTGTTCCCGCCAGCAAGGTGACGGAAAAGGCCATTGCGCAGCGTCTCTACCACCCCGAGATTCCCGATCCCGATCTCGTTCTGCGACCGTCGGGTGAGCACCGCATTTCGAATTATCTCCTCTGGGAGATTGCGTACTCGGAGTTGGTCTTCGACGACGTGCTGTGGCCGGATTTCCGGCGCGAGCACCTCTACGCCGCCATTGAGGAATACCAGCGACGGGAACGTCGTTTCGGGGGCCTCGAATCATGATCGTCACTCGCGTGACGGTTGTGGTGGGCGTGCTGATCTACATCGGACTGTGGGCCCTGGTCGTCGCGGGAGCCTCGGCACTCATGCCGATTCTCGTCGTCGCCACCGTGCTCGTGGTCCTCGTCGCCGGCGGAAATCTCTTGCAGTCCTACATGGGTATTCCCGGGCGTGCTCAGAAGTTTCGTCAACGGCCCGACGACGACGCCGAGTGAACGAATTACGCGACGAAGCGGTCGTTCTGCGCTCGTACCGTTCCGGTGAAGCGGATCGAGTGGTCGTGTTCTGGACTCGCGATCACGGCAAGGTGCGCGCGATTGCGAAAGGTGTGCGCAAGCCCACCAGCAAGATCGGCGGCGGCCTCACCCCCTTGGCGCACGCCGAGGTATACCTATTGAAGGGTCGCGGTGATCTGCACATCGTGCGACAGGTTCATCACGTCGAGCGATACAGCACGCTGCACGCGGACTACGACCGGATCACGGCGGGACTCGCGCTCGTCGAGGTGGTCGACGCGATTCCCTTGGACGACGTGGCCGACGACGGCATCTTTACGATGCTGACGCGGGCCCTCGGTACGCTCAACACACCCGAATTCTTCCCTGAACTCGTGCCCCCGGCCTTCTTTTTCAAACTATTGGCCCATGACGGGTCCGAACCACAGGTGGGCGAGTGCGTCAATTGCGGATCCGATGGACCACTCGTTTCCTTTGACGCCGAAGTTGGCGGCGCGCTGTGCGACAACTGTCGCAGTGGCCGACCCCTGTCGGCGGACGGACTGCATTTGATGCGCAGGATTTTGGGGGGAGACCTCGCGGGCGTGCTGCGTGATGAACACCCCGCCGGAGCGGTCGAAGTGAAGACGCTCGCGAGTGAGGCGATTGAACGACACTTCGGGCGACGTATGAATGTGGGCCGGGCTTCGCCCATCGTCTAGGTGGTAAATTTTTGCTCAGGGTATACGTAGAAAAAATGGTCCGTCTGCCCGATCTCGTGCAGTCGATCTACGTCTCAACGCGCTCGCTGCGGAACGGTGTATCGAAGTGTGACCGCCGCGATGAGGAGAATAGGGATCGAAATCGCAACACTCGCTATCTCTGCATGATTCGATATTACGAATCCGACGGCGATGCCGGCCCCCGCGAGCCCGACAAGAATGAGAATGATTCATCGCCAGCGGGTCACGTCGGTATCGACTGCTCTCTCAATGCTTCAAGCAGTCGCCCTGTATACGAGACACTGAGAGTCTCGACCGCCGCCGCAGGTATGCCAAATTCCAGTGCGCGAGTCGCCATCACGATTCCCCGCCCACTTCGTCTGCCGAATAGCTCGTCCAGATATCGAACTCCATCCGCTGTCGATTCACCTGCCATCGCGTGCGTCATCAAGTCTGCGAGCGTGACTGCAACATCTGTTGGGGATGTTGTTTGCATGAGGCGCACAACATCGCTGGCATCTTTGTCGTCTTGCCGATGTGACTTACCACCGACCTCACGGTCATGGATCTTGTGAGCCTTGGCCACAAGCATTGCGGCGACACCAGCGACCTTGACGTCGAGCGACCGTGTATCGGCTGGGTCGAGAGCCTTGATCGTCATTGGTTGATGGTCGACGAGCACCGCCTCGATGCCGGGCACAAGACGGGCGGCTTGCTTGCCATGGCTGCCGAGGCGTGCCCCCCCCCTCTTCCCCGGCTTGCCCAACGCCTGCGGAACGATGAGATCGACGGGAATGACTACGTCCTCACCACCGAGGCGAGCGTTGGCGACCCACGTCCCAGGTTCCGAATGTCCGCGTGGACTCGTCAAGCGCGTGAGGCCCGCCGAAGCCATGGCGGCCTCGAGATTGGGATCGTCGCCGAGGATCGTTGGGTCGAGAGCGAGGTCACCGTCGGTTGTGTAAGGAGCGATGGCGACACCGGCATCGCCAGTCTGTAGATAGATCGCCTGGGCTCCTGCGACGATGACTGCGCTTGCGTGTGGCGCGAGCGCGATTAGTGCATCCAGCAGCACACGGCGGGCTTCAACGTATCTCGGGTCGTACGAAGTGGAGCCGGACTCGATCGTCATTCGGTGTCTCGCAGTTGGAGTGCGTTGATGGACGATGCCCGCCATATCGATTCGTTCTTCACCATCCAAGAAAGTAAGGCTTCGCCTTCGGCTGGCATTCGACCATTACCAGTTAGGCAGTCGACGACGACTTGTGAGTCGGCCGCATACAAGACCCCGTCGACAGTCTGTGTGCGTTCCCACACGACGTCATCAACGGGAGTCAACAACGCCACGTTGGCACCCGAAGTCGCCGGGAGAAGTTCCAGATCTTTAGCTACCTCACCAATATTCTTGCAGTACGCAAGGAGCATTGCTGGAGCCGCGACTGGTGCGCGGCGCACCGCAGCGAATGATCCAGTGACCACTGCACGGCCGTATATATCGAGGCTCGAAAGTCGCTGAAGTGCAGTTTCAGCGCCTTGAGGCGACAGGAATGTTATGACGTCGTTCGTCTTGAAGACCTCGTACGACTCAGTCCATCGTCGAAGAAGCTTCGCGTAGTCGATATCGCTCACCTGCCCTCGCGTGGAGCGATCGATTAGTGCCTCGCTGTCGAGGGTGTCCAATAGCTTCGACACGTAACCCGGATTGAGATTGGCGACTTGTGCAATCTCGCGAACACCGTATGGAGGCTTGACGTCAGCTAGAAGTCGTACGAGACGGGCAGCCTTTGGACCACGTACCCGCGCAACAGGACGTTCTGGCGGATTCGGATCGCGCGTGGCACCTGCTGTCTGGAAGTAGAAGACGGGATACTCGACGGTGATTCGAATGTTCCCAGTTAGGTCGACGTAGTTGATGTTGGATGCAGACAGCAGTTCCTGTGTTCTGGGACTGAGCCATGGCGCGATCACGAGAATCGGAGTGTTGTTACTCAGGCTTCGGAGTGTTTGAGAGACCCCCGGAGGAACGATTCGCTCGACATCTCTCGGCTGGAAGATTCGCTTGGCCTCGACGACGAAGGTGATCCAACTTGACTGGGGTCCCTTGAGGTCGACCGCACGATCGACTCGTGTTTGTGGGTCGCTGGGGATTGGTCCGGGGACGGTTCGGGTGGATTTGGAGATGGTCCAGCCAGTTGGGAGTCTCCCCTGAAGCGAGGAAATTCCATCTTCCAGGAGTTTTGTTTCCTCGGGGGTCATGTTTGCTGGCATAGCAAACAGTATACTAAAAGCAGATGTTTGTGTTTTAAGCCTGTTTGCTGTTACGGCAAACAGGCTCAGGGGGGCAACGTTTCCTAATTCTCACTCCGCTTTCGCGGGTTCGGTCTCGGGTTATACCAGCGATAGCCCCATAAATATCCTGAGCTGTCGCCATCTGCCTCTAGCTGCGCCGGTGGTCACAAGCACCTGCGACGATATGGAGGTGAGCAGTTTCATCCGCTACCGAATGCCCGACGGCGCCGAGATCGTCAGTGACAACGGCAGCACCGTGACCATGCACGTCACTTTGCCGTCGGACGACGCCGGTCACATCAGGCGCCAGTGTCCGAGCTGCAAGCACCTCTTCTGAGTGCACGTCGAGGACCACGACGCCGTCTCCGACGAACTTCGGCTCACCTGCCCTAATGCTGTGCCGAGGACCACCACAGCGAGTTCATTACCAAGCAACAGTTGGTAAGGGCGAAGCCCGCCTCTGCCGAATACGCCACGCAACTTATCGAAGAGAAGCTCGATGAGATGTTCTCGGATCTGGCCCGTCGAGTGAACTCCAGACGGGGACCCGTCCGGATCGACTACTCCAGTGGTCGGTTACGGTTTGTTCGGCCCAAGCCCCTCCCAGCCATCGTCGAAGAGGCCCCCACCCGGGAGCGCCGAGGTGCCTCGTGTCAGAACCGGTATGCCGTCTTCAGAGAACACGTCGCATATCCGTTCTGTGGACCGTTCCCCCCACGAGTGGTGGCAGAGGACGCCTTGGAGGCTCAGGAGGTAGCACTTGCCGCTCTGGATCAGGTCCAAGCGAGGTACTCGACCAGCTCCGAGAGGCCGGGTCACTGGAGCGGACCGCCACTGATGCCCTTGGCTCGGTTGTCTCCGTCATTGAGACGTTGATCAAGCGGACGTTCCTGGATCGGGTCACGGGTGGCGACGCCATCATCACCAAGATGGGGAATTTCTTCCAGCGGTTGGACGACTCAGCCCAGCTCTTCCGGGACCAATGGACAACCTGGTCATGATCAGTGGGCGACGCGCAGAGGTCGACGACCGCGTCGTGCCTGGACACTGTGATGGTGATCTCATCATCGGCAAGATTGGCGCGAGTGCACTTGGCACACTGGTCGAGCGTTCAACCCGCTTCGTGCTGACATCCTCTCGCCCCGCGGGGCATCGAGGCTCGCATCAATAGTGGATCACTTCAGAGGGATCCCCGCAGTTGAAGCGGCCCATGCGCACGCCAGTTGCCACGCTGCCACGAGAGTTCATGCGCAGTGTGACCTGGAACCAGAGCTCAGAGATGGTCCGACACCTCAACTTCACCATCGCGACCGGCGTGCCGATCTACTTCTGCGATCCCCATTCACCCTGGCAACGCGGATCAAACGAGAACACCAACGGACTGCTTCGTCAATACCTGCCGAAAGGAACGGACCTGTAGCAACACTCAGAGGCCGACCTCGTCCACATCCAACGGAGCCTCAACGGACGGCCACGAAAGACCCTCGGTCATTGGATGCCGCAAGAGAAATTCGCCGAGCTCGTTGCGCGGTCCATTTGAATTCGCCCAATGTCCGCAGCATGCTCGAATGTCCATAAATGGGCTAGCTGCGTCTGAGGGTTTGGCTGTCAATCTGGCTGTCATTGACGGTCACCGATTTTCGCGCAAGCCTCCGACCAGCACTTTTGCGGGCCGCCCGGGTCTCGATCGCGGTACCTTGGGAAGTGGCCGGTAGGGTGCCGCGAGTTACGTTTCGAGGAATCCCGTGCCCGCTCCCGCAGTTTTTTGGTTTCGCCGCGACCTACGACTCCTTGATCATCCGGCGCTTTCGGCCGCGGTGGAGGAGGGTCGGGGCCGCGTCGTTCCTCTCTTCGTCGTCGATCCGCGACTGACGGCACCGGCGGGACCAACGCGGGTCGATTTCCTTCGTCGCTCCCTCGATTCACTGAACACGGATCTCGGTGGCACTCTCACGGTCCGTTCTGGGTCACCAGTGACGGTGATTCCGGAAGTGGCGCGAGAGGCGGGCGCTCGTGCGGTCGTCGCGACCCGTGACTACGGCCCCTATGGCCGAGAGCGTGACCTGGCCGTGCGCGACGCTCTCGCGGCCCACAGTATTGAATTACGCCTCGTTGATTCTCCCTACCTTGTCGCTCCCGGCACGGTGGTCGGTGAGGCGGGTCGACCACTCAAAGTCTTTACGGCGTTCCGCCGACGGTGGGAAAACGAGCTGTCCGAAGAGACGAGCGAGCTCCCGGCCAACATTGACTGGGTGTCTCTACCGAGCGAGGGTACGAGTTCGCTGTTGTCCGGAGCTTCGACCAAGAGGCCGTGGTACTTCGGCGATCTGCCCACTCCCGTCGCCCCCTCACCCCCACTCGCGGGGGAAACGCACGCGCGGCAACTCCTGGTCGACTTCGCCCGTCGCGTTGATACCTACGACGAGATCCGCAACCTTCCGGGTCGTGATGAAACCAGCCGACTCAGCCCTTATGTAAAGGTCGGCGCGATCCACCCCCGTCGCGTCCTCGCCGCCTGTTCGGGAAGTTCCACGGGTGCGGCCGTGTTGCGCTCAGAGTTGGGGTGGCGTGAGTTTTACGCCGACGTCCTGTGGCACCAACCTCAGTCGGTACGTGACGATCTCCAACCGGGGTTACGGCACTTGGCCGTCGATCGTGACGATGCGGCCGCGGACCGCTTTTCGTACTGGGCCCGCGGGGAGACGGGTTTCCCGCTCGTGGACGCCGGCATGCGCCAGTTGGCGCTCGAGGGCTGGATGCACAATCGTGTACGCATGGTGGCCGCGTCCTTTCTCGTGAAGCACCTCCACCTCGATTGGCGTTGGGGTGCGAGGTGGTTCATGTGGAATCTCGTCGACGGCGACGTGGCGTCGAATCAGCACGGCTGGCAGTGGGCGGCGGGGACCGGCACGGATGCCGCACCGTTTCACCGCATCTTCAACCCCACCCGTCAGGCCGAGCGTTTCGACCCCGACGGTGAGTACATTCGTCGTTACGTTACCGAGCTCCGCGACGTCACCGCACCCGCGTGTTGGGCGCCATCGGGCGGCACGGGTCTGCTGGCTGCTCCCGGGTACGCGACGGCGATGATTGATCTTGATACCGAGCGCCGCGAAGCCCTCGCTCGCTTCGCCGCCGCGAGAGGAGCATCATGACGTCGGACTTCGGGGTCTACGTACACGTGCCGTTCTGCGCGCGGCGGTGCGACTACTGCGCGTTTGCGACCTACGACGATCGTGATGAACTGATGACGACGTACGTCGACGCCGTGGTGGAGGAGATTCGTCTCGCCGTGCTCGAGGGAATGCCCGCGGTGACCTCGGTGTTCTTCGGTGGGGGCACGCCGTCACGACTTCCCGCCGAGGACCTCGTGCGGATGGTGGACGCTATTCCGCGCACCAATGACGCAGAAGTGACGGTCGAATGCAATCCCGAGGACGCGTCGGTCGAACGACTCGCGACCTACCGCCGGGGTGGCGTCAACCGGATGAGTTTTGGCGTGCAGTCGACCCAACCGGCGGTCTTGGCCGATCTTGGGCGACGTCACGGGACCGGCGCACACCACGCGGTGGCTCACGCGGTCTCCGAGGCGGGGTTCGAGACCTGGAACATGGATCTCATCATTGGTTCGAGGGCGGAATCGCTCGCCGACGTGGCGGCGACGATCAATGATCTCCTGAAGCTGCCCACACCACCGCCGCATCTCTCGGTGTACGCGCTCACGGCCGAAGCGGGAACGCCACTCGGACAGGACCCGCAGCGCCACCCCGACGAAGACGCCACGGCGGACGCCTACGAGCTCGTCGCCACGTTGCTCGAGGGCGCCGGCTACGCGTGGGAGGAAATTTCGAACTGGGCGAAGCCCGGCCACGAATGTCGCCACAACCACCTCTACTGGAACCAGGGTGACTACCGCGGATTTGGGTCGGCCGCCCACTCGCACCTCGATGGCGTGCGGTTTTGGAACGTGCGCACGCCGGACCGGTACGTGGCTCTGGTCGCCGATGGCCGTTCACCTCGCGGTGGCGAAGAGTCGCTCGACGCCGCCACCCGAGAATTCGAGAGGGACTCATTGGCTCTGCGCACACGCGTCGGGGTTCCCTTGGAAGCCTTCGACTCGCTCACGGAGATTGCTCACCTCATCGACGTGCGCGACGGTCGGGTCACGTTGAATACACCTGGTCGCCTGCTCGCTAATCAGGTGATCGTGCGTCTGCGCACTGCGGACGAGGAAACGTCGTCCGGTAGCCTTGACGCATGAGTGACAGTTCCGAGAACACCCTGCTGGAGAAAGTCACCTCGCTGTGCAAGCGACGTGGCTTCATTTTCCCCTCCGCGGAGATCTACGGAGGATTTCGCTCCACCTACGACTACGGTCCGCTCGGTGTCCTGTTGCTACGCAATGTCAAGAACGCGTGGTGGAAATCCATGGTCCAAATGCGCGACGACGTGGTGGGTATTGACGCGGCCATTCTCTCGCCGCCGGCGATCTGGGCGGCCTCGGGTCACCTAGAGACCTTCACGGACCCGCTCGTCGACTGCAAGAACTGCCACGAGCGCTGGCGCGAGGACAAGATCGACGGTGTCTGTCCGAAGTGCGGCTCGACGGAACTCACCGACGCGCGAGCGTTCAATCTCATGTTCAAGACCCAAGCCGGCCCGGTGGCCGATGAGGGCGCGACGGCGTACCTGCGTCCGGAGACGGCCCAGGGTATGTTCACCAACTTCTCGAACGTCTTGTCCACCTCGCGCAAGAAGCCACCTTTCGGCATTGCCCAAGTCGGCAAGTCCTTCCGCAACGAAATCACGCCCGGTAACTACGTCTTTCGCACGCGCGAATTCGAGCAGATGGAAATGGAGTACTTCGTGCCTCCGGCCGACGCCGAGACGTGGTACCGCTACTGGATCGAACAGCGCTACCAGTGGTACATCGACCACGGCATTCCGAAGGACCAGTTGCGACTCCTCGAGCACGACGCGGCGGATCTCTCGCACTATTCCAAGGGCACGACCGACGTCGAGTACCTGTTCCCGTGGGGCTTTGATGAGCTCGAGGGCATCGCCAATCGCGGTGATTACGACCTCAGCGCGCACACGGCCGCCTCAGGCGTCAAGTTGGAATATTTCGATCAGGGCACCAACGAGCGCTACACCCCGTGGGTCATTGAACCCGCGGCGGGTGCGACGCGGGCCATGATGGCTTTCCTGCTCGCTGCCTACCACGAGGACGAAGTCGAAGGCGACGTTCGCACGGTGCTGCGTTTGCACTGGAACCTGGCGCCGTACCAAATCGCGGTGTTGCCGTTGTCGAAGAAGCCGGAGCTCGAAGCCGTCAGTCGCGAGGTCCTCGCGAAACTCCAGCCGCACTTCATGGTCGACTACGACGTGACCCAATCCATTGGCAAGCGGTACCGTCGCCAGGACGAGGTCGGTACGCCCCTGTGCATCACGGTCGACTTTGACTCCTTAGAGGATCGCGCGGTGACGATTCGTGATCGCGATACCACCGAGCAGTCCCGCGTCAAGATTGACGATCTGCTGCACGAGATCTGGAACCGAACGACGCCCGCCTGATCAGGAGGGCGGCAGTGAGTACGTGACCTGAGCGGCGGCGACAACCTCGGGAGCATCCTCCGAGTAGAGACGCACATTCACCACGGCGAGGCGCGAACCCAACTTGAGTAGCTCCGCGTCGGCGACGACGTTGCCGAGCGACGGCTTGCGAAGAAAGTCAATGTGCAAACTCGTCGTGACCGCGAGGACAACGGGGCCGATGCGCGACAGGATCGCCATCCACGCCGCGGTGTCCGCCAAGGTCATCATCGCCGGACCCGACACGGTGCCACCGGGTCGACCGTGTCGCTCGTGTCCCATCAATCTGACGCGACATCCCGTAGCGGTGACCTCATCAACGCGAGGAACGTCCGCACCGGGAAAGGCGTTGGCGAGAACTTCTTGTAGTTGCGCCGCCGTGAGAACCGGCACCAGGGATCGCGGCACGAGTTAGATGACGCGTCGGTACGCCCGCGTCGCCAGCGGTGCGAGGATCGCCAGAGCCGCGATGCTCCACGCGATGGAGACCCACGCGGAATTGCCAATGGGCTGACCGGTCATGAGCCCACGCACCGCGTCAGCGGTTTGCGAGACGGGCTGATTCTTCGCGAAGGCTTGTAGCCATCCGGGCATGGTCTCGACGGGAACAAAGATGCTGGACGCGAAGGTCAACGGGAAGATCAGCGGGAAGGTCATGGCCTGTGCGGTCTCGGAGTTCGGAGCCTTGAGTCCAATGTAGGCAAATCCCCAACTCAAGCTGTAGGCGAAGAGCAGCATGATGAGGCTGGCAGCGACGTACGGCAACACTCCACCACTCGGACGAAACCCCACGGCGATACCAACGACCGTGATCACGATGAGCACCAGAATGTTGCGAAGGAAGTCCGCCACTGTTCGCCCACCGAGCACCGCCATGCGAGCCATGGGGAGGGCGCGGAATCGCTCAATGAGTCCACGCTGGAGGTCTTCGGCGAGACCGATGGCGGTGCCAACGGCACCGAAAATGGTGGTCTGCACGAGGATGCCCGGAATCAAGAAGTCGACGTACGGGATGCCATTCGGCGTGTGGATCGCACCTCCGAAGACGTATCGGAACAGCAAGACGAACATCACCGGCTGCAGCAGCGCGAAGACGAGCGAGGTGGGAATACGCACGATGGCCAGGATGTTGCGTTGCGCAATGGTCAAAGTGTCACTAATGGCCCAACGGATGCTGCTGCCACCATGGTCGGCGAGGCTGGTGACCGGAGTCTTTGAGGTGGCCAAGTTGTCGGTGCTCACGAGCGGGCCTTTCGTTGATGTTCGTCAGTCGCGGTCTCGACGACGTCATCAGTCTTGTGACCCGTGAGGGTCAAGAAGACATCGTCGAGACTCGGCTCGCGAAGCGCCAAGCCCGCGAGCGTCAGGTGATCGGCGTCGATGCGCCGCAGAGCATCGGCCGCGACGGCGGGTCCGCTATTGACCGTCAGCTCAATGATGGTGCCGTCAGCGATCGGGGGCACATTGGAGAGTTCCTTGACGAGTTCCAGACCTCGTGCCGCGTCTTCCTGCGTGTTGAACGTGAGCGCCAGGACGGTTGTTCCGAGTTGAGCCTTCAGTTCCGCGGGTGTGCCTTCGGCGATCGTCTTACCGTGGTCGAGGACGACCAATTGCTTGGCCAAGCGGTCGGCTTCTTCGAGATATTGGGTCGTCAACAAGACCGTGGTGCCACCTTCGACCAAGTTCTCAATCACACCCCACAAGTCCTGGCGACTCTGGGGGTCCAGACCGGTGGTCGGCTCATCGAGAAAGAGAAGCGGGGGCTGGGCGACGAGCGCCGCGGCGAGGTCGAGTCGTCGGCGCATACCGCCGGAATACGTCTTGGTGGGACGGTTGGCGGCATCGGAGAGTCCGAATTGCTCGAGAAGTTCGCGGGATCGACGAACGACGACGGCGGATTCCATGTGGTTCAGCTTCCCGATCATTCGGAGGTTCTCGAATCCCGTGAGGCTCTCGTCCACTGTGGCGTACTGGCCAGCGAGACCGATGAGTCGACGCACTCGCTCGGGGTGGCGAACCACGTCGTGTCCCATCACCGTGGCGGTACCGCTCTCCGGCTTCAAAATGGTCGACAGGATGCGGACCATCGTGGTCTTACCGGAACCGTTGGGTCCGAGCAGGCCGAACACCTGACCGGAGGGCACATTGAGAGAGACGCCGTCGAGCGCCCGCACCTGACCCTCACGGAAGGTACGTACCAAATTCTCGCACTGGACAGCAAAGTCAGTCATTGGGGCATCCTAACGATCGACGGAGATCACGAACGCGGTGTCGCGGCGGCAAGGTACCCTGCCCCCATGGCATTCGCCGACGGAGAAATCGCCCAGGTTCGCGCGGCGACCGACATTGTGGCGGTGATCTCCGAACACGTGGCTCTCAAACGGGCCGGTCGTCGCTGGACGGGACTCTGTCCGTTCCACGGCGAGAAGACGCCGTCCTTCTCGGTCAACGCCGAACAAGGTGTCTACTACTGCTTCGGTTGTCGCGCGAGCGGAGACGCCATCAAGTTCGTGCGCGAAATACAGCACCTCGATTTTCGAGACGCCGTCCAATTCCTGGCGGACAAGGCGGGCATCCAACTCCATGAGGAGGAGGGCTCTGGTCCGAAGCGCAAAGAACGACTGGAATTGATGGACGCCATGGCCCGAGCGGTGGACTGGTACCACGAGCGGCTGCTGACGTCTCCGGACGCTGGCCGTGCTCGTCAGTATCTTCGCGCCCGCGGGATCGACGGTGACACGGTGCGGCAATTCAAACTGGGTTGGGCGCCTGACGCGTGGGACGCCCTCGCCACGTCACTCAAACTGCCAGTGCACGTCCTCACGGGTACCGGACTTGGCTTTGAGAACTCTCGAGGTCGCCGTCAAGACGCCTTGCGCGCTCGCGTCGTGTTCCCCATTTTCGATACGTCGGGTAAACCCATCGCCCTCGGCGGGCGCATCCTGCCGCCCTCCCCAGAGGATCCTCCACGCACCGACGGTCGAGTGGAACCTAAGTACAAGAACTCACCGGAAACCGCGATCTACTCCAAGCGCCGCACCTTGTACGCCCTGAATGTGGCCAAGGACGACATCATCAAGAGTGGTGAGATCCTCGTCTGCGAGGGGTACACGGACGTCATTGGTTTCTTCCAGGCCGGACTTCCGAGAGCGGTGGCGACGTGCGGCACGGCGTTGTCGGAAGATCACTTTCGAACCATGAAGAATTTCGCCCGACGGATCGTGCTCGCCTACGACGCCGACGCGGCGGGACAGAGTGCGGCGGCGTCGGTGTACCAATGGGAACGAAAGCACGAAGTCGACGTGGCGGTAGTGCAACTACCCAAGGGTATGGATCCGGGCGAGCTCGCACAGAAGGATCCCGACGCGCTTCGTGAGGCTGTCGCGACTGCGATGCCGTTCCTCCAGTTCCGGCTGGATCGCGTCCTCTTGTCGGCGAATCTGTCGTCCGCCGAAGGGCGGGCACGTGCGGCGGAAATGGCTCTCGACGTCGTCGCCGAGCACCCGGTCGAGCTCGTGCGCGATCAGTATCTCCAGCAAGTAGCCGATCGATGTCGCGTGGACGTCGAAAAGTTGCGACCAATGTTGGACTCCGCCATCCGACGGGGCCCCCGCAGCGACGCTCCGGCGACGCCGGCGGAGGAACGAACGACCAAGGAGCCAGTGCCCTTTGATCTCACGTCGTCGCCCCGTCCGGGTCTCGCCGCGTTGTCACTCTTGATCCACCAACCGGACAGCGTCACCGACCGGTTCGAAGCGGCGTATTTCATCGACGAGACCCAACGAGCCGCCTTTGAGGCCCTCGCCGGCGGCGCGCTCGTGGCCGATGCCGTCGACGCGTTGGAACGACGGGAAGAACGCGCCGCGGCGCAATTAATTCGCCAAGTGTCGGTCAGTGATGACAGCGAAGGCGCGGCCGGAGAAAAGGAAGTGTCCGAAGTCGTCGCCCAACTCTTGCGAGCCTCCGTGGGAGAAGAACTGAAGAACATCGATCGCGACCTTCGCGCGGGACTCGTAACCCCGGCCTCGGCGATCTCGGTGATTCGCGACGTGAAATTGCGACTCGCCGAACTGGACGGAGCGGACGCACCCTCCGCGGAGGCGGAATTGCGGACGTGGTTGGTGAGTCGAGAAGACTTCACTGATGCCTGAGATGCGACAACGGAGTGGGGCCATCGGGATCATTCCGATCCGTGCTCCTCTCAGCAAAGAGGAAGAAGATCGAGTCCACGAAGCGATAGCGCACGGTCGCGACGCCGCTCGGCGGTTATCCGAGGATGCGGCGCGTTCTCCGAAAGAGCGCAATGCTCTTCGGCGGACGGTGCGAGAGGGCAGGGCTGCCGAAGAGGAGCTTCTCGCAGGGACCTGCGCACTGGTGAAGAAGCGAGTGACGGACCTCGGTTTCCCCTTCGATCAGGACGAGCTCGAAGCAGCGGGGCTGGAGGGCCTCGTGACTGCTCTTCGTCGGTTCGAACCCGACCAAGGGGCCCGGTTCGCGACCTACGCCAATTACTGGATCTCCAAGATGGTCTTCGCCGCGATTTCGCACCGGGTGCCGTATCCCGAGTCCGATCTTCGGCTCGTGATCAAACTCCGAAGGTTCGAAAATCAGATTCACCATCGACCAGTCACCACCGCGGAAGTCGCGAAAGCACTCGCCGTGTCGCGGGTGCAGGCGGCGCGCATCATGCGGATGTCGCTGGACATTGCCGTGGGCACCTCGCAGGTCGAACACGAATCTCACGCCACCGACGACACGGCACCCTGGCCGGAGGCGGAATGGATTATTGACGGATTGAAGGAAGTCCTGGGCGATGACTTCACGGACTTTTGGATGTGGACGGGACGCGTGATGTCGCTCGAGGAGTTGGGGCGCGCCAACGGAATATCGAAGCAGGCGATGGCAAAGCGCGTTGCCAAATGGCGTCGCTTGGTGGAGTCCAGCGAACACGCGGACCAGATGGTCGCTTGGCTGCGCGCGCAGTAGGTCACTTCGCGGGGCTGCTAGATTCAAGGAGCCCTCGGGGTCATTCCCAGATAGCTCAATTGGCAGAGCAAGCGACTGTTAATCGCTAGGTTGCAGGTTCGAGTCCTGCTCTGGGAGCTTTTTTCTGACTCGGATGCGCAGCGAGATCTTTTCTCCCTTTCATGCACGGGTGTGATCTGACGTTGTCAGTGCGTCACACCTAGAACTTCACTAAACACATGGGCCAAGAAATCTGCACCCGGACGTGGACCTTTTGGCCTAGTGGTGCCCCTGAGTGAGCAAACCCGATTGCGAACGTTCGACTCCGAGGTGGCGAACGGCGCGACCCGAGGGGGCCAAATAAGGTTCAAGATGTATGGACGCACGACGATGCGAGGGCGTGGAATCGGTGTTCTCTTGGCCGGCGTGGCGATGGTGGCGGAAAGCACATTGGTGACACTTCCTGCAGGTGCTCTGTCGATCAACGGCTACTACGCGAACAACTTTTCCGATAGCGGCGCTTCGGTCAGCCAGGCCACGTGCGAGTTGAAGACGAACACCACGTGCACCTTGCGTGATGCGATTACGTTCGCTAATCAGGACGGTTCTCTCGATTTCGACACCATCTTTTTGTCGCCGAAAGCAGGGACGTATGTTCTGGACGGACCGAATCATCCGTTGGTAGTGACATCCAATTCGTATCTTTCAATTGACGGCTCGGGTCCCGCCACATCCATCATCGATGGTGGCAACACCTCTAAGGTTTTTTCTCTGAGTGCGGGTGCACTCTCGATCAGTGGCGTGACGATTACCCGTGGCTACACGACGCAAAAGGGCGGTGCCATCTTCAATTCGAAGGCTCTCACTCTCAGCAACGTGAACGTGACCGGGAATTCGGCGTTACTCGAAGGAGGGGCCATTTTTAGTAGCGGCACGCTCTCCATCGAGGGCGGCGGGTTATCGAACAATTCGTCGATCAACGGCTGCGGTGGTGCCGTTGC
>CAIQGE010000029.1 GCA_903871335.1 uncultured Actinomycetes bacterium
CTTCCGGTGTCGATGACGCGGTGAGCCGCTTCAGTCCTGAACTCGAGAGTGAACTTCCTTCTGGTTGCTCCCATTTGGACATCCTTCCAGCCGACTCGTGAGTCGGATTATTGGGTGTCCACTATTTCTGGGGAACCTCAGTTCATTGACGCGAGCGCGAGAACTGAGACAACGACAGCAACGGCAAGTCCGAAGAACACGAATCGCCGTCGAAGACTTGCCCTCGGCGAACGATTCTCCTCACCTGCAGCAGAAGAAGTTGAATCGATAGCTTCGCTCAACTTGAGGACCCGGGGTGGGCGGCACACACCTGTGCGCGAGTTTTTCCAGGAGCGAACCAGGTCGGGTTGTCCATCGCGTCAGGTGGGTAGTACACGCCGGCGTAGAGTTCTGGGGTATTTATTCCTACTGGATTCAAGTAAGTAGCTGAGCTTCCGCGGAGGTTCGAGAAATACATGTCACCCTTTTGCGGCCAATTTCGGGACGATTTGCGTTTGACATCCATCTGGAAAATCAGGGCCGAGATAAACCTATCGCCCCCGCGGTGACGCCACGTCGCATTAGCCACCCTCTACGGCGAGATCAAAAGCAGTCGCGATGACGAGGTCTAATTCGGTCACCCCACCGCGATCGTGGGTCCACAGTGTCACGCTCAACCCGTTGTACCCCACTTCACAGACTGGATGGTGGTCGCGTTCGCGTACGACGTCACGAGTAGCGAGGAGGACGTCGAGGGCCTCATTGTAGGGAATGTGGTAGTCACAGCGCAGGCGATGCCCCTCGAGTCGCCAGCGCGGGTGTGAACTCAAGAAAGACGCAATCGTGTCGTCGCCGAGAAGTGTCGGGCGGCTCACGGGTGCGTCATCTTCGTGGGATCCACCGCCTCGTCAAACGCCTCGGCGGACAGGAAGCCCAGCGCCAGCGCGCTCTCGCGCAACGTGGTCTTTTCCTTGTGCGCCTTCTTGGCGACCTGGGCGGCCTTGTCGTACCCGATAATCGGATTGAGCGCCGTTACCAGCATCAAAGAATTGTTGAGGTGGTTCTGGATCTGGTCATAGTCCGGCTGCACGCCCTCGACACAGAACTCACGGAAGCGGTCGCACGCGTCGGTCAAGAGATCGAGCGAATGGCAGAAGTTGTAAATGATCACCGGCTTGCACACGTTGAGTTCTAAGTTGCCTCGAGCACCCGCGATCGACACGGCTGCGTCATTCCCATAGACCTGAATGGCGACCATGATCATCGCCTCGGATTGGGTGGGGTTCACCTTGCCCGGCATGATGGAACTGCCCGGTTCATTCTCCGGCAACTGCAGTTCCCCGAGTCCACTGCGCGGACCGGATCCGAGCCAACGGAAGTCGTCGGCGATCTTCGTCAAGCTGGCCGCCAGGGTCTTCACAGCTCCGTGCGCGAAGACCAGTGCGTCGTGGGCCGCGAGAGCCGCAAACTTATTGGGTGCTGTCACGAACGGAAGACCGGTCAGGGACGCGATCTCGGCCGCGACGCGAGCGCCAAACTCGGGGTGCGTATTGAGTCCGGTTCCGACCGCGGTGCCGCCAGCCGCCAGTTCGTAGAGACCGGGAAGAACGACGCGGAGTCGTTCAATGTCAGCGTCGAGTTGTGACACGTAGCCAGAGAACTCTTGTCCGAGAGTGAGCGGTACGGCGTCCATCAAGTGAGTACGCCCGATCTTGGTCACGTCGGCGTATTCGATCGCTTTTTGATCCAGGGCGTCTCGCAGACGCTGCACCGACGGGATCAAACGCTCGACGATCTCGCGAGCCGCGGCGATGTGCATCGCGGTGGGGAACGTGTCGTTGGATGATTGGGACATGTTCACGTGATCATTGGGGTGCACGGGAGTCTTCGAACCCCGCTCGCCGCCGGCCATTTCGATCGCGCGATTCGAGATCACTTCGTTGACGTTCATATTCGTCTGCGTGCCTGACCCGGTCTGCCAAATACGAAGGGGGAATTCGTCAGCGAGCGTGCCATCGGCCACTTCGGCGGCGGCCGCTTCAATCAGGGCCGCGCGCTCGTGGTCCAATTTTCCGAGCGCTTCGTTGACTCGTGCCGACGCCAGTTTCAAGACGCCGAAAGCGCGAATGACGGCGGGGGGCATGGTGTCGTGGGCAATGGCGAAATGATGCAAGCTGCGTGCCGTTTGAGCACCCCAGTAGCGATCCGCCGGGACCTCAATCTCGCCCATCGTGTCGGACTCAATTCGTACATTGCTCACTGGCACTCCTTTGCTCGCTTGGCTCCAGTTTCCACCTTCGCGCGCCTCGAAGTCCAAACCGAGAGCCGGGGATTTTCGTCCGTGGCAGGGGCTAACCTAAAGCAACGACCGAAGGGAAACTCCGTTGAGCGACATTCTTTCTGACGCGTCCCGCGCGATCATTGCTAAAAAAGTCTTGGCCCACGTCGCCTCCCTCGGACCCGAAGGTGAGCCCCACGTCACCCCGGTGTGGGTGACCCTGGATGGCGATGATCTGATCATCAACACCGCGCTCGGACGCGCCAAGGCTCGCAATCTGGCGAACGACGCCCGTGTCGCGGTGTCCCTGACCGACCCTGATAATGCATACTCCGTCATCGCGGTACGAGGCAGCGTGATCGGCTTCACGACCGACGGAGCGGACGACGTCATCGACTCTCTCGCCAAGAAGTACCTCGACCTCGACACCTACCCCTTCCGTCGCGAGGGCGAAGTTCGCGTCACCGTCCGCATACGCACTGATCGCATCGCTCAACAGCCGTAGTTCCGCAAACGTCGCCGTCCGTGTCTCCTGAAGATCTCGCCACCCGCGAGGGTGCGCCGATCGTCGCCTTCACGTCGGACGAACATCCCGTTCAGCGCAGTCGGGCGCTCGATGGAATGCGCGCTTTCGCCGTCGTGGTGGTCATGGCGTTTCACGGTGGCCTTACTCGTTTTCACGGAGGCTTCCTCGGCGTCGATGTGTTCTTCGCCCTGTCGGGCTACCTCATCACCTCGCTTCTCGTCAACGAATTCGACCAACGACGCACCATCGCATTCGGCCGTTTTTGGTTGCGCCGGGCCAAGCGCCTGCTGCCCGCCCTCATGGTGGTCATCCTGGCCGTGTGCCTCAGCGCCCTCTGGCTTACTGCGCCGGGATACCACTCGTCACTGCACGCGGACGTGCTCGCGTCGTTCTTTTACGTTGCGAACTGGCACCTCATGGGTCAAAATTCGAGCTACTTCGCGCTCCTCGACCCGCCATCGCTGCTGACCCACACGTGGTCACTATCCATTGAAGAGCAGTTCTACGTGCTTTGGCCGTTCGTGGTGTTCGGACTGATGAAGTGGCGACGCAATGCTCGACTGCTCGGGGTCGTCGCCGGCGCCGGCGCACTCGCCTCGGCGGGCATCATGGCCTACGGACTGCACGCCAATTGGAGTACCGACCGCCTGTACTACGGCACTGACACGCACGCCGAAGGACTTCTCTGCGGCGCCGCACTCGCCTGTTTCCTCTTCGCGGCCCGCGAATCGGGAATGACGATGTCGCGCCTCACCGCGAACGTTGCTCACTGGATCAGGTTCGTCGGACCTCTCGCCATAGTGGGCGGCCTCGTTCTCATGGACCGGGCGTACGGAACCAGTACGTGGATGTTCCAAGGTGGTTTTCTCGGCGTCGCGATCTGCGCCAGTCTGACAATCCTCTATCTCGTGACGCTGCCGCAATCACTCGTGGCGCGGGGACTCGGGTGGGGACCTATCGTCTATGTCGGGCAAATTTCCTACGGCCTGTACCTCTGGCACTACCCGATCTTTCTCTGGATCACCTCTCAGCGTTCTTCGCTCCACGGACTCGCACTCTTCGCCCTGCGCGTAGTGGTTTCCGTCGCGGCTGCGGTCGTGAGCTACCACGTCATCGAAATGCCGATTCGTCGCCGCGCCTGGCCCACATCGCTGCGCGGAGTGGCGGTCGGTGTGCTCGCGCTGGCTCTCGTGCTCGGCACGTCGGTCACCATCGCGGACGCCGCGAACCGTATCCCGACGTCCACTCCACCAGGCGCGAGTACCTCACTCGCGCCCGTCCACGCGCTCATTCTCGGCGACTCCGAAGCACTCACCCTCGCGTTCAGCACGTCACGGTGGGGTCCGCACTACGGCCTGAAGGTCTACAGCGGCGCCATCTTGGGCTGTGGCCTTGTCCCCATGTCGCTCATGCGCATCCACGGCACGGTCTCGTGGGCACGGAAGTTGTGTCGGCCACGTCGACACGACGCGACCGTCGCGCAGTTCTTGTGGGGCCGATCAATCCGTCGATCACACCCGCACGTCATATTCGTGCTGTCCGGGCGCTGGGAGACACACGACATCTTTCTTCGAGGTCGCTGGCGGACGATCAATGACCCCCTCGTGCAACGGGACCTCGTCACCTCACTCACCATTATCAGCACTGACGCCGAGCGCGCCCACAGCACGCTGGTCCTCGCGACGTCACCGTGCACCTATGACGGCGAGCAAACGAACGGCGAACCGTGGCCCGAGAACGATCCTCGGCGACTCGACGCCTACAACTACATCATTCGCGCCTACGCGTTGCCATTGCACTACCGCGTCTACGACCTCGACGCTCAGGTGTGCCCCGGTGGCCACTACTCAACGTTCTTGCACGGATACATGGTGCGCACCGCCGACGGGGTTCACTTTGCTCCGCAGTCAGCGCCTTTCGTCACACCGACACTCTTTCCGTACCTGCGCCGCGTAGCGACGAAATCACGTCACGCCTAGAGGCGCGTCGACTCTGCGGCGACTCCGGTCGCGACGTTCGTGAGAGTGATCGTGGCGGCGTAGGGCGCCGACGTCGTCGTCCACAGCTCCACTGGTCCCGTAATCAATGGGCGATTAAAGGCGTGTGCGAGTGATCCCGCCTCATTGGTCATGGTGACGTCGTCGGCGCTCAGCAGCGCGTGAATCAATGAGGCAGCGGCGGTCGCATGGGTACCGCTCAGTACGCAACCTCGAAGGCCCCCCAGCGCGTACAGCGTCTTGATATCGCGCGCGGCGATGCTCGCGACGTACTCGGACGTGATCGATATCCACAGAATCTTGTCCACCGCGAAACGGTGCGCGATGGCGCCAAAGAGGACGGCGGGCGCGGCGTCGGTAAACGCCACGATTTCGGCGTCGCCAACTCGTCGCGGAGCGTCACGCCATTCGGCGCCGTCCACGACTACGTGGCGCACGTTAGGGCTGCAACTCGTCGTCGGGCAGTCGCTCGACGTTGACGTCGCGGAAGGTCAGTACACGAACGGACGGAACAAAGCGCGCGGCGCGGTACATGTCCCACACCCAGGCGTCGTTCAGCGTCACTTCCAACAGAGTGGGATTGGCGTTGGACTTGACTTCGACGTTGACGTCATTGGCCAAGTAGAAACGACGATCCGTTTCCACCGCGTACGAGAACATTGACAGGACGGCCTTGTACTCCTGCACGAGCGCGAGCTCGAGAGTTGCTTCGTAATCGTCCAGTTCTTCTTCGCCCATCGGCGGCGAACTTAAGAGTTGGTGACGTTGACGCGGCGCTCTTTGATCTTGGCCGCCTTACCGCGAAGGTCGCGCAGGTAGTAGAGCTTGGCGCGACGGACGTCGCCGTAGGATTCCACGTCAATCTTCGCAATGGTCGGCGCGTGCACCGGGAAGGTGCGCTCCACGCCCACGCCGAAGGAGACCTTGCGGACGGTGAAGGTTTCCTGCAATCCAGCACCCTGGCGACGGATCACGACGCCCTGGAAGACCTGGATGCGCTCGCGGGTACCTTCGACGACGCGCACGTGCACCTTCAAGGTGTCACCGGCACGGAATTCGGGGATGTCATCGCGCAAAGAGTCGCGGTCGACGAGGTCAGTCGGCTTCATGGTGAGGGGTCCTTTCCGGTCCACTTCAGGCTGGATAAGTCTAGCCGTTCGGCTGGGGTCCGTTTTCCTCGGGAAATTCGAGAAGGAGACGCCGATCGGCCTCGCTGAGCCCATCGGTGTCCAGCAGGTCGGGGCGGCGACTCATGGTTCGCCGTAGGGCTTGGGCTCGCCGCCAGTGGGCCACTCGTCCGTGGTCGCCCGACCGGAGCACGTCGGGAACAAGTCGCCCTTCAAATTCAGCGGGTTTCGTGTACTGCGGGTACTCGAGCAGGCCGTCGGAAAAAGACTCCTCGACGACCGATTCGTCGTTGCCGAGCGCCCCCGGCCGCAGGCGCACGACCGCCTCAATCACGCACAAGGCGGCCAACTCGCCCCCCGCCAGCACGAAGTCGCCAATGGAGATCTCGTCGTCCACCACCGCGTCGAGGGCGCGCTGATCAATGCCTTCGTAGCGACCACACAGCAAGGTGAAGCCGTCCGTCGCCGCCAGTTCGCGGGCGACCGATTGATCAAAGCGCCGCCCCGAGGGAGTGAGTGCGATCACCGGTCGGGGCAAATCGACGACCGAACGCACGGTGCGCACAATGGGTTCGGCCCGCAGGACCATGCCCGCGCCACCACCGAAGGGCGTGTCGTCGACGGTGCGGTGCGGATCATCGGTCTCGTTGCGGGGATCGTGACACCGCAGGCGCCAGACTCCCTTGTCGGCCGCGCGCTTGAGAATCGTGGCGTCGGCGTAGTGCTCGAGCAATTCGGGAAAGAGGGTGATGACGTCGATCTGCAGGGTCATTCGAACAGGCCCTCGGGGACGTCGACGGTGATGCGCTCGTGGGGGTCCACGTCAACGACAAAGGTGAGCGGTACCAGAGCTCCGGTATCAAGCACCAGCAGGTCGCTCGCGGGATTCTGTTCGATGCTGACGACCCGACCACGTTCCACGCCGTCGGTCGTCACGACGACGGCGTCAAAGAGGTCATCAATCCAGATCACGTCGTCATCCTCGAGCCGTTCAGCCCGTAGAACCACGCCGCGCCATTTTTCGGCCGCCGTGCGATCAGGAATCTCGGCGAAACTCACGAGAAAACGCGCCTGGTGAGCAATGGACGAGGTCACCGTTAGTGGACCTCGGTCCGTATCGAGCACGGATCCCGGCGCCACTCGTTCGATGCGGTCGGTCCAGAGATCAACCGACACCTGACCGCGAAGGCCATGGGCCTTCATGATCTGGCCGACGTCGAGCAGCGGGCGCTCGTCGGCGCTCATGTCAGTCGACGATGTCGACCGACGTCGTGACGTTGTCGCGGGCTCCCGCGGCGGCCACGACGGTGCGCAGAGCCTGCGCGGTGCGACCACGACGACCGATCACGCGGCCCATGTCATTCGGTCCGACGGTCAACGACAAGATGACCTTGTTGCCGACGTCCTTGGTCGCCACGTTGACGGCGGCGGGCTCTTCGGCGAGCGACTCGGCGATGTAGGTCAACACGGAGACGGCGGTGGCGGCACGCTCCGAGTTGGTGTTACCCGCGTCGTCGAAGTCATCCTCGTACGAATCGTCGATGGTGTTGATGTCACCGGCGACGTACTCGTCGTGAACGTCGCTCACTTCGCGGCCTTGGCGGCTTCGAAGGCGTCGAGGGCCCCGGACGCCTTGAGAATCTTGGCCACGCGCTCGGTCGGCTGGGCGCCGTTCTGCAACCAGCGCACGCACTTGTCGTTGTCGATGTTGAAGACGGTCTCGGGCTCGGCCTGGGAAATACCGCGGGGCTGGTAGGTGCCCACGATCTCGAGGAAAGCACCATTACGGGCACGACGGCTGTCGGCCGCGACCACGCGGTAGGTCGGCTGCTTCTTCTTACCCATGCGCACGAGACGTAGTTTGACTGCCACGAAAGTCTTCCTTTGAAGTTGCCGTTCCAGCGGGAACGGTGGGTTTGACACCCGAGTCGGAAAGTTTAGCGTTGTTTGGGAGGGGTAACCCTCCCGCCCTTCTTCTTCTTGTTCTTTCCCCCTCCCGGCGACGCGGGTGCGGGCGGGCGCAAGGAGGACGCGAGGCCCTCCATGCCGGCGGGCAAGGTGCCCTTCGCGGCTTGGCGGGCGGCCGCGAGGTTGGCCATTTTTCCCATTCCACCGGGTAATTGGGGCATTCCGCCCCCGGCCATCTGCTTCATCATCTTCTGCATCTCGCCGAATTGCTTGAGCAATTGGTTGACCGCGCTCACCGTCGTCCCCGCACCCGTGGCGATGCGCTGACGACGTGAACCGTTGATGATGGCGGGATTCAGGCGCTCCGCGCGCGTCATGGAATGGACAATGCCCTCGATCCGGTTGATCTCACGATCATCAATGTTGGCGGCCGCGCTGCGCATTTCCTTGGTCATGCCCGGCATCAGGCGCATGAGTCCCCCGAGGGAGCCCATCTTTTTGACTTGGGCCATCTGGGCGAGGAAATCATCCAGTGTGAACGTCCCGCTCATCATGCGACCGGCCGATTCGGCCATCACGTCGGCGTCCATCGTGCGCTCGGCCTCTTCGATGAGCGACAGCACGTCGCCCATGCCGAGGATGCGCGAGGCCATGCGGTCGGGGTGGAACAGGTCGAAGTCCGCCAGGCGCTCACCCGTCGAGGCGAAGACCACCGGACGGCCGATCACGCCTCGCGCCGACAACACCGCACCACCGCGGGAGTCGTAGTCCAACTTCGTCACGATCACGCCCGAGAGTTCCAACGTGTCATGGAAGCTGCGCGCGGTGTGCACCGCGTCCTGACCGGTAACGGCGTCGATCACGAGGAACGTGTAGTGCGGCGTCGTCGCGTCGCTGATCGCGCGGACCTCCGCCATGAGAGCTTCGTCGATGCTCAACCGACCAGCGGTGTCGATGATGACGACGTCTCGGCCGAGTCTCGTCGCTTCGGCCACACCGTCACGAGCCACGCGCACGGGGTCACTCGGTTCGCTGTAGACGTCAACGCCCACCTGGGCGGCCAAGACGCGCAATTGTTCGACGGCGGCGGGCCGCTGCAAGTCGGCGGCAATGAGGTAGGGCTGGCGACCTTGCTGTTTGAACCACGACGCCAATTTCGCCGCTGTCGTCGTCTTTCCCGCACCCTGCAAACCCGCGAGGAGGACGACGGTCGGGGGCTTGGGCGAATAGGTGACCTTGAGGGCGGAACCACCTAACACTTCGACCAGTTGTTCGTTGACCGCCTTAATGACCTGTTGGCCGGGCGTCAGCGACTTCGAGAGAACGTCGCCGCTCAGTCGTTCCCGCACGGCGGAGAGGAATCCCCGCACCACCGAC
This sequence comes from uncultured Actinomycetes bacterium, assembly GCA_903871335.1. GTDB lineage: Bacteria > Actinomycetota > Acidimicrobiia > Acidimicrobiales > RAAP-2 > RAAP-2. The sequence continues at coordinate 9,193 of CAIQGE010000029.1, forward strand.
AACTCAACGTCGGCCTCCAGCAGGGCGGTACGAACATCGTTCAGCGCGGCGTCGAGATCCGCGTCACTTAAGCGCCCCTTGGAGCGAAGAGACGAGCCGAGCCGTTCGAGACGTTCAGAGAGGGCGTCAAACATGGTGACGAAAGGCTACCGTCACGCCTCGACGAGGGCGTCAACGAAGGCGTCGGGGTCAAAGGGAATGAGGTCGTCAGCCCCTTCGCCGACCCCAACCAGCTTGACCGGAATGCCGAGTTCGTGCTGAATCGCGACCACGATTCCCCCGCGCGCCGTGCCGTCCAACTTGGTGAGGACGATGCCGGTCACGTTCGCGGCCGCCAAGAATTCCTGGGCCTGCGACAATGCGTTCTGTCCGGTGGTGGCGTCCAACACCAGCAGCGTTTCGACGACCTGACCCGGTTCCCGGTCCGCGACTCGCCGGATTTTGGCGAGTTCGTCCAGCAAATTGGTCGAGGTGACTCGCCGTCCCGCGGTGTCGGCGAGAACGAGATCGCTGCTGCGGGCGGCGGCTCGTCCGAGCGCGTCGTGAATCACCGAACCGGGATCGGCACCTTCGGCGGCCCGCACGATGTCCGCCCCGGTGCGCTCAGCCCACAGCGACAATTGGTCGGCGGCCGCGGCGCGGAACGTATCACCGGCGGCGAGAATCACTCGCTTGCCGGCTCCGATCTCTCGCTGCGCGAGTTTGCCGATCGTGGTCGTCTTACCCACGCCGTTGACGCCGACGAAGAGCCAGACGGGCACCCGTCCCTCGTCGGCACTGTCCCGCAACGAACGATCGGCGTCGCCTAATTCGCGGCGCAGCGCGGACCGGACAGTCGCGGCCACCCCGTCGGGGGCACCGTTGGTTCGCAGCGACTCAAGGAGGGCCTGGGTCGTCGCGACGCCCACGTCACTTCGCAACAGAACCTCTTCCACCACGTCGAGCTGTTCGTCGCTGAGTTCACCCGCGCCGAGGGCTCGCACCCGATCGAAAACGCCGCGAGAGGATCCGAGACGTGAGGCGAGGCCGGGCTCGTCCGCATCTTCCAACGTCGGGCGGGCCTCGGGTTCCTCCACGAGGATCTCGGGCATCGCCGCACGCGGCGGCGCCACCACGGGCACGAACTGCCGCCGACGTCGGCGTCGCGTTTGGATGAGGACCGCGATTAGGCCGAGGGCGAGAACGACCCCCAGAATGATGAGCGCGAGCGTCACGCCGAAGCCTCCGGCGCCGCGACTTCAACCGCGGTCTTCTTCACGCGCTGGGAGACCACCTTGGAAGATCCGCCCGGCGCCATGGTTACGCCGTAGAGAGCGTCGGCTGATTCCATCGTGCGCTTTTGGTGCGTCACGATCAACAGCTGGGCCTCGTAGCGGAACTCCTCGACGAGCGACAAGAAGCGTTGCAAGTTCACGTCGTCGAGCGCCGCTTCGACCTCGTCCATCATGTAGAACGGCGACGGTCGCGAGCGGAAGACGGCGAAGAGAAACGCGAGAGCCGCCATGGACCGCTCTCCACCGGAGAGCAACGACACACGACGAACGTTGCGACCCATGGGACGCACTTCGATTTCCACGCCCGTATTCAACGGGTCGTCGGGCTCGGTGAGAATTAGTCGGCCCTGGCCCCCGGGGAACAGCATCCCAATGAGAGTGGAGAAATGCTCATTGACGTCCGCGACGGCCGCGGAGAACGTCGTCATGATTTCTTCGTCCAGCGCGCGCAAGATTTCCTGGAGTTCACGTCGGGCCACACGAACGTCGGACACCTGAGCGTCCAGTTCCTTGTAGCGCTCCTCGAGGGCGGTCAGTTCTTCGAGCGCCAACGGGTTAATGGGGCCGAGCGAGGTAATGCGTGCTTCGAGTTCGGCGAGTCGCTGCTCGATGGTCACACCCTCGGGCAACTCGGGAGCTGCCGCGTCGGCGATGGCGTGTGGTTCTTCGGCGAGATCGCGGCGAATGGCGTCGTGCAGGTTATTCACGCGCACGACAATCTCGGCTTGTTCGATCTCGTAACGGCGCGCGGATTCGGAGACCTCCGTCAGTCGCGCCTCGGCCGCAGCGCGCTGACGACGAAGTGTTTCGAGTCGCTCGGCACCCGCACGAGAGGTTTCGAGTTGCTCACGGTACGTGGACTCGAGGGCCTCCTGGGCGACGGCAATGTCGTCGGCGGCGCTGTGCACGAGCGCGGCGAGACGGCCGAGCGCGGACAGATCAAACTCGATCTTCTCGCGTCGGGTCGCGGCCTCGGCACGCTCGGCGCTGTGGCCTTCGAGTCGAGCTTCGACTTCCACTCGGCGTTGCTCGATCAGTCGACGACGCTCCCCAAACTCCGCCTCGCGTCGAGAGAGCGCCGTGGCCAGCGCGCGCACTTGCTGCCGGTGCGCTTCCAACGTCTCGAGGGCCTCGGCCGCCCACATGGCTCGCTGGTCCGCTTCGGCGACGACGCGTTCGAGGTCCGGGATGGCGACCCGGCGTTCGCTGAGTTCCGCGTCCAGGTCGCTCAAAGTGGCCGACAAGGTCGCGCGCTCGGCCTCGAGCGTCGCGAGAGTGTCCGTGAGTTCCGCTAGTTGGCTGTTGCCCCGCTCGGTCTCACGCCGCAGGCGGTCGAGTTCGGCCTCGGCCCGCGCCAACTGGTTGGTTTCGTTGTTGAGGGCAGAGCGGGCCGCGACAGCGGCCGCGTCGGCGTCGCGACGCTGCGCGCTCGCCGGATCCACGGCGGCGGCGGCGGTGGCGGCGGCACGTTGCGCTTCTTCCACCGTCGATCTCGTCACCACCGCGCGACCCGACGTCACGCGCCATCCCGTGGAGGCGAAACGGTCGCCCTCGCGGGTCACGATGATGAGATCAGGATTCGCGGCCGCAATCTCAATACCGGACTCCCAGTCACTGGCGACGAACGAGCGAGCGAAGAGGGCGTCGAGCACCTTGCCCACGTGCGCGGGTGTGCCCGGCCGGGCTTGGACCAAGGACCGCAGGGCCACGCAACCCGCGGGTGTCGCCGGCACGGTGGCCGTCTCGTCGAAGGCGGGCAGAACCAAACCGGCCCCGCCCTCTCGACGCAACGTCTCGAGCGCGTGGTGCGCCGAGCGACGACCGTCGACGACGACGGCGCTCACGGCGGCTCCGGCCGCGGACTCGACGGCCGCCTCGGCGCCCGCGTCCACATCGATGAGTTCGAGGAAGGAACCCAGGACGCCGTCCAAGTTCGCAATGAGGGCGCGTGATCCGGCCCCCGAGAATTCCTCGAGAGCTCGCGCGAGTGCTTCGGCGCGTGCCTGGGTGCGCGCGGCGACGTCCGTCACTTCACGCAACGCGGATTCGGCGGCGCTGCGGGCTTCTTCTGCCCGCAGGGACGCGTTCTCGGCGTCGGCGCGAGCGTCGCGGCGACGTGCCACGTCACTCTCGGCGGTGGCGAGGGACGCGACCGCACCGTCGCGCTTGGCGAGAGTGTCGGCGTGACGGCGCTCGCTGGCCGCGACCCGCTCCCCCGCTTTTTCCAACGCGGAACGAGCGCTACTCACCGAACGCTCGAGTAACGCGATGCGCTCGCGAGCCGCGCGCAACTCACTCTCGGCGTTCTGCGTACCCACGTCGCCCCAGGTCGCGAGATACTGCGCTTCGGCTTCGTCGAGTGCTGCTTCCGCGGCGACGAGTTCAGTGCGCTTCTCGCTCAGTTCTCGTTCATCGAGGTCGAGCTCGGCGAGGTCGCTCGCGAGTTTGGCCGCGTCGGCTTCCAACGTGGCGATCACGTTCTCGTCGGCCGAGGCCGCGAGAGCGGCCCGCAGTGACCGCTGGCGTTCGGCGATGAGCGACTCGGTGCCCTTCGCGCGTTCGGCCAGTCCCTGCAGTTGACCGAGGGTGGAGGCAAGAAGTTCTTCTCGACGCGACGCCACTTCCGCGGCCGCCGTCGTGGCTTGAGCGTCGAGAGTCACTAGTTCGTGGCGCAACTCTCGCTCGCGTTGCGCCGCCGCCCGCAACTCGGTGTCGAGTTCGCGCTGACGAGCGGTGTAGGTCGCTAGTTGATCGGCGAAGTAGTAGCGCCGCGTCGCACGTAGATCGGATTCCACGTCCGCAAAGCTGCGCGCGGCGACCGCTTGACGTTCCAGCGGACGCATCTGGCGGCGAACTTCACGAACGAGGTCACCGAGACGTTCCAAATTCTCTTGCGTCGTGGCCAAGCGACGCTCGGCGCGTTCCTTGCGTCGGCGGTGCTTCAGAACGCCGGCGGCCTCTTCAATCACCGCGCGGCGGTCCTCGGAGCGAGAATTGAGCACGGAGTCCAACTGACCCTGACCAATGATCATGTGCTGTTGGCGGCCGACGCCGGAGTCGCTCAGTAGTTCCTGGACGTCGAGGAGGCGACACGGGGTGCCGTTGATCGCGTATTCCGACTCACCACTGCGAAACAGAGTGCGCGAGATCGTCACTTCCGCACCGTCGACGGGCAATTTGCCCGAGGCGTTATCGAGAGTGAGGGAGACCTCGGCGCGTCCGAGGGCCGCCCGGTTCGCGGTGCCCACGAAAATGACGTCCTCCATCTTCGCGCTGCGCAGAGCTCGCGTCGACTGCGCGCCTAGCACCCACGTGACGGCGTCGACGACGTTGGATTTCCCGGATCCGTTGGGTCCCACCACCGCGGTCACGCCCGGTTCGAACTCCAGGGTGGTCGCGTCGGCGAAGGACTTGAAACCCTTCATGGTCAGTCGCTTCAGAAACATCGGTTCGACGCTAGCAATATTGGGGACCACACCCCCACGAGACTCTGCCGTGGAGGCACCCGTTCAGGGCGAGGTCGCTCCTAGTTCTGACACTTTGCGCAAAAGAACGTTGATCGCTGGCGGACCGTCACTCGCTGAATCGGGGCTCGGCACTGCGTGCACGGAAGGCCCTCGCGGTTGTAGACGCGGTGAAAGTTCTGGTATTCCCCGGGGTTGCCGTCGGGATCGACAAACTGCTCATCGTCGAGCGTGGACCCGTGGTGTTTGATGGCGTCGGCTAATACCTCGGTCATCGCGCGATGAAGTCGACGGATTTCGATGGTCGAGAGTGTCTCGGCCGAACGGTCGTAACGGATACCCGCGTCGAAAAGGATCTCGTCGGCGTAGATATTGCCTATCCCGCAGATGATGTCCTGATCGGTGATGACGCCCTTCATGATGGTGGTACGCGAACGAACAATGGCCGCCAAGCGATCCCAGCCAATCTGATCCTCGAGCGGGTCGATACCCAGGTGCGCCAGTTCGGGCACCTGGGCGCGCAGGGCCAGTCCGTCGCCGCCGACGGACAGCCGAGCGAACTTCGACATCTCGAGCGCGACGCCCTCGGCCAAGGGCTCGGAGACGAAGAATTCGCCGAAGGTGCGCGGGTCCACGAAGCGCAACTCGGGTCCTTGCGTGAAGGTAAACACGACGTGCGTGTGCTTCGGTTTGGGATCCTTGGCGTTTTTGGCCTTGAGCAATTGCCCGCTCATCCCCAAGTGCCCCACCATCTTCGTGCCGTCATCGAATCCGAAAATCAGGTACTTCCCGAGTCGCGCGACGTTCTTGATCGTGCGACCTTCGACCTTGGCGCGAAAGTCTTTCGGCGCCTTGTGACGCCGCACGGCGCGGCCATTGGTGACGGCCACCGTCTTGATCTTCTTTCCGACAAAGTCACGCGCCAGCGAGCTGCGGACCGTTTCTACTTCCGGTAATTCAGGCATCGTTGCGTCCCTCCCACGCCGCGAGCGCGGCCGCCACTTCGGCCGCTTTCTTGGACCGACCATTCCCCGTGCCGGCGAGGACGCCGTTCACGAAGACCTGGGCGGCAAAGAGCGTGGCGTGCGACGGACCCTCGCCGTCGACGCGGTACGTGGGCGCCCCGAGACCGCGGGCTTCGGCCCACTGGCGCAAACGGGACTTGGGATCCACCTCGTCGGGTGTCGCGGCGGCGTCGCGCAACGCGTCTCCCAGTTCACCCAGGACAAAATCACGCGCCGCGTCGTAGCCCCGATCGAGGTACACGGCGGCGACCAGCGCCTCGAAGGTGTCCGCTAACTGCGAGGGCCGAAACGCGCCCTGAGACTTCTGTTCGCCCCGCCCGAGCAGCACGGCGTGCGCCACTCCGAGTCGTTCCGCGGCCTCGGCCAGCGTCGCCTCATTGACGACCTTGGAGCGCGCGAGCGAACCCGTTCCTTGGTCGAGGCTCGGGTAGTCCCGAATGATGGCGTCCGTCACGACGAGATCAACGACGGCGTCGCCGAGGAACTCGAGACGTTCATTGGACGTCACGCCGTGTTCGGCCGCGTAACTCGAATGCGTCAGCGCGGTGCGCAGTAGGGGCGCGTCACTCGCGAGCCCCAAGTGACGCGCTAACGCGTCGGTCGCAGAGAGCAGATCGCTCACGAACCCCTTAGGCGGCCTGCAGCTTGGCGGCCACGTAATCCACGGCCAAGCGGACCGAGGTCAGGTCTTCGAGGTCTTCGTCGTCAATGTGGAAACCTTCGGATTCCTTGGCGAGGGATTCCTCGAGCGCTTCAACGAGTTCAATCAGCGCGAGTGAGTCGGCGCCGAGATCGGCGAAGGTGGCGTCTTCGATGATGTCGCTCGGCGACTTCTCCAAGATTTCACCCAATTGGGTTTGAACGAGACTCAAAATGTCGGAACGACTCACGGACATGGCTGCTCCCTTGCTCACCGGTCGCCCAAGACTACTGATCCGGTAGGGATTCCTGCGCGATTATGCAGTTTGATCAGGGCGAATGGTGGTCCGTAGGGTGTCCACGACCCCCGCGTCGGCGAGTTCGGCGCCCTGTTTCAGAGCATTCATGATGGCCGTGGCGTTGGACGATCCGTGAGAAATGATGCAGATGCCGTCGAGACCGAGCAGCATCGCGCCCCCGTAGGTATCGGGCGACAGCTGGCCCGCGAGGGGCAGGAGGTGAGGAAACAAGACGTCACCGGCCGCTCGAGTGTCCTCGTTGGTCGCAATGACCTCGAGCAGCATCTTGAGAATGAACTTCAAGGAACCCTCGAGGGTCTTGAGCGCGACGTTTCCGGTGAACCCGTCGGTTATGACCACGTCCACGGGTGAAGGAATCAAGTCGCGTCCCTCGACATTGCCCACGAAATTGATGCCGTCGAGTGCGGTGAGGAGCTTGAAGGCTTCCTTGCCCGCGGGCGATCCCTTGGTCGGTTCCTCGCCATTGGCCAACAGGGCCACGGAGGGTCGTTCAATGCCGTAACGCGTTTTTGAGAACGCGCTCGCCATCTGGGCGAATTGCACGAGCATCTCGGGGGTGCATTCAGTATTGGCCCCCGCGTCGGCCATCACGGTCGGCGCACGACCCGGATTCGGCAGAGGTGTTGCGATACACGGCCGTACGACACCCGGCAGGCGTCCCATGCGAAACAACGCCGAGGCCATGGTGGCACCGGTATTGCCGGCGGAGACCATGGCGCTCGCCTGGCCGTCGCGAACGAGCTCCGCGGAGCGAACGAGGGACGAGTCTTTCTTTTTGCGCACACTGGCCCCGGGATCGTCATCCATCGCGATGACTTCCGTGCAGGGCACGACCTCGAGTCCTTGGGGGTCACCAATGAGTTCGGGTGGACCGACCAGTACGACGTGCAGTCCCAGTTCGTCCACGGCCCGTCGGGCACCGGTGACAATCTCACCGGGGGCGAGATCACCGCCCATCGCGTCAAGAGCGATGGGAAGGGTCAACTCAGTTGACCTCGATAGCGGTGCGGCCCTTGTACCAGCCACAGTTCGGGCAGACCACGTGCGGCAACTTGGAGGTCGCGCACTGGGGGCACACGCTGCGTGCCGGGAGTTCCAAGCGCCAGTTCGCGGCGCGGCGGCTACGCGTCTTGGCCTTGGACGTCTTGCGCTTAGGGACAGCCATCGTTGTTCTCTTTCGACCAGACGGGTATTTCCGTCACCGACTTGTTCGTTACTGGGACGAGTCGTCCTCAGACCGAAGCGCATCAAGTGTAGCCCAGCGCGGGTCACTGGCCGGCTGGCAGGCGCAGGTGGCCTCATTTCGGTCGATTCCGCACATCGGGCACAGGCCCTGACAGTCCTCGCGACACAGCGGCGCGATGGGTAGTTCCAGGAAGATCGCGTCGTGAACCATGGTCGCGAGATTGATGAAATCTCCCTCGACGGGGTACGCCTCTTCGTCCTCCGGCGGCAGATTCTCGACGTAGCGCTCGTCGACGGGAACCTCGAGGAGTCCGACGATGGGCGCCGAACAACGTCGACAGACGCCGCGCCAGGGAGCCGCGACGGTGCCTCGCACGCGAATCCCTCCGCGAAAACTCTGGACCCGCACCGCCACCGTGGCGTCCGCGTCGGGCATGACGTCGCTGTCGGCGGCCGGGAGTGGCTCGAACTCGTGCTCCTCGTCGAAGGGCGCGGAAAAGTTGACCTCGACGCTGCTGGGAACATCCCGCAGTAGTTGTGCGACCGGCACGAGGTACGGCGAATTCACGGCTCTTAGAGGAGGTCCTGATCGAAGAAGGCGCTCTCGTCGCTCGCGCCGTCGTCGTAGGCCGGTGCCTCGTAGGCGGGTGCGTCGTAGGACGAGCTCGCGTAACTCGGTTCGGAGCGCACCGCGCTGGAGGCGACGTAGGCCGGCGACGGTGACGCGTACGTCGGGGCGGGTTCGCGGTAACTCACCACCTCACGGGCACTCACGCCGTCGCGGTAGGCCGCGGTTTCACTCGAGGCGTCGTACACCGGCTCATCGACGGGTGCGACGCTCGGACGCAAACGCTCGCGACCCGAGCGCACCGTCTTGGTCAAACGGTCGAGGACAATTTCCATGCCACCCAACTTCTGGTCGCAGTAATCCTCGGCCTCGTTGATGAGGGTGCGGGCCCGCTCTTGGGCTTCGGAGACAATTTGATCCGCCGCGACGCGGGCCTGACGCACGATCTCGGTCTTGTCGACCATGCGCGCGGCTTCCGCGCGTACGCGATCCATGAGTTGTTCGGCCTTGCGAATCTCCGCCGCCATCAACTCTTCGCGGTCACGCAGCGCCCACCGGGCCTCGCGAATCTCCTCGGGTAGGACGCGCTGAGCGTTGTCCAGGATATTGAGTAGTTCTTCGCGCGACACGAGCACGGAGGCCGATAGGGGCATGGCCTTGGCCTGTTGGACCATTTCCGTGGCCATCTGAAGCAACGATTCAATGTCGTATCGAGCGTGAGCGCCGGGCACGGTTCCGTAGGCGGGCTGCTCCGCGTAGGTCTCATAGCCGCCCGCCGCTGTCGACTCGTAGGGCTCGTAATCGTCGTAACCGTCGTATCCGGTCATGGCTGCCTCCCCGCGAACTTTTCTTGCAAACGAACCGCAACCGCCGGCGGCACGAAGGGCGTCACGTCACCGCCGTAGCGCGCGACCTCACGTAAGAGGCGTGAAGCGATGAAGGAATGACTCGATGACGTCGGGATGAACAAGGTCTCGACTCCCGACAATGAGCGGTTCATCTGGGCCATCTGCAGTTCACTCTCGAAGTCCGAGACCGCGCGCAGTCCCTTCACAATGGCCGTCGCGCCCACGTCGCGGGCCACGTCCACGAGCAATTTCGCGATGGAGACGATCTCGACCTTGGGCAAGTGGGCGCAGGACTCCGCGATCATCTCGCGTCGCTCGTCGAGGTCGAAGAGTGCTTCGGATTTCTGGGGATTACGAATCGCGGCCACCACAATCGTGTCGAAGATCAACGCGGCGCGCTCGACGACCTCGAGGTGACCGTTGTGAAACGGGTCAAAGGACCCCGGAATTAGCCCGATGGTCACTGCTCGTCCTCAATCTCACGCTCCAACATCGTCACGAGCGTAGTGCCGTACCGCTTCTCTTTGGTGACCTTCCAGCCCTCGGGGGCCTCCGCGAAATGGTCATTTTCGATAATCGCGCGACGCGCGCGCACGTCGCGGAGAAGTCCCGCAACGTCGCATTTTCCGTACGGGGGATCAGCCAGGACGAGATCGAGATCGGGTGCGGGTGTCCACACCGGCAGCGTGGCTCGCACGTACACCGCCTCGCCATCCAAATTGAAGGGCGTCAGATTGGCGCGCGCCGCGGCCAAACACGCGGGGTCGGAGTCGACGAAGTACACCCGACGCGCCCCGCGCGACAGGGCCTCGATCCCGAGCGCCCCCGAACCGCAGTACAAATCGGCGACGACGAGGTCACTGACTCCACCGCGGGACTCCAACATCGAGAAGATGGCCTCTTTAGCCATGTCCGTCGTTGGTCGCACCGTCGGCGGCAATTTTGCCTTCAGGGGTCGGCCCCGGGCCTCACCACCCACTACTCGCATGCACCCAGCGTAGGGGTTTGTTACGACTTGAAGAGAAAATCCGCTTCGTCGTCGTCGACGAACAGCCGCAATTCGTCCACCAAATCCGCCGACAGGCCGCTCGCCCCGTGCTCGGTCACGAGATCCGTGGCCACCCGGCGGGCGTCGACGAGCAGATCGCCGTCGCGCAGGAGTTGGGCCAACTTCAGATCACTGCGCCCTCGTTGACGCGCTCCGAGAAGCGTGCCCTCGCCCCGAAGTCGCAAATCCTCTTCGGCGAGAACGAATCCGTCGTGGGATCCAACGAGCGCCTCCAAGCGAGCCGTTCCGTCCTCGGTCGTGGGCTCGCCCAACAGGTAACACGAACTCGCAGCTGAACCCCGACCCACGCGACCGCGTAATTGATGGAGCTGAGCGAGACCGAAACGCCACGCGTCCTCGATCACCATCACCGTCGCCTCGGGCACGTCGACACCGACTTCGATCACGACCGTCGCGACCAAGACATCGAGCGCGCCCGAGCGAAAATCATCCATGACCGCGTCCTTGTCGGGCCCCTTCATCTGGCCGTGCAGGAGACCCACGCGCAGCCCGGCGAGTTCGTGAGCGACCAGGCGGTCGCGTTCCTCAACGGCACTCGTGGCCTCGACGCGCTCGGACCCTTCGACGAGGGGGCACACGACAAAGCTGCGCCGTCCGGCGGCGGCTTCGGCGCGGACGTGCGCCCAGACCTCGGCCACCTCTTCGGGTTCGCGGCACCACGTCGTGGCGATGGGCTCACGGCCCGCCGGCAATTCGTCGATGATCGAGAGATCGAGGTCACCGAAGAGCACGAGGGCCGCCGTGCGGGGAATGGGCGTGGCGGTCATCACCAACACGTCGGGATCAATGGCGTCGCGCGACGCTCCCCGACCTTTGTCGCGTAGTACCGCTCGCTGCTCGACCCCGAAACGATGCTGTTCGTCGATCACGACGAGTCCGAGAGCGTCAAAACGAACATCCTCCGTCAGCAACGCGTGCGTTCCGACCACGATGTCGACGGCTCCCGTCGCGAGTCCCTCCAGGACGGCCGCCCGTTCTTTGGCGCGCAGACGGCCGGTGAGCAATTGCACGTTGAGCGGTCGTTCACCACCGAGTACGTGAGGATCGGGTCGTCGCAGGTCGCCGAGGTCACGACGCAGGCCGCTCGCGTGTTGCTCCGCCAAGACTTCGGTGGGTGCCATGAGGGCGCTTTGTCGTCCCGACGACAAGACGGCGAGCATGCTCGCGAGAGCGACAGTGGTCTTGCCCGAACCCACGTCACCTTGCAGCAGACGATGCATGGGGCGCGGCGACGCCAGGTCAGTGAAGATCTCCCGCAGCACCCGCCGTTGTGCCCCCGTGAGTGCGAAGCGATGTTGTGCGAGGAACCGACGTACGAGGGACGAGTCGGACGAACTCAGGGAGCCGGGGGTCACATCGAGATCGCTGACGTCAACGTCGTGCGCCACGCCGGCTTCGGTTTCTTCGAGTCGTTGTCGTCGGAGCACCAGTAACAACTGCAGGCGCAAGAATTCGTCGAAGACCAGGCGACGTCGGGCGACGGTGATGTCGGCGTACTCCTCGGGCAAATGGATCCCGCGAAAGGCGCTGGTGCGGTCAATGAGGTCGAGTTCGTCGAGCACCGCGTCGGGCACGGGATCGAGGAAGGCGCCGGCGCGTCGTAACGACTCCTCGATGAAGCCACCCATTTCCCAACTCGTGAGGCCCGCCTTGCCCGACGCTGGATAGATGGGCACCACGCGACCGACACGCGAAGGATCGCGTTCAATCCCTCCCACGCCGACCAGCACGTCCACCACCGGGTTTGACATTTGGCGCCGGCCTCGGTAGTCGGTGACCTTGCCGAAGAAGAGCGCCTGCGTGCCGACGGGTAATTGCTTGTCGCGCCAGGGCTGATTGAAAAAGACGACGCTCATGCTGCCGCCGGTGTCGCTCACTACGAGCTCCACCATGGAACGGCCCTGCTTGGTGCGACGGGACGAACTGCGATCCACTCGGGCAAAAATTGCGACCTCTTCACCAATGGTGAGGTCGGAGAGATCGACTTGTCGCGTTCGGTCGACGTGCCGGCGCGGATAGACCGTGAGCAAATCAAAAATGGTCTCAATGCCGATACTCGCGAGCGATTCTCGACGACGATCGCCCACGTTCTTGAGTTCGGCCACCGAGATGGTGGCGAGTTGCGAGAGACGACGGGGCGCGCTCTCGGTCACTCGATGCCGAAGAGGTACGGGTAGAGCGGCTGGCCCCCGTTGTGCACTTCGACGGCCACGTCCGGATACTCGTCCGCCAAGAATTCAGTGATGCGTCGCGTATTGGCGGGGGTGGCGTCGTCACCCTCGATGATGGTGACCAACTCGTGCTCTTCCGTCAACAGTTCGTCGAGCAGTCGGTTCGCCGCCACCGCGATCGATTCGGCGATCGCCAACACACCCTTTTTCGAGAGTCCAATCCAGTCCCCGACGCGCACCTCACCGGCGTCCGTCGTCGTGTCGCGCACCGCTTGGGTGACCTCGGCGGCGATGACGTGCGACGACGAGGCGGTCATGGCGTCACGGTTCGCGTCGGCCGTGGCGTTCGGGTCGTAGTTCAGCAACGCCGCGAAACCTTCGACGATGGAATTCGTCGGCACGACGGTCACCGGAATATCCACCAGGGCGGCCACCTGCTCGGCCACCGGTCGAATGTTCTTGTTGTTCGGAAGAATCACGACGGCGGACGATCCCGTGGCGCGCACCGCTTCTACGAGTTCGGCGGTCGACGGATTCATTGACTGGCCGCCCTTCACGAGCGTGCGCACGCCGAGGGATCGGAAGATGCGACCCACGCCGTCGCCGACGACCACTGCGACGACCGCGGTCGGCGGCGCGTCCCCCGCCTCCGGCTCGACGGACTCGGCGGCCCCTTCGCGCACCCAGCGCTCTTCAATGACCTGCTCCGCGAGGTCGGTCACGCGAATCTCACGGGGACGACCCGCGTCGAGGGCGGCCTCAATGGATGCACCAATGTCGTCGGTGTGGATGTGGCAGTTGTAGAGACCATCTCCCCCGACGACCACGATGGAGTCGCCGATGCCGGCCCACACTTCCTTGAAGGCCCCAATCTTGGTGTCGTCCGCGTCGAGGAGGTACATGACTTCGTACCGCAGGTCCGCAACGTCACCCGGTTCCTTTTTCGTCGGCTCCTCGTGAGCATTCACGGTGATGCCTTCGAGCGGCGGCGGTTCCGGAAGCGGGTCGCCGGTGACCTGGTGGCAGAATGCGTCCATCAACAACAACAGACCCGTGCCCCCGGAGTCCACGACACCGGCCTGCTTCAGCACGGGAAGTTGCTCGGGCGTGTTCGCCAGCGCGGCCGCGGCGGCCCCTCGGGACGAGCGCACGAGCGCTTCGAGCGATCCCGTCGCGGCACGGGCGCCGACGGCGGCGGCCCGGGCCACGGACAAAATGGTGCCCTCAATGGGGCGTACCACGGCCTGCCGCGCGAGTTCGTCGGCGTTGGTCAGCGCCTCGGCCAATAGAGCCGGGGTGATCTCGCCGACGACCTTGAACTTCTCGACCAGACCGCGCAGGAGCTGGGACAAAATGACGCCCGAATTTCCTCGCGCACCCATCAAAGAGCCGTGCGCCACCGCTCGGCAGACCGCCTCCATGTCGGGGTTCTCCCCGGCGTCGGCGAGTTCCGTGACCACCGATTCGATCGTCAAAGTCATGTTCGTGCCGGTGTCACCGTCCGGGACGGGATAGACATTCAGTCGATTAATGACCTCTTTATGGCTCCGCAGGAGATCGGCGTACGTGTTGACCACGTCCCGAAAATCGGCGGCCGTCAGCGTTGAGGGTGCGGGCATTGGCTCCGATGCTACAATGGACATCCGGTTCACGACGGCTTCGCGACTCTCGCGAGGTCCACGACAAGGAGAACGTTCAACATGGCATCCGTCTGCGAGATCTGCGGCAAGAAGCCGAACTTCGGTATGAACGTGTCGCACTCCCACCGTCGCACCAAGCGTCGTTGGAACCCGAACATCCAGCGCGTGCGCGCCCTCGTCGGTGGCACCCCCACCCGTGTCAACGTATGCACCGGATGTCTGCGTTCGGGCAAGATCCAAAAGCCCGTACGTCGCAACGTCAACGCCTAGTTTCCGCCACCAGCGCTAGAGCTGGTGCTGCCACCCCGTGGGATCAAGTTTCTGGTCTCGCCACGTCCGGTGCGCGACGTCACGAACGACGACACCAATCTCGAGCGGCTCGCGTAGGCCCCGACTGAAGAAAATCGCCCGCAGCCGGTCCGGGTCATTCGTCGTCATCAGGAGTTCGTAGTCCTCACCCCCGCCCAGCGCCTCTTCTTCGGTCGCGCCCTCCGCGATAGGGAGATCCGTCAGTGTAAATCCCACCCGTGACGAGTTCGCTAAACGGTGGAGGTCAATCCCGAGGCCGTCGGACAGGTCCATCATCGCGTTGACGCCGGCGTGACGGGCGGCAATACCCTCGGCGAGTCGGGGCCACGGACGACGGTGGGCGACGACCAAAGGATCATCCAGCGGCGCCCCGGCGCGACGGCGACGGAGACCAGCGGAGGAACGGCCCAAGGGACCGGTCACCAAAATGACGTCGCCCGGTCGTGCGCCACTTCGCAGAACTGAGCCTTTACCAGGGGTTTCTCCCAAGACGGTGACGGCGACCGACACGTCGGTCCCCCTCACCAGGTCCCCACCCACGATCGGGCACTCGGTCATTGCCGCGGCGTCAGCGATTCCTCGATGAAGTTCCTCCAAGTCGGTGCCGGGTGGTGAAGTCACGGCCACGACCGCGGCCCGCGGGCGACCGCCCATGGCCGCGAGATCCGAGACCGCGGAGGTGACCGCTTTAAATCCCAGATCTTCTAGTGGAAAGAGGGATCCGTCCAAATGGACACCGAGAACCGCCACGTCGGTGGAGATCAAGGTTTCCCCCACGATGGGCGCGAGGACGGCTGCGTCGTCGCCGACGTGAACTTCTCCGTCCGGAATGTTGCGCCGACCCACTATGGCGGCGATACGCTCCAGTACGGCATCCTCGCGCCGCACGAGTTCCCTTTCGGGGGCAGGTGGGTCGTTACGCGCGGGCAACGCTCACGCCCACCACAGACACGTCACAATGTGACGCACGAAAACCGGAGGTAACCGCAGTGTCCACACCCACCACGAATAAGCGTCTGCTCGACTGGGTCGAAGAAGTCGCAGCGCTCACAACACCCGATCGTATCCACTGGTGCGACGGATCTGCCGAAGAGTACGACGCCTTGTGTCAGCTGCTCGTCGACAACGGCACCTTTACGAAATTGTCCGAGGCCAAGCGCCCCAACAGCTACTACGCGTGTTCGGACCCCGGTGACGTCGCTCGCGTGGAGGACCGCACATTTATTTGCTCCGAGAAGGAAATTGACGCGGGTCCGACCAACAACTGGACGGAACCCTCGCAGATGCGCGCCACGTTGAACGGTCTGTTCAAGGGCTGCATGAAGGGTCGCACCATGTACGTGGTGCCCTTCTCGATGGGACCCCTCGGCAGCAAGATCGCGCACATCGGCGTCGAGCTGACCGACTCGGCCTACGTGGCCGTCTCGATGCGCATCATGACGCGTATGGGCAAGGGTGCCCTCGACGTTCTCGGCGAGACCGGCGAGTTCGTGCCGTGTCTGCACTCGGTGGGTATGCCCCTCAACGACGGTGTGACCGATGTGCCGTGGCCGAGTAACGCGGAGAACAAGTACATCGTGCACTTCCCCGAGACCAAGGAGATCATCTCCTTCGGCTCCGGGTACGGCGGTAACGCGCTGCTCGGAAAGAAGTGCTTCGCCCTGCGCATTGCCTCGACCATGGCGCGTGACGATGGTTGGTTGGCCGAGCACATGCTGATCCTGAAGCTCACGAGTCCGGCTGGTGAGACCCGTTACGTGTCGGCCGCTTTCCCGAGCGCCTGCGGTAAGACGAACCTCGCCATGTTGATTCCGACCCTGCCGGGTTGGAAGGTGGAGACAGTCGGCGACGACATTTGCTGGATGAAGCCCGGTCCGGATGGTCGCCTCTACGCGATCAACCCGGAAGCCGGCTTCTTCGGCGTCGCCCCGGGCACCAACATGGAGACCAACCCGAACGCCATGTACTCGGTGGAGGCGAACACGATCTTCACCAACACCGCCTTCACCGCTGATGGTGACGTGTGGTGGGAAGGCATGGGCGAGCCGCCCGCGGGCCTCACGGACTGGAAGGGTCAGCCCTGGACCAAAGAGCTCGGCACCCCCGCCGCGCACCCGAACTCGCGTTTCACCGCCCCCGCCGCCCAGGACCCCGCCATCGCGGCCGAGTGGGAAGACCCCGCCGGCGTGCCGATCGACGCGATCTTGTTCGGTGGTCGACGCGGCAGCGTGATTCCGCTCGTGTTCCAGTCCTTCGACTGGCAGCACGGCGTGTTCCTCGGTGCGACCATGTCGTCGGAAACGACCGCCGCGGCCGCCGGTGCCGTCGGCAACCTCCGTCGCGACCCGTTCGCCATGTTGCCCTTCTGTGGCTACAACATGGCGGACTACTTCGCGCACTGGCTGGAGGTCGGTGCCGCGAGCAGCCCCTCCGCGTTGCCGAAGATCTTCTACGTCAACTGGTTCCGCAAGGGCGATGACGGTCGCTGGTTGTGGCCGGGCTACGGCGAGAACAGCCGCGTGCTGGAGTGGGTCTTCGAGCGCTGCGCCGGTCGAGGTGCCGCCGACGAGACCGCCATTGGTTACGTGCCCACCCGCGACGCCCTCAACCTCGAGGGACTCAACATCGCCGACGAGGACCTCACCGAGTTGCTCAAGGTGAACGTCGACGAATGGCGTGCGGAAGTGCCGAGCATTCGCGAGCACTTCGCCATTTTCAACGAGCGACTTCCGCAGGCTCTTCACGAAGAAGTGGACGCTCTCGAAAAGAGACTGGGCTAGTTCACCATTCGGCGACCGAGGCCGTAGACAACCCCGGTCACACCCGCTAACACTGCGACAATCCCGTCGCCGTCCGCGAAGTTCAGCGCGACGGCGACGGGAATTGTTGCTCCTATGACCCATAACAACTGTTGGCGGACGGCAAAACGCGCGAAGGTCTGACCCTGGGCGCCTTCGGGAACGTGTCGCTGGGTGATGGCGTCAAAACTGGGTTGTGCCACAGCCGCGCACGCACCCAACCACGCCGCCAGAATGACCTGCACCGGGGCTACCGCGTCAAAGGTCGCCAGGGCGGCACCCAAGGCAATCGCGAGTAACGACAAGGTCAACAACGTCGACTCGGGCAATCGATTTCGCACGCGGGTCACGAGTCCGAGTCCGGCGAGAGCTCCGAGACCGCTCAGAACGAGGGCCGCGGCAAACCACCCGAGTCCGGCGTGACTACGTCGTAACCCGAAGGCCAGCAGGAACGTGGAGAAGCCCACCGTGAAACGCACGACTGCCGTGGCCGTGAGTCCCCAACTCACTTCGGTATCGCCGTGGGGCTGTAGGACCTGAAGATCTCGCTGGACCGGAGCGAGCGCCGGGTTCGTGACGCGACGTGCCGGCGTGGGTCGACGAAGACGTAGTGACGCAAAGGTGGCGACGAGAAAAATCATGCTCGCCACGATCAGCACCGACGTCGCACCAATGCTTTTCAATATGCCGACACCGACGAAGCCCGCGAGGAGCCCCACCATCGTGCCGAGGAGGGTGAGTTGCGCGTTGAATCCGGCGAAGCCCGGTTCGGCGTCATCCGTTCGTGTCGGCCACCCCGCCGCGTCCACGCCGCGCGCGTGGTCGGCGAATTGATCAGTGCGGGCCATTTCGGGAACGAGCGTCCCTCTCGTGACCACGTAGAGCTTGGAGGACACGAGCACCAAGAAGGCCAAAGGGAACAAGATCCACCCATTGAGGTGTTGACTCATGAGAACGCAGAGCACGACTCGAGCGAGCGCGGACAGGGCGACGAGGATGCGGCGACCCGACGACGAGCGATCAATCAACGGACCGAGGAGCGGCGAGACGACCGCGAACGGCGCAATCGTGAGCAACAAGTAGGCGAGGACCTTCGTCTTGGCCTCCGTGGGTGAGACCGAGAAGAATAGTGATCCGGCCAGTGAGATGGTGACAAACGTGTCCCCCGCCATCATCAAGACGTGGACGAGGGCGAGCCGACCGAAGGCGGTCGTCTGATCAAACAGATCCAGCGTTGACGCCCACGCGAGGGAGAGCAGTCCACGAGTTCGCACGCTGACTGAGCGTAGGGCACCAACGGGGTTGCACCGCACCACCGCCGCCCACGAACCACTAAAACGAGGTCGTGCACGTCTCCGCGTTCTTCTTGAATCTTCCTCTCGCTTTGCTCACGGCCCTCGTCTGGCTGACGTTGGCCTTCGTCGCGAGCCGCGTCGTACACCGCCACGCCGTCGTCGACGTGTTTTGGGGTGCCGGCTTCCTCGTTGTTCTCATCGAGAGCCTCCTCGTGTCGCACGCCTGGTCCACTGCGGACCAGCACCCGTGGTGGCATCAAGGGTCCGGTGACACGGTTCGCTACGTCGCACTGGCGCTCGTAGCTCTGTGGAGTCTCCGGCTGTCCGGCTACCTCGCCCTTCGACAGCGCGGTGCCGGCGAAGATCCTCGCTACACGATGATTCTTCGTGGCGCCAAGGGGAAGAATGAGACCCTCTACGCCTACCGGACCATCTATCTCCTACAAGCGGGCTTGCTCTTCTTCATCTCCGTGCCCCTCCAGTGGATTGCCTTCTCGCCTCACTTCGCCCTCCCGGTCGTCATCGTCGCCAGCATCGTCGTACTCGTGGGCGTGTGGTTCGAAAGTGTGGGTGACTACCAGCTGCGTCGCTTCTTGGCCGACCCCGCGAACAAGGGCACCACCATGGACCGGGGCTTGTGGGGGTGGACGCGGCACCCGAATTATTTCGGCGACGCGGTCGTGTGGTGGGGACTGTTTGGTGTCGCGGCCGCGACCGGGTGGGGTCTACTCAGCGTCCTCTCGCCGCTCGCGATGAACCGGCTTCTGACATCGGTGTCAGGCAAACCTCTCCTCGAAGGCAAATTGACCAAGACCCGCGCGGGCTACCAGGAATACGTCGCGGAAGTTAGCCCCTTCTTCCCTCGCCCGAGGCGGCGAGCATCGTCGTAAAGTGAACCGCGACGAGGGAGATCACCATGTTTGAGACCATTCCGAAAGCACTGCACCGGGCCGAGAGCGATCTGCCCTTCGTCGATATCGGTGACGGATCGTCGATGCAGGTTCTACACATTGATCTCGACCGCGACCTGTGGGTCGTCCGCACGCGCTTTCAACCTGGCTACACCGTGCAGACCCACCGCCACACGGGTGACGTCTACGCCTTCACCCTGAGCGGTTCCTGGCACTACCTCGAGTATCCCGAGGTGAACCGCGCCGGAAGTTACCTGTACGAACCGGCGGGATCCACCCACACTTTGAATGTTCCGGCCTCCAACAGCGAGGTCACCGACGTCTTTTTCGCCATCTTCGGGAAGAACGAAAACATCGACGCCGACGGCAACGTCACGAGCGTGTGGGACGCGGCGTTCATTAACTCCGTCTACCGGATCTTGTGCGAGGCCCAAGGCTTCGCCGCACCCGCCATTGTGGGTGTCGAGATCGTCTGAGGGTCCTACGGCGTCAGGAACGACGCAAAGATGATCTGAACACCGGTGTCCCACTCCTCGGAGTCAATGGGGTGGGCGGAGATGTCATCGACGGTGCGACCGATATTGGTGGCCATCATCAACACCGCCATCATGCGAGCGCTGACGTCAGTACGCAACCACCCGCGGACTTGGCCCTCCGCGCACAAACCCGTCAAGACGTCCGTCACTTCGCTCTGCACCGCACCGATCTCTTCACGGAGTGCCGGGCGGGCGAGAGCGGCCGCCACAATGCGAGCTCGCATCTGCCGTCGGGGTAGTCGAGCGGGATCGGAATTAATGGACGAAAAGAGCTGCGCCATGGAGATGGCGAACTCCGACTTGGTCTTGGAGCCGCCCAAAATCTTTGTCATGCTCTCAACGTCGGTGCGAATGAGATCGGTGAAGATACGAACCATCGCCGCGTCGATCACGCCCTCGCGCGAACCAAAATGGTGGTACACCGAACCGTAATTCACACCCGTCGCATCGCAGATGTCAGGAATTCGAATCAGCGACTCGTCCGTATCCATGAGACGCTCGGCCACGGCCGTGATGACCGAATTCATTACTGGTATAGAACGCGCTTGCTTGTTCACTGTCATCGAGTATTACATTTTCCGTAAAGTCGTGCAATGAAATGCGCAACTGCATGCAAAAGTAGGGCGAGAAAATACCAAAAAGTTTTGTAATTCAACTCTCGAATAACTTCTTTTTGTCTACAACTAGAACATTTTCCGAACGAAATATTGCACCTCACCACAACGCGGGCGCTCACGCACTCGCCCGGATCTCAACGCGCTCCCCGTCGACGCGCCAGAATCTCAGGGAAGTGGGCTCACCCCAACTTTGTTCCGTGTCGAGCGCTCGCCGGCCTCACGATCGAGCACGATCTCACGACGCGGTCAATGTTCACTAGCCTTGCTTTGTGACAATTGATGCTCCGGACGTGGAGAACTCTCCGGCGTCCCCCGATGCGACGTCTCCGACAGCTTCGTCGTCTCCGTCCGCCACCCGCCGTTTTCTCCGGCAGGCGACTGAGTGGACTTTGATCATCGTCGGAGCACTGCTGTTGGCCTTTCTCTTTCGTACCTACGTCGCGCAAACTTTCTACATTCCGTCGGATTCGATGAACCCCAATCTCTTGATCGGCGACCGGATCCTTGTTTCCAAGATTTCGGTCGAATGGGGCACGGTGCACCGCGGCGACATTGTCGTCTTTGACTCACCCAACAACTTGGTCTCGGCCTGCGGCACGACGCCGGAGAAGTATCTGGTCAAGCGCGTCATCGGGGTTCCGGGCGATCATCTCAAGTCCGTCGGCGACAACATCTACGTGAACGGGGCTCTGCTCTCCCAACCGTGGGCCCACATCGAACCATTAGGAAGCCGACCGATCTCCCCGACGATTGTGCCCGCGAATCACTACTTCATGCTCGGTGACAATGAACCCATCTCGTGTGACAGCAGATATTGGGGCACGGTGCCTCGATCGTCGATCATCGGCAAGGCCGTAACGATCATTTACCCGTTCAACCGCATCGGCTTCCTCTAGGAATCAAAGCCGAGTCCGAGGGCGTCCATGGCTTTCAGCCAGACGTTGCGACGACCCTCGTGGCGATCAGCTCGAGTAATGGACCATTGGGTCAGGCGTATGAAGACCCAGCGAAAGGGCTCCGGCGGAAACGGCAGAGGCTTTCGTCGCACCATGGACAGGCGGGTTCGTTCGGTGTCCAGGTCGTCGAGGAGGTCCAACATGGTGGCCGCTCCAAAACGTGTGGACGCGACACCGAGTCCGGTGTAGCCGAGGACGTAGGCAACTTTCCCCTTGTGTGAGGTACCCCAAAAAGGCGAGAACCTGGTGCACGTATCGATGGCCCCACCCCACGCGTGCGTGAACTTGATGCCCTTGAGCTGCGGAAAGGTCTTGAGGAAGTGACTTGCTAGGGTCGCGTACGTTTCGGCGTTGAACTCGTACTCGCGGCGCACCTTGCCGCGAAAATTGTAAATCGCGTCGTAACCACCCCACAAGATCGAGCCGTCGTTCGTGAGTCGGTAGTAGTGGAACTGGTAGCCGGCGTCGGAGATTCCTTCGCGACTTTCCCAACCAATGGACGCACGTTGCTCGTCGGTGAGGGGTTCGGTGACGAGCTGATAGTCGTAGACCGGTACGACATACTTGCGCGCTTTGCGAACGAGGGACGGAAAGACATTGGTGGCGAGAGCTACCTTGGCCGCCGTCACGGCGCCGTAGGGCGTATGCGCCCTGATGCCCTCGTCAACGTCTTCGAGCCATTCGACTTTCGAGTTCTCAAATATCTTGACTCCCAGCGACAAGCACGCGCGCTCCAGACCCCAGACCAACCGCGCGGGATCAACCAGCGCGGTGCCATCGGGGTCGTAGAGACCGGCTTCGTAACTCGGAGAATTCACCCGCGCACGGACCGCCTCACGGTCCAGGACCTCGACGTGATCACCTAACGCGTTGCGCAAAGAGGCTTCTTCCTCGATGTTCTTTACTTGCCAGGGAGCGAGAGCGACGCGGATTTCACCAGTGCGTTCCCAGTCGCATTCGATGCCGTAGCGCGCGATCGTCTCTTCAATCTCATTGAGGTTCTCTCGCCCGAGTCGTTCGATGACGTCCATCTCGTCGCGAAACCGGTTCCAACCATTATTAAATCCGTGCGTCAGCGACGAATTGCAGAAGCCACCGTTGCGTCCCGAAGCCCCAGCTCCCGTTTCGTATTGCTCAATGACGACGACGCTGCGTTCGGGGTCGCGCTCCTTGGCGAGGAGCGCCGTCCAGAGACCGGTATAGCCCGCACCAATAATGCAGAGGTCCGCGCCCAGTTCACCCACCAGGGCAGGGTGTGATGCGGGTTCCAAAGGATCTGAGTCGAGCCACCACAGGTCGGGTTGGACTTCGGCGAGATGACGGAGGACGAAGGGGTCCTTCTTTTGCATACTGTGGTCGGCCACGGCCGACCTCACCCACTCTCGAAATTCACGGAATTCCTGAACGCCTCAGTGATTTGAGGCTGACCTACAGATTACCCTTCGGTGCGGACACTCCCGCGCCGCGTGAGCCTCGCCGATACCAACGACGTCGACAGCGAGCAGACTGTCGTCGTGATTATGTTTCCGAGTGTGTCCGTTCGCGACTTGGAAGGGCGCTCCATGTCGACGCCGACCTGTTTGACGGGATCCCCGAATGTCGTGATGGTGGCATTTCGTCGCGAGCACCAACGTCTCGTCGACTCGTGGATTCCGTGGCTGGAAGACACCCAACGAACTCTCCCCGACCTTCGGTTTTACGAAGTACCGGCGATATCCGGCACGTGGAAGCCGGTCCGACGTTTCATCGACGGCGGCATGGCGCAAGCCATCAAAGTTCCCGCCGTCCTCCAGCGAACTTTGACCTACTACGGCGATCTTTCGTTATTGACAACACCGCTGCAGATCACCGACCGTAACGACATCCACATTCTGAAGGTCACGGCCGGTGAAGTGCTGGCGCGCACGACCGGCGAATTCTCTCCGTCCAAGGCCGAGTCCCTCGGTCTCACCGACTGACTCAGCATTGCTCGTCAAGCCTGCTCGGTCAGCCTCAGTTGGCCTCAACGAAAAAGAGAATCAAAGACCGGCCGTTGACGGATCGATGTCTCCAACCACCATTGCTTTGCGAGCTATGCGGGAAAGTTGTGGCTGGCCGAATTTGAGGAGTTTCACCACGTGACGTGAATTGGGTCAGATCCCTTGTTGAATGTCTTTTGCGAATTCAACCAACAGGGAGAACTGACCCGTGACAATCGTAACGCCCAACTTCAACGCCACGCCTGATCTGCAGCGCCAGGTGGCTGACCCGATCACCGAACTGCTGCGAACTCACGCTCGAACCCTGATCCAGAGCGCTCTCGAGGTGGAGGTCGA